>NZ_JBFJWS010000148.1:0-7851 GCF_041623545.1 Zhongshania sp. | reverse complement strand
TGATGCTTTAGCGAGGAGCCCATGAGTGACAGCGCGACGGTTTCTTCCGGCAGGGCTATGTACGCTGCCTGACTGATAATTTTGGCCGTGAGCCTGCGATTTTCCTTTTTGTCCAGCCAAATACAAGCCTTAATTAAGGCGCGTAATAAGGCTTGATGGGTGGCTGGGTAATCCTTGGACCAACTTTCGCTAACGGCAAAGACTTTTTCTGGGCTGTTATTCCAAAGTTGGTATTTAGTGGCAACCACATGACCAATTTGTTGCTGTACTGCAAGTGTATTCCAAGGCTCGCCCACACAGAATCCGTGGATGTCTCCGTCGGTCATTGCGGTGACCATTTTTGGCGGGGGAATAACCACTATTTCGATATCGCGGTCTGGGTCAATTCCTGCGCTGGCCAGCCAGTAACGCAGCTCATAACTTTGCGTGGAGCAGGGGTAAACGACGCCAAAACGCAGCTTGGGCCGCTTACCTCGTTTATTTTCTTCAATCAGGCATTGCAGTGCTTGCGCTGCAATAAGCGGGCTGAACTCACTGCGCGAATCAATTTCATATAAGTGATTGTAAAGTTGATTATTGATAGTAATGGCATTGCCATTGAGGTCGAGCACCATAGCGCTCACCATATCAATTTTGGGTCCGCCGACTCCGAGGCGCGAAGCAACTGGAATAGATGCAAGCATTTGCGCGCCGTCCAGGATGCCGAGACCGACTTTGTCGCGAATACTTGCCCATGACGCTTCGCGGGAGAGAGTGACATTTAGGCCCTCGGCGCTGAAATAGCCTTTTTCTTGGGCTATGACCAGAGGCGCGCAGTCAGTTAAGGGGATAAACCCGAGGGTGACATCCGTTTTTTCCAATTGAATTCCGTTCCGATTGTGAATGGCGCCCATGGATTATGCTCCTACTGCCTTTTTTACTTCTGCTATTGGAATTTCTGCTGACTGAATCTGGGGGGGAGGTGTCTCTGTTTTAGCTTGTTTTTGGTGCAGGAAGGTGAGTACTGCTGCACGATAATGGTTATAGGCAGGGTTATCTGCCAGGGCTAAACGGTCGCGTGGTCGAGGTAGGTCGATATTGAGAATTTCGCCAACTTTTGCAGCCGGACCATTCGTCATCATGACAATACGATCCGAGAGAAGTACTGCCTCGTCGACATCGTGGGTAATAAGAATAACGGTATTATTAAGCTCGGCTTGAATTTCCATTAAGGCATCCTGGAGGTGAGCTCGGGTTAGTGCATCTAGGGCCCCAAAAGGCTCGTCCATCAGTAATACCTTGGGTTCCATTGCTAGTGCTCTCGCAATGCCGACGCGCTGCTTCATGCCGCCAGAAATCTCTGCGGGAAGCTTGTGGCTAGCATGAGACATGTGCACCAAAGCAAGATTGTAGTCGACCCATTGTCGGATTTCGGCCTTTGACTTTTTACCTTTAAAAACTTGTTTGACCGCAATCTCAACATTTTCAAATACCGTTAGCCATGGGAACAGGGAGTGGTGTTGGAATACGACTGCACGATCTGGGCCAGGCGCGTTAACTTCCTTGGATTCAAGAATGACAGCGCCTTCGGTCGCTTCGTAAAGCCCTGCAACGATGTTTAGTACAGTTGATTTGCCGCAGCCCGAGTGGCCAATTAGGGAGATAAATTCTCCGCGATCGATTTTTAAATCGACTTTGTCTAGCGCCTTAAATGGGCCGGTTTTGGTGGGGAACTCTATACTAATTTGTGAAATATCAAGATAAGTCGACATGGCGGAATCCTTAGTTTCAAGCTTCGTCGTGGGCGATGATTTTGTGAAGGGTGTGCATGAATGAGTCCAGAATGAACCCAACAAAGCCGATCGTTATAACCGCGACCATTATGCGGGCTAGCGATTCCGAGCTGCCATTTTGAAATTCATCCCATACAAACTTACCTAAGCCTGGGTTTTGGGCGAGCATTTCAGCTGCAATTAAGACCATCCAGCCGATGCCTAGTGAAATTCGTAGACCGGTAAATATCATCGGCAGCGCCGCGGGAATCGCAATTTTGGTAACACGCGTAAACCAGCCGAGCTGAATAACGCGACCGACGTTAATCAGGTCTTTGTCGATATTGGCAACGCCGACGGCAGTGTTGATCAAGGTTGGCCACATACAGCATAGAGTCACGGTAATCGCTGAGTTGATAAACGATTTGGATAGCATAGGATCATCGCTGACATAAACGGCACTGACCACCATGGTTACTAGTGGCAGCCAGGCAAGGGGCGAGACTGGCTTTAGTATTTGAATAATTGGTGTAATCGCTGTGTTTAGCAAGGGGCTTAAACCGCATGTTATGCCAATCGGTACCGCGATCAGTGATGCGATTAGAAACCCAGTAAAAACGGTGATCAGGCTGGTAATAATTTGATCAAAGTAAGTTGGCTTGCCGGTGTAGTCGCGAATCTTGATTTCTGCATTGGGGTTTTTAGCAAGTTTTACTTCATTGCGTTTTTCTTGGCGCTCATAAAAAGCGGCGGCTTTTTCACGCTCAATAAGATGTTCATGAAAAAGACCTTGGGTTGCGGAGACAACGGCGCCAGGTCCTGGGAAGGTGCCCAAGCTCGTGTTGATCCGCGATGCTGCAGTAGACCAAATGGCGAGGAAGATCAAAATGGCGACCAGCGGTAGGCCAATAAGGCGAACTATTTCTTGTACCTGTTCCCTCGGGTTTTCCAAAGTGGCTAGTTTGATTAAAGGAACCAGCCACGCAAAGCCTGCAACACTTAGATAGTGGAGGGTATTTTGTTTAAACATATATGCTCCTGATTGCCCCGCTGCAGCTCAGCGGGGCGTTACGACTACTTCAGAGTGTCTTTGGGTTTCAGACCGATGCTGAACTTAGAGATGTATTCATTGGGCTTGTTGCCATCGTAGGTGATGTTGTCAATGAACTCGGATTGCGGTGGTTTGAATCCGGTTTCAGTAGCAAAGTTTGGGAATTCACTGGCACTTACTTTACCCTCAGCAATTAGTGCTTCCGCTGCTTTGCGATAAATGTCTGGCCGGTACACCTTTTTGGCGATGTCCAAATACCAGCTGTCCGGTTTATGCTCTGGAATCTGCCCCCAGCGACGCATTTGTGTCAGGTACCAAATCGCGTCGGAGTAGTAAGGGAAGGTAGCGTTGTAACGGAAGAAAACATTGAAGTCGGGGATCTCGCGCTTATCGCCTTTTTCGTATTCAAAGGTCCCAGTCATCGAGTTGGCGATAACATCGTAGTCGGCGCCAACGTAGGCTGATTTTGCGAGGATTTTAACGGCTTCAGGGCGGTTGGCGTTGTTGTTTTCATCCAGCCATTTTGCGGCGCGGATCATGGCCTTGACGACGGCAATGTGGGTGTTTGGGTATTTCTCTGCCCATTCATTGCTTACGCCAAAGACTTTTTCTGGGTTGTTTTTCCAGATTTCATAGTCGGTTATGACTGGCACGCCAATGCCTTTGAATACGGCTTGCTGGTTCCAGGGCTCGCCAACGCAATAACCATATATCGTGCCCGCTTCGAGTGTGGCTGGCATTTGCGGTGGCGGGGTAACAGAGAGTAGTGCGTCGGCGTCGATTTGACCGCTGGTGTCGCCTTTGAGTGGCGCATAGTAGCCTGGATGGATGCCGCCAGCCGCGAGCCAGTAGCGCAATTCGTAGTTGTGGGTGGACACTGGGAAAACCATGCCCATTTTGAATGGTTTGCCTTCAGCCTTGTACTTATCAACTACGGGTTTAAGTGCATCGGCTTTGATTGGGTGAACGGGTTTGCCGTCAGCTTGCTTGGGGATGTGTTGCTTCATCTCGTCCCAGACACTATTGGATACGGTGATACCGTTGCCGTTAAGGTCCATGCTGAAGGCGGTTATGATATGAGCTTGGGTACCAAAACCAATGGTGGCGCCGAGCGGTTGCCCAGCCAGCATGTGGGCGCCATCCAGCTCCCCATCGATAACGCGATCGAGTAGGACTTTCCAGTTCGCTTGAGCTTCTAGGCTGACGTACAAGCCTTCATCTTCGAAATAGCCCTTTTCGTAAGCAATGGCCAGCGGTGCCATGTCTGTGAGTTTAATGAAGCCAAATTTTAACTCTTCTTTCTCTAGGTCGGCGGCCATTGCAAAGCAGCTGCTTGTTAACGCAAGGGCGCCGACAGTACGTTTTATGAGGCTATGATACCAAGGCATTTATCTGTCTCCGAGTGAGTGACGGCAGCCGCAATGTGATCAGCATTGCGGTATTCCGTTTTCGTAACATCGCCGATGTTGGCGAGTTGCGTTTTGGATCAGAACGTTCTGCTTAGGTGTTAGCAATAGCTATGCCATGAGGCATATTTATAATAAAAACAGCATGTTGGGAGTTTTTTGTGTAGATTTTGCGTCGACATAGTGCGCTAAAGAGGTGCTGCTTATTTTAAGTGTGCTAGGTAGGCTATGGTCAAAATGGTGCAGTGCAGCGCAAAAAAGCGCTGCAAGGAGAGGGTTTGGTCTTAGTGTGCGGTGCTTGAAAAGGGGATTTTTTCTAACTTTAGGTCACGGTCGTCAGCGCTTAAGAACCAGATCGCGTTGTCCCAGTCGCCGAGCACTATGCGTTCGGCGGGCTTACCACCTATGCTGAGCGGATGGCGCATCGGGCGGTGCGTGTGGCCGTGGATTAAACGATGACACTGGTGGTTCTGCATTTCGCGAATCACATCATCTGGATTTACATCCATGATGTCTTCGGCCTTATTGCTATTGGCCTCGCTGCTGGCCATGCGCAAGTGCTGCGCTATGACGCGGCGCTCTTCCAGCGGCTTGGCTAAAGCTTCTTTCTGCCAATCTGCTGAGCGCAGCATTTTACGAAACTGCATATATTCTTGGTCGTCACTGCAGAGGCTGTCGCCGTGCATGAGTAGCGTGGCTTCGCCGTTAAGCTCAATTACTGTGGGGTCACTCAGTAGTTCAGCGCCAACGGTATTGCAGAACTGCCTACCGATCAGGAAGTCTCGGTTGCCATGCATTATGTATAACGCGACACCTTTGTTCGTGAGGTTTTTTAGTTCTGCGCTAACTTGATCGATTAAATCGGAGCGATCGTCGTCGCCTATCCAGGCTTCAAAAAAATCACCGAGAATGTATAAAGTCTGCGCCTTACTGGCATGGCTGCGTAAAAAATCAAAAAACGCCCGGGTAATATCCGGGCGCTTTTCATCCAGATGAAGATCTGAGATAAAGAGACTAGTCATGGGGCGATCAGTCTACCCAAACCGCTTTCTCAATGATCACGTCTTCGACTGGAACGTCTTGATGCCCAGCAGCGCTGCCAGTTTTGACACCTTTAATTTTGTTAACGACGTCCATGCCGTCGGTAACTTTGGCGAATACCGCATAACCCCAGCCCTGCATAGTTTTACTGCTGTGGTTCAGGAAGTCGTTATTCTTCACGTTAATGAAGAATTGTGAACTTGCAGAATGTGGGTCCGAGGTGCGGGCCATGGAAAGGGTGCCGACGTCATTTTTTAGCCCGTTGTCTGCTTCGTTTTCAATGGTGGCACGCGTTGCTTTTTGTTTCATGCCTGGCTCAAAACCGCCGCCTTGGAGCATGAAACCGTCGATAACACGGTGAAAAATAGTGCCGTCGTAGTAGCCGTCAACAACGTACTGCTTGAAGTTTTCGGAGGTCTTGGGGGCGTTTTCAAAGTCTAATTCAATAGTGATGTCGCCAAAATTCGTTTTGAAGATAATCATTTACGCTGATCTCGCTTATAACCAGAATTTAAAGCCGCTATAATACGGCTTTTGGTCCCTCGGCGAAACCAGCCTCGCACTTGGCGCTTCAAATCCGCCGGCAGCACGTTTGATGCGGCTGGCAGGAAAATGACGATTAACGGAATGATTCAATGACTGACACAGCAGTAACGGGCAATAATTTCCTGCGCACTATCATTAAAGAGGATATTGCCAGTGGGCGATTGACGGGCGAGCTGGTAACCCGCTTTCCACCAGAGCCGAACGGCTTTCTTCACATTGGTCATGCCAAATCTATCTGCTTGAACTTTGGCTTGGCCGAGCAATTCGGTGGCCGCTGTCATCTGCGTTTTGACGATACCAACCCCGCTAAAGAAGAACAGGCTTACATCGATGCCATTCAGGAAGATATTCGCTGGTTGGGCTATGAATGGTCGGGCCCGATTCGCTATGCCTCTGACTACTTTGACACCTTGTTCGAATATGCACAGCATTTAATAAGTACTGGTAATGCCTACGTCTGTGATTTAAGTGCCGACGAAGCTCGGGAATATCGCGGTACCTTAACTGAGGCAGGCCGTAATAGCCCGTATCGCGATCGTAGCCCTGAGGAAAACCTTGCGCTGTTTGCGGGAATGCGTGACGGTGAGTTTGATGAGGGTAGCCGGGTCTTGCGGGCTAAAATTGATATGGCGGCACCAAACATCAATTTGCGCGACCCGATCATTTATCGAATCCGCAAAGTTAGCCATCATCAGACTGGCGACAAGTGGTGTATTTACCCAAACTACGATTTTACTCACGGTCAGTCCGACGCCTTAGAGGGGATTACGCACTCTATCTGTACGCTGGAATTTGAGGATCACCGCCCTTTATATGAATGGTTTTTGGCGAATTTGCCAGTACCTGCACAGCCCAAACAGTACGAGTTTGCCCGCCTAAACATCAATTACACGGTGACCAGTAAGCGCAAGCTGAAAATGCTGGTCGACGAGAAAGTGGTAGATGGTTGGGATGACCCACGTATGCCGACTATCGCCGGCATGCGTCGTCGCGGCTACACCGCGAAGGCGCTGCGCAATTTCTGCGATATGGTTGGGGTCGCGCGCAGTGAAGGGGTGGTTGATATGGCGATGCTGGAGCACGCGATTCGCGATGATCTCGATAAAAATGCGCCTCGGGCCATGTGTGTTATGGATCCACTAAAAGTGGTTATTACCAACTACCCGGGAGATAAGGTTGAGCAACTTACCGCTCCGGGCCACCCGAATCGAGATGATCTTGGCGAACGCACGCTGCCCTTTAGTCGCGAAGTATATATTGAACGCGATGATTTCCGAGAAGAGGCTAATAAGAAATTTAAGCGCTTGGTCTTAGGGAAAAAGGTGCGTCTGCGCAGCGCTTACGTTTTGCTTGCTGAATCTGTTGTTAAAGATGATGAGGGCAATATTATCGAGGTGCATTGTAGCTATGACGACGGCACCTTAGGTGAAGATCCGGCAGATGGTGTGAAGCCAAAAGGGGTTATTCACTGGGTTTCGGCAAGTCGTGGTAAGCAGGCGGTGGTGCGTTTATACGACCGGCTATTTACCCACGAGGCGCCCGACCGTGGCGGCGAAGAGTTTTTAGATCACGTGAATCCGGATTCGTTAACGGTATTGGAAAACTGCTGGATTGAACCTGGGCTCGCTGACGCGGCGCCAGAAACGCATTTCCAGTTCGAGCGCACCGGCTATTTTGTTGCTGACCGCCATGAACATTGCAGTGACAAACCGGTATTTAATCGCGCGATCGCCTTGCGGGATACGTGGGGTAGTAAAGAGACGGGCGAGTGATGGGCCTGGCGTCCGACGTCTGACGTCTGACGTTTGGTCTAGCGTGCATAATTACGGGCAACTGCGAAACTAAATTTACGTTACGGGTCTCGGGGATAAGCCCCCGTCTCCCGTCCAGCATTAAGCGAATACTTATGAGCATACAAATCTACAACACCCTCAGCCGCAGCAAGCAGCCGCTAAAACCATTACAAGACGGCAAGATTGGCATGTATGTCTGTGGTATGACGGTATATGACTACTGCCACTTGGGCCATGCTCGGGTGCTTGTTGCCTTTGATGTC
>NZ_JBFJWS010000147.1:0-7869 GCF_041623545.1 Zhongshania sp. | reverse complement strand
TTACACAGCGAATGCACCGTGCGGCCGTATTTTAAATCGCCGATCATCGCAATACGCAGGCCATCGAGATCACTGCGCCCTTGATGCTGCAATTCTTTGCGAATGGTATAGAGATCCAATAGCGCCTGACTGGGGTGTTCGTTGGCGCCGTCGCCACCGTTCATCACCGGCACTCGACTGGCCGCGGCAAACTCCGCCACCGAACCGGAAACGGGGTGGCGCATAACAATAACATCGCTATAGCCGCTAAGGACCCGCGCAGTATCGTAGAGTGACTCGCCCTTGGCGATCGCCGAGGTCTCAAAGCCGGTGGTTTCCCGAACTTCGCCACCCAGCAAATTAAAGGCGCAACCAAAGCTCACCCGGGTTCGAGTAGAGGGTTCGAAAAACATATTGCCAAGAATGGCGCCATCGAGGACCTTGGTCACCCGCTGCCGGTGAGCGTAGGGCTCCATGCGGTCAGCAACTTCAAACACGCGCTCGATATCACTGCGCTCAAACTGACTAATAGAGAGGATATGACTACCTGAAAATTTCAAAGATTCTCTCCGCGTAAATTACACTGCTGCCAACTCTTCGGCGCTGCTACTGCCTTCATCAAACTGCAAGCTCGCCCACCGGGCGTAGAGTGGTGAGCTTTGTAAAAGTTCGGCGTGATTACCGGTATCAACCAATTTGCCATGATCAAGCACCGCAATAATATCCACATCCACGACTGTCGCAAGACGATGGGCAATCACAATAGTGGTACGCCCCTTCATAAGTAATTCAAGGGCCTGCTGAACCTGATACTCGCTTTCGGCATCCAAGGCACTGGTGGCCTCGTCGAGCAATAATAATGTCGGATCCGCCAAGATAGCTCGCGCTATTGCCACTCGCTGACGCTGACCACCGGACAGGCGAATACCACCCTCGCCGACAAAGCTGTCGTAGCCTTCGCTTAGGCGCTCAATAAACTCATGGGCATAGGCTTTGCGCGCCGCCGCCTCAATTTCTGCCATGGTCGCATCGGGCTTACCGTAGCGAATATTGTCAGCAACCGTACCGGTGAACAAAACCGGCTGCTGGGGCACAATGGCGATTTGTGAACGCAAATCATCTAAGCTCAGGTCGCGGATATCAATGCCGTCAAAGCGAATTGCACCGCCCTGTACGTCATAAAATCGCAGCACTAAATCAACCAGAGTGGACTTACCCGCACCAGAGCTACCTACTAAAGCTAAACTGCTGCCTGGTTTAATATCTAAACTCAAATTATCGATAGCCTGTTGCTCAGGCCGCGATGGGTAACTAAAACAAACATTTTCAAATTGCAGATGCCCTCTCGGAGCCGCTGGCAAGGCGATAGGCGTCGCCGAGGAAGGCACCAAGTTTTCTGCAGCCAACAACTCCAACAACCGCTCGGTAGCGCCGGCGGCGCGCTGCAAATCACCGTAGACCTCCGAAATCGCACCCACCGAGGCCGCCACCATCACCGCATAAAAGATAAACGCGGCCAATTCGCCACCGCTGATTTTTCCCGCCAAGACATCTAGGCCACCGACCCACAGCATCGCGGTCACGGCGCCAAGCACGAGGGTGATAACGATGGTCGTTAACCACGCGCGTTGATTAATCCGCCCAATAGCAACGCGGAACGCCGATTCAACATGGCCGTCGAAGGCATTGCGGTCCAATTCCTGATGATTAAAAGCCTGCACCATTTTAATATTTTTAACCGACTCACCGACAAAGGTGCCGACCCCAGCAATTTTGTCTTGGCTAGTCCGCGACAGAGCACGCACCCGACGCCCAAACACAATAATCGGCACCACGACCAATGGCACACTGAGCATCACCATGGCGGTCAATTTAGGGTTGGTAATAAAGAGCCATATCACGCCGCCGATGAACATCAGCAAGTTGCGCAGTGCGATGGATACCGAGGAACCGATAACGGTTTGCAATAAAGTCGTATCCGTCGTGATGCGAGACTGGATTTCACCGCTTAGATTGGTTTCAAAATACCCCGGATGCAGGTGCACTACGTGGGCAAAAACCGCTTTGCGCAGGTCCGCGCTGACCCGCTCGCCAATCCAAGACACCAGATAAAAGCGGGTGAATGTGCCTGCCGCCAGCAGCAAAATCAGTACCATGAACAGCAACAAGGCTTCATTCAAGGCCGCCTCAGTCGCATTGCTCGAGAAGCCCTGATCGACCAATAGCCGCAAGCCTTGACCTATGGAAAGGGTAATCGCTGCCGTACACACAAGGGCAATACTGGCGCCAATCATCTGTAAGTAATATGGCCGCAAAAACTGCATCATGGCCTTCAATACGCCGACGTTTGTGCTTTTTGCTCGCTCTGGACCGCTATCAGACATTACCTTCCCCTGTTTATCGGCGGGCATTATCGCTTTAATCAGAGCTCTGGGAAAGCGGCGTTTACCTGAAGGATCAAGCTGTCTTTAGCGCTGCGCTTCATTTTCTTGATTGCCGCCTCACGCTGGGAGGCCTCAGAACGGCTTTCGGCGCTTTCCCGGTAAACAATTGCTTCTGGAGGATCGCCGCGAAAAAACCGTGCGCCTCGCCCACCCTCGCCACAATGCTCTCGAAATCGGCGTTCAGGATCGGTACTGATACCTGTATACAGCTTGCCGCTGCGGCTGCGCACCATATACACCCACCACGGGGAACTCACAAACCTTCCTGCTCCAAGGCATCGGCATACTCGCTTAACTCATTGAGTATCATGGTGTCCGCTGAGGAACTGCGCTCTAGCGCAAGCTCGCCCAAACGTTGACGGAACGCATCAAAACCCAGCTGACCCGGCTCGGGCTGGCGCAGGCGCTGACGACAAAAGGCCAACCACTGCTCGCGCTCAGCCGCCGATAGGGTCATAGGGTAGTTGCGCGCGCGATAGCGCCACAGCAACTCCGGTAAGCGTGGATCCCGGAACGGAAATGCTTGCTTAGCCAGGGCCTCCGGATCACTGCTGCGCACGGTATCCATCATATGGCGATCTTCACTGCCAAAAAAGCCACCGCCGTAGAGCATCACGTCGGGGTCTGTACTCTCTGCAAATTGGCGCCCGCCAAATAAACTTTGCAGCTTAGCCTTTAGATCGCTACTTTTACGAATTCGCTGCCAATTGCGACGACACTGGGCCATATCAAGCTGTAAGCGCTCACATACGGTGTCATCCAGCAATTTGGCGGTAGCCACTATAGGCGCTCGGTTAATATGAATTTCTTTTAGTGGGATACGTTCGGCGCCCTCTGGCAAATCTGCAGTCGCGCTGAATACCCGCGCCGAAATTTCTTCAACCGACAAATCAATCAACGGCTGAGGATCAACACTGAGGTCGTAGACAATAACGCTGTTTTTGTTGTCGGGGTGCAGGGCCAGCGGCATCATCAATGCCGAGCAAAACTTCGACGCAGGCAGGCGACCGGAGACATGCAGTACCGGCACTTGCGTGACCGTATCCAGCATCGCTGCCACAGTGCGCTTGTCCCGCAAGCTCAGCGCGTAGTCAAATAATTTAGGCTGTCGGGCTTTAAGTAATTTTGCCAAATCAATGGTGGCATACACATCGGATAAAGCATCGTGCGCCGACTCGTGGCTTAAGCCATTGGCTGCTGACAGTTCCTCAAGGCGGAAGCTTGGGGTGCCATCTTCTCGCACCGGCCATTCGATGCCATCTGGCCTGAGAGCCCGACACAGACGCGCCACATCAATGAGATCCCAGCGGGAATTGCCGTTTTGCCACTCCCGCGCATAGGGGTCAAAAAAGTTACGATACAAGGTGTAGCGAGTGACTTCATCGTCAAAGCGAATACTGTTGTAGCCCACACCACAAGTACCGGGCTGAGACAGCTCAGCGTGAACAATGGCGATAAATTCCGCCTCGGACACTCCATCTTGCAGGGCTTGCTGAGGGGTAATACCGGTAATTAAACAGGCTTCAGGATGGGGAAGGTAATCTGGGCTGGGTCGACTGAACACCATTAAGGGCTCGTCGATAATATTCAAATCTGCGTCGGTGCGCACCCCAGCAAACTGCACCGGTCGATCACGAGCGGGATTAGCGCCCCAAGTTTCATAATCGTGCCAGTAGAAGGTTTGATTTGCCAAGGTGTGCTCCTATACGCGAAAAGCGCTCACTCGTCGGACGTCGGATGCCTGACGTCGGACGTACAAGCAGACCCCTCTGGCTCTGCGTCAGACGTCCGACCCCCGACCTCAGACGATTTCTATCGTCTGCTCTTCAATCTTAGCCTTCCAGATCTGCGGTCCGATCTTGTGCACGGATTCACCGCGAACATCGACCGCAACGGTCACCGGCATGTCCTCAATAGTGAACTCATAGATCGCTTCCATACCGAGCTCGGGGAAACCAACTACTTCGGACTTTTTAATCGCCTGGGCGACCAAGTATGCCGCGCCACCGACTGCCATCAGGTAAGTAGCACCGAATTCTTTAATGGCATCGATCGCAACATCGCCACGCTCAGATTTACCAATCATGCCCATTAGGCCAGTTTCGGCGAGCATGGTGCGGGTGAATTTATCCATCCGCGTCGCGGTGGTAGGGCCTGCGGGGCCGACTACTTCGTCGCGCACTGGGTCAACAGGTCCAACGTAATAGATGAAGCGACCTTTCAGGTCTACAGGAAGCTCTTCGCCCTTAGCCAGCATATCGACCATTTTCTTGTGGGCAGCATCGCGACCGGTGAGCATTTTGCCGCTTAGTAAAATCGTGTCACCGGGCTTCCAAGTGGCCATTTCTTCTTGGGTAACAGTGTCTAGGTTAACGCGTTTGGCATCGCCGGCTTCGCGGGTCACTTCTGGCCATTCATCCAGAGATGGCGGTGTCAGCGCGGCTGGGCCGCTACCGTCCAAGGTAAAGTGAGCGTGACGGGTCGCAGCGCAGTTAGGAATCATAGCCACGGCTTTATTGGCCGCGTGGGTTGGGAAGTCTTTAACCTTTACATCCAAGACTGTAGTCAAACCACCCAAGCCCTGTGCACCAATACCCAGCTTGTTTACTTTTTCAAACAATTCTAAGCGCAGTTCTTCGGCGCGATTGCTGGCACCGCGCTTTTGCAGATCGTGAATATCAATGGGGTCGAGCAGCGCTTCTTTGGCGATGATCATGGCTTTTTCCGCGGTACCACCAATACCGATACCCAGCATGCCCGGCGGACACCAGCCCGCACCCATAGTCGGCACCATTTTCAGCACCCAGTCGACGACTGAGTCAGACGGGTTAAGCATGGCAAATTTTGATTTTGCCTCAGAGCCGCCGCCCTTGGCTGCAACATGCACATCGACCGTGTTGCCAGGCACGATTTGGTAGTGAATTACGGCGGGGGTATTGTCTTTGGTATTGCTACGGGCACCGTCGGGGTCGTCCAGAATAGAGGCGCGTAGCACGTTGTCTGGCAGATTATAGGCTCGGCGAACACCTTCGTTGACCATATCGCTGACACCCATGGTGCCTTCCCACTGCACATCCATACCAACGGTCAGGAACACAGTAACGATACCGGTATCTTGGCAAATTGGGCGTTTGCCCTCAGCACACATCCGTGAATTAATGAGGATTTGCGCCATGGCGTCTTTAGCCGCAGGGTTTTCTTCACGCTGATAGGCTTCATCCATGGCGCGGATAAAGTCAACGGGGTGATAGTAAGAGATATACTGCAGCGCGTCGGCCACACTCTGAATGAGATCGTCTTGACGAATTACGGTCATCGGAGGACTCCTGAAATGATGGCGACAGCGGCCGGAATGGCGGCAGAGTATACACTAGCTAAAGGGCCGTGGTGTAGTGCACCACGGCCCTTATCACTTAACACCCTACTTGCCCATTTGCTTATCTAGGCGAAGGACTGCCGGAATGATACTGGGACATAGTCTGGCGCATTGCCTCTATATCGCGGTTCACCTGCTTGCGGAAGGCATTGATCGAATCCAGCCAATCATCATTTTGACTAACTCGACGCTCAAGATCCTTAACCCGCGCATCCAGACCGCCACCAGAAGCCACCTGCTTGCCCATATCGAGTAATTGCTTGCGATTCACTTCGGCTTGCGCAATAACGCGGTCGAGTTTACCCGACATAGACGTAAGTGACTCGCGCTCAGCATTATAAGACTTCACAATTTTTGCCAATTGCTCATCGCTGGTCCGCAGTTTCGCTTCAAGCGCGGCAATGCGCTTTTCCGCTTTTTCTAAATTGGCTTTTTGGGTGGTCAAACTGGCGTCGTGCTGGGCGAGCTCCTCTTTCTGCTTTTTCCAAACATTGTCCCACAGCTTGCGCACCTCCGAATCCATTTCTTGGAGCCTTACCTGAGTAGAAGCGCTAGTCTCACTAATACTTTCATCGGCAACGGACAAGCGCTGTTCAAGCAGTTCGATCCTGCCCTGCCCCGATTTCAGCTGCTTTTGGGCGCTGCTCAGCTGATCAAACAAATAGTAGGATGCTCCCGCCAACGCGAGTATCAACACCGTTAGCATAAACATCACAAAACCGCCGCTGCCGCCGCTACTTGGAGGTGGTGGCGGCGCAGCCTGAGTTTTGCGCTGTGACGGTGCCGGCTGGACGATATCGTCTTCGTCGATTGAGAGTGAAATTTTTGGTTCCTGTCTTTCCGTGCTCACGCTTGATAACTCACTCTAATTAGGGGCAGAAAAATCCCATTATGACACTGACCTGACGGGGCTTAAAGCACCACTTCGCGCATTTGAGCAGCAATAGCTACCCAAGTTCCACGGCTTTGCTATACTTCAGGGGTTTTACGCTAACACACTGCAGCGGTAGCTTATACATTGTTACTCGCTTGTGGTGAATACAAAAAAAATTAGACAACGACAAAACGCGAACGAGGATTCTTTAATGGACGCATTTATCTCCCCAGATTTATTACTACGCTGGCTGCATGTTTTATTCGGTATTACCTGGATTGGCTTGCTGTATTATTTTAACTTTGTCCAAACCGAATACTTTAAAGAAGCTGAGCCCGCTGCCAAAGCCGACGCGGTTAAAAAGCTCGCACCACGCGCACTGTGGTGGTTCCGCTGGGGCGCCATGTTCACCTTCCTCACCGGCCTAGGCTTATTGCACTTCACCATGGCTCGTGGCTTAAACGGCTACATCATTATTGGCGCCCTTATGGGTACCCTAATGTTCCTCAACGTATGGCTGATTATTTGGCCAAACCAAAAAATCGTATGTGGCATCGTACCCGGTGACGCAGCCAAAGCAGCTCCAAAAGCTGGCCTCGCCTCGCGGACTAACACACTGTTTTCAGCACCAATGCTGATCGGCATGATGGGTTCTTTCCACGGCGCTGGCGCCGCTGGTGCCGCCGCAGTTAGCAAAGCAGGCACGTCTGTCAGCTTAGGCCTGTGGATTTGCATCGGCTTAATCGCCGCGCTTCAGCTCAATGCCATATTTGGTAAAACTGGCCCAATGACCACCGTTAAAGGTGTTATTCACTGCAGTATTGCGCTCGCCGTAGTGATGGTAGCTCTGCTGCAGTTTGTATAAAACCAACGCAGAAAACAAAAAGGGGAGCCAATGGCTCCCCTTTTTTACGCCTGCCTCAGCCCAAAAACCAAGTTAAAACTGACCGGTACGGAGCAACACCAAAGTACATGCCTCTTCTGTCGCGATCCCCGCTTCATTAAAAGCGGCAAGCATTTCAGCTGATTCAGTGCCCGGATTAAATATCACCCGCCGCGGCGCCAGCGCAATAATTTTAGCAACATCCTTAATCAGCAAGTCTGCGCGCACATAAACCGTCACGGTATCGACCTTAGCTTGCAACTGATCAACAGCGGCCACACAGGGAATTCCCGCCACCTCTGGGTGATATGGA
>NZ_JBFJWS010000146.1:0-7951 GCF_041623545.1 Zhongshania sp. | reverse complement strand
TGGGTGATCTTTTTAAACGGCGTCACTGGCGTTGCGCCAATCGTTGCGAAAGTTGAGCCGGGATCCCTTGCTGCCCGCGCAGGCATCGTCGCGGGGCAGGAGTTTCTTGCGGTCGATGGCACGGCAACCCCGACGTGGGAAGCGCTGCAAATGCAGCTACTGGAACGCATCGGTGAAGATGGCGATATCCATTTATCACTGAAGTACCCAGACTCCGATTTGGTGTACGAGAGCACCGTTACCCTAAGTGGCTGGATGCAAGGTGTCGAAGAGCCAAACCCAGTTCGAGAATTGGGTGTGACGCTTTATATGCCGGCACTGGTGCCTAAATTGGATAAAATTATGCCCGATAGTCCAGCCGAGCGCGCCGGATTACAGTCGGGTGATTTGATTTTAGCTATCGACGGGCATGACGTTGCTAGTTGGACGGATTGGGTTGACTATGTTCGGGATATACCCGAGCAGACCGTGAAGCTCCTCGTCAATCGTAATGGCCAGCAACGTGAGTTGCAGATTACGCCTGAGCGCAAGATAGATGAATCCGCTAAAGCCTATGGTTATGTCGGTGTGAGTGTGGCGATGCCGGAATGGCCTGCCGAGATGCAGCGCACGGTAGATTACGGCCTGATTGGTGCCGGAATAGCGGCGGTCGATAAAACATGGCAGATGAGCGCTTTTACATTATCGGCGATTAAAAAGATGCTTACTGGCCTGTTATCGCCAAAAAACTTGAGTGGGCCTATAACCATTGCTAAAGTGGCCAGCTCCTCAGTACAGTATGGCTTTTTTTCGTGGCTGACGTTTTTGGCGCTATTGAGTGTTAGTCTAGCCGTATTGAATTTACTGCCAATTCCAGTATTAGACGGTGGGCATATTGTCTACGCGCTTTTTGAATGGCTGACCGGTAAGCCCGTCGCTGAGCAAGTTCAGAGCTGGGCGAATCAACTGGGCTTGGTGTTGGTGGTTTTTGTCATGGTATTTGCTTTATATAACGATGTGTTGCGGCTGTAATTTTTAGTCTATGCGATGCTTTTTATCTTACATATTGGCGCTGCTGCTTGTTTTTGGCGGCGCCCCGAGCCTTGGTTTTTAGCTGTTGATGAAACGCCTTTTAGCACTTAGTCTTTTTCTGTGGTCAGCGAGCTTTTTCGCTTCGGCTCAAGATTCACTCGCAGTGTCGGATATCCGCATTGAAGGTTTGCAGCGAATTTCATCGGAAACGGTGTTTTCGGCGCTGCCAATCAGTGTTGGCGACAAAGTTGAACCGCGAGCCCTCGCGAATGCCTCGCGGGCATTGTTCAATACCGGCAACTTCGACGATATTCAAATTGGTGTTGATGGTGATGTATTGGTTGTGCGGGTAGTTGAACGACCTGCAATCAGTGCAATCAGCCTAGAAGGGAATAAGGCGCTGGCTACAGATGCCTTGATGGATGGCCTGAAAGGTGCGGGGCTTGCAGAAGGGCAGGTTTTTAAGCGCTCTACCCTCGAAACCATGGGTATGGAGTTGACGCGGCAGTATGTTTCCCAGGGGCGTTACGATGCCAGCATTGAAACTGATGTCGTCGCCGAGCCTCGCAACCGTGTATCGATTAGTATTATTATCGACGAAGGCAGCAATGCCACCATCGAGCACATCAATATTGTCGGCAACACCATCTATGACGACGAAACCTTACTCGATTTATTCGAATTAAAAACCGGTGGCTTATTTTCTTTTTTCAGCAGTGCTAATAAGTACTCCCGCGAAAAATTAAAAGGCGATCTAGAAAAACTTAACTCCTATTACCTCGATCGCGGTTACTTATTGTTTAATGCCGACTCAGTTCAGGTTGCCATCAGCCCCAACCGCAAATCGGTGTATATCACCGTAAACGTGGACGAGGGTGAGAAATATACCGTGAGCAGTGCCGAACTGTCGGGTGATTTAGTTTTGCCTGAAGACGATTTGTCGCGTTTCGTTTTGGTGAAGGAGGGGCAAGTATTCTCCCAGGCGCTGGTCACCAGCACTGAAGAATTTTTAACAAAGCGCCTTGGGAATGAAGGCTATAACTTCGCGAAGGTTCGCGGTATTCCCGAGCGTGATGAAGAAGCGAAAACTGTTGCGTTGAAATTCTTTATCGATCCGGGCAAGCGTACTTATGTTCGTCGTATTGATTTCGAAGGCAACTCACGGACTTCTGATGAAGTTCTACGCCGCGAAATGCGCCAATTTGAAGGTGCGCCAGCATCCGCAGATAAAATTGAACTGTCACGCGTTCGTCTGGAGCGGCTTGGTTTCTTTAAAGAAGCGAAAGTTGATACTTTAGAAGTCCCAGGCACTGACGATCTGATTGATCTGCACTACAAGGTCGAGGAGCAGAGTTCCGGTAGCCTCGGCGCAAGTGTTGGTTTTTCCCAGGATAGTGGTCTATTGCTGAGTGCCAATATCCAACAAAACAATTTCTTCGGTACTGGTCAGCAGGTTGGCTTTGGGGTTTCGCGCAGCGACTTCGCTACTAGCGTCAACTTCAATTACCTCGATCCGTATTTTACTGAAGATGGCGTCAGCCGTGGTTTCTCGGTGTTTTACCGAACCACCGATTACGAAGAAATTAACGTTGCGAGCTACACCACTGATACCTACGGCAGTAGTGTGAATTTTGGCTACCCGATTTCAGAAACTGAGCGGCTCGGCTTTAATCTGGGCTTTAATCGCACCTTGATTGAAGCGGGCGTGAGCGCGGTAAAAGAGATTAAAACCAGCCCGCGACTACTGGATATCATAGACAACTACTATGTCAGTACTAAGGACCCTAGCACGGGTAAGTACACTGTTGCCGAAGTACTTGAAAGTATCGACAATCTTCCGGCAAGCGCATTAACAACCCCCGAAGAAGAGGGTTTTCTAGATAAATATGGCGAAGAGTTTAATAACTTCACTGCCGGTATGTCATGGCGTCAGTCGACATTGAACAGGGGGCTTTTGGCTACCCGCGGTGCATCTCAGTCGCTTTCGGTTGAAGTGGCCGTGCCTGGCTCTGATCTTGAATATTTTAAGTTAGGGTACGAAGGGCAGTTGTATGTGCCACTGACCGACAGCTTCACCTTCCGCTTCCGTACTCAGTTGGGTTACGGTGATGGCTACGGTGATCTTGAGCAACTGCCGTTCTATGAGAACTTCTATGCAGGTGGCTTTGGTTCGGTGCGGGGTTACAAGAGTAATACCCTTGGTCCGCGTAGCTCAACAGCCGATATTTATCGTATTAGTCAAGCTGCCACAGCGATTGATGCCGACGGCAATGCACGGGCTTTATCTGCGCAGGGCGCGTATGTTTTAGATCCGGCAACGGGCTTGCTAGTGATTGATAGTGCCAATTCCTTTAGTCGCGATCCTGACCCTTTTGGCGGAAACGTGCTGGTGGAAGGGAGTATCGAGTTATTGTTCCCGCTGCCGTTTGTAAAAGATCAGCGTTCGGTGCGCAGTGGCTTTTTCATTGACGCGGGTAATGTCTTTAGCACAAGTTGTGGCGCATCACAGCTAAATTGTACAACGCCTGCGGTCTCAGATTTGCGTTATTCGGCTGGGGTCGGCGCGACGTGGATTACTGGTTTTGGGCCATTGACCTTTAGTTTGGGTCGGGCACTGAATCCTGAAAAAATTGACGATACTGAAATATTTCAGTTCTCATTGGGTCGTAGTTTCTAACTGATCGTAAAATAATGGATAGGAGTTTTTCATGAAGTTTTATAAGGTGGTTGCCGTTGCTGTTATGGCTCTTTGGGCTTGCGGCGCTGTTGCGGAAGGTCGGATCGCGGTATTTGATGTTGAAGCGGCAGTATTGAATACCGACATGGCGAAGAAGCGCTTAACGGCTATGCGCAATCAAGCTGACTACAAAAAGAATGTTTCGGAATTAGAATCCTTAAAGAAAAACTACGACAAGATCGTTGAGCAGTTCCAGAAGGATTTCGATATTCTTAGTGCCGAACAGCGTCAGGCAACTAAGAATAAAATTGATGCAGCACGTGCAGACGGCGAGCATTTGGCTCGTAAAATTGAAGGTGCTAACCAGCAGGAAGCACAGTTAATTCTTCAAGAGCTAGGTCCTAAATTGCAGCAAATTCTTCCCCAGCTGGTGAAGGATGAGAATATTGGTTTGTTATTGCCGCGCAAATCAGTACTTCACGCTGACAGCAGCTACGACATCACCGCTAAAGTAGCTGATAAGTTGAATAACACTAAGTAAATGTTCGAGGCGAATGCTTTCAGCCTAGCTGAACTCGCCGCAGCCCTGGAATTAGATTTCCGGGGCGATGCCGCAACCCGCTTGGTCGGGATTGCGCCTCTTGCCACGGCTAGCATCGCTCACCTCAGTTTTATATCGAATAGTAAATTTAAAGCCGCGCTACAGAACAGCTCTGCTGGCGCGGTGATTCTCCATCCCGAACTCGCTAGTGATTACACCGGAAACTGCTTAATAACAGCCGATCCCTATCTTGCTTACGCCAGGGCAAGTGCATTGTTTGATCCAATGGAAAAGCCTCGAGCAGGCGTGCATCCTAGTGCTGTTGTAGTGGCTGTCGATGTGGACGAGTCTGTAAGTGTTGGCGCTAATTGTGTCATTGAACAGGGGGCAGTGATCGGAGCCGGTACGGTGCTGGGCCCAGGTACGGTGATTGGTGCGAACTCAAAGATTGGTGAAAATTGCTATATTCACGCTAATGTTTCGATTTATCACGGAGTGAGTATTGGCAATGAAGTCGTTATTCACTCAGGTGTCGTGATCGGCGGTGACGGCTTCGGTTTCGCCGCTAGCCCAACAGGCTGGCAAAAAATACACCAATTGGGGGGTGTCCGAATTGGTGATCGGGTCGAGATAGGCGCTAATTCCTGTGTAGATCGCGGTGCGCTCGATGATACCGTGCTAGGCGATAACGTGATTTGCGATGACTACACTATGATCGCCCACAATGTCATTGTTGGCGATGGTACTGCGATGGCAGCAGGCTGCCAGATAGCAGGTAGCGCGGTAATTGGTAAGCATTGCACTTTAGCGGGTAACGTCGGTGTTGTGGGGCATATTACAATAGCGGATCATGTTCATGTTACGGCGCGGGGAATGATCACTAAATCGATATTAGAGCCGGGCTCGTACTCCAGTGGTACGGGAATGATGGAAACGGCAGTCTGGCGGAAAAATGCTGCGCGATTTACGAAGCTCGACGAATTATTTCGGCGAGTTGGATTTCTAGAGAAAAAGTTTAAAACAAATAAAGGATGAAAACTGAGCCATGCTGATGGACATCAATGAAGTTAAAGAATATCTGCCCCAGCGCTACCCGTTCTTATTGGTTGATAGGGTGCTCGAACTCGAGCTAGGTAAATCTATAGTCGCGCTTAAAAATGTTACCGGTAATGAAAATCATTTTAACGGTCATTTCCCTGAGTTGCCGATTATGCCCGGCGTATTGATCATCGAGGCGATGGCGCAAGCCGCGGGTATTTTGGGTTTTAAAACCTTAAATAAAAAGCCTGCAGAAGGTTCGATTTATATGTTTGCCGGTGTCGATAAAGCACGGTTTAAGCGCCAAGTGGTGCCCGGTGATCAGTTAATTCTAAAAGCCCAGTATGTGTCCGATAAAAGTGGCTTATGGAAATTTGAATGCCAAGCGTTTGTTGAAGAGAAGCTGGCCGCGTCGGCGACGATACTGTGCATCGACAGAAAGAGTAAGTGATTGTGATTGAGAATATTCATCCTACGGCAGTCATAGATCCTCGCGCAATAATCGACCCCAGTGCGGTGATTGGTGCAGGGGTTGTTATTGGTCCTTGGACTATAGTTGGCGCCAATGTCGAAATTGGTGAGGGCTGTGAAATTCGCTCTCATGTGGTGTTGATGGGGCCGACCAAAATCGGCAAGAACAATCGTATATTCCAATTTTCGACGGTCGGTGACGACACCCCAGACCTTAAATACAAAGGTGAGAAAACCGAACTGAATATCGGTGACGATAATGTGATTCGTGAAGGCGTCACAATTCACCGCGGTACTGTTCAAGATCGCGGTAAAACCATTATCGGCAATAAGAATTTGCTTATGGCCTATGTTCATGTTGGCCATGACTCTGTAATTGGTGACAACTGTATTCTGGTAAATAATGCGTCACTGGCTGGGCATGTCATTGTTGGCGATTGGGCTATTTTGAGTGGCTATACGCTAGTCCATCAGTTCTGCAATATTGGTGCTCACAGCTTTGCTGGTTTTGGCTGCGGTATCAGTAAAGACGTACCCGCATATGTAACGGTAAGTGGTACACCTGCCGAAGCCAAAACGATTAATAGCGAAGGCTTAAAACGCCGGGGATTTAGCGCCGATAGTATTGCCGCTATTCGCCGGGCCTATAAAATTATTTATCGCCAGAACAATACGGTGGATGAAGCACTGGCTGCTTTGCAGCCCTTGATTGCGGAATTTCCAGATGTGCAGTTATTGGCGGATTCTTTAACTCAATCTCAGCGCGGTATTGTGCGTTAAATCGCGTCTTCCGGCCGCTTAACCATGGCTAATTTATGACTGCTTTACGAATCGGTATTATCGCTGGGGAAGCCTCCGGCGATATTTTAGGCGCTGATTTAATTCGCGCGATCAAGGCGCGTTTTCCCGATGCTGAATTTGAAGGGGTGGGCGGGCCGCTGATGATTGGCCAGGGCTGTCACAGCCTGTGTGAAATGGATCGTTTGTCGGTGATGGGCTTGGTTGAGCCGCTGAAACGACTACCGGAGTTATTGCGCCTGCGACGAATGCTTAAAACGCATTTTCTGCATTGGCAGCCCGCGATCGTTGTGGGTATAGATTCGCCAGATTTCAATCTGAATATCGAGCGATTTTTACGCAAACGAGGGATAAAGACACTGCATTATGTGAGTCCGTCTGTGTGGGCATGGCGGCAGGGCCGAGTGAAGGGTATCGCTAAGTCGGTAGATCACATGCTGACCTTATTTCCTTTCGAAGAACGCTTTTATCAAGAGCACGGGGTACCGGTGACTTGTGTGGGCCATCCTTTGGCAGATCAAATTCCCCTTGCCGATCAGCGCAGTGCGGCGAGAGCTGAGCTGGACGTGGAAGATGGGCACCCAGTAATGGCTATTTTGCCGGGCAGTCGTAGCGGCGAGGTCGCTCAATTAATTAGACCGTTTATAGACACTGCGCAATGGTTGCGCCGAGCCCAACCGAATATTGAGTTTCTGATTCCCGCCGCTAACGCGGAACGTAAAATTCAAATACTGCAGGCAATTGGTTCGTTTTCTCAAGACTTGCCGGTGCGGGTGGTGAGTGGGCAGTCGCGCACGGTGATGGCTGCCGCTGATGTGGTGTTGATGGCATCCGGAACTACTAGCTTAGAGGCGTTGTTATTACAGCGGCCAATGGTGGTTGCCTACCGTTTTGGTAAGTGGTCTTTCAAATTATTATCGCGTCTTGTAAAAACGCCTTACTTTTCTCTGCCAAATTTATTAGCGCAGCGCGCCTTGGTGCCAGAGGTGCTTCAGGACGAAGTCTGTGCAGAGGTTATGGGGCCCTTGTTGTTAGAGCAATTGAATAATGCAAATCACCGTGAGACTTTGATTAATGAGTTTCAAAGTATTCATCGTCAATTGGCGCTAGGAGCAAGTGAACGGGCTGCCGATGTAGTACTAAACTGCGCTGGAGTGGCAAATGGCTGAAATAGACGATTTATTTGCCGAATTTGATGTGCCTGTTCTCACGGCGGGCGTCGATGAAGTTGGACGCGGACCTCTGTGCGGGGATGTAGTGACGGCGGCCGTTATTCTCGACCCGGCGAAGCCTATTGTCGGCTTAAAGGATTCCAAAAAGCTGACGGAAAAACGCCGAGAAGCTCTTTTTGTCGAAATACAGGAGAAAGCACTGAGTTTCTGTATCGCTAGAGCCTCGGTTGCGGAAATTGACGA
>NZ_JBFJWS010000145.1:0-7986 GCF_041623545.1 Zhongshania sp. | reverse complement strand
ACGAAGTCATCGCCTTTCCGCTGGAGCTGGTGTGAATAAGCGGGAGACGCGCTACGGGAGATGGGAGACGCAAGGACCGATGCGGTTTTGTCTCCCGTCTCCCGTTCAGCATTTTGCGAATTACTTCAAGGTGCCCAAAACCTCACCCAAGCGAGTTGGAGTAGTGGCCTCAAACTTATCGGCCCATTGCGCGCGGTCTTTGGCAAACAGCACTATTGCGGTAGAGCCAAGTTTGAAACGCCCCATTTCCTCGCCTTTTTCTAAATAAATTTCTCGGGCGCCTTTGCGGTAGTCGGTGGTCTTGATACCGCTAGGTGGTGGTGCAATTTGGCCGTCCCACACCGTTTCAATTCCGGCCACGATTAGGGCGCCGACCAAAATAACCGCCATTGGCCCCGCTTCTGTTTCAAACAGGCATACCGCGCGCTCGTTGCGGGCAAATAGGCCCTGCACATTTTCTGCCGTCGTGGTGTTTACTGAAAACAGCGCGCCGGGAATGTAGGTCATTGATTGCAGTGTACCGGCCAATGGCATGTGCACGCGGTGGTAGTCGCGTGGCGAGAGGTAAACAGTGGCAAAGCTACCCCCTGAAAATTGCGCTGCCGCTTCGCGGTCACCGCCCAGTAATTGCAAAAGACTGTAATCTTGGCCTTTGGCCTGAAAAATTCGTCCGTCAATGATTTGCCCGAGTTGGCTGATGGCGCCGTCGGCGGGACACGCTATGTCAGCTGGGCCAGGGGCAATCGGGCGTGCGTCCGGTTTTAGGGCGCGGGTAAAAAACGCATTGAAATTCGAATAATTGCGGTAATCGGGGTCCGCAGCTTCGCTCATATCAACCTTGTACTGCGCAATAAATCGACTAATTAGCAGGTCTTTTAGCCAAGGGATTTGGGTCTCCGCTAATTTGCCGACAAGCCGGGACAGCAGGTGCTGGGGAAGCAAATACTGCAAAATAATAAACGCGATGTTCACGACGTGATCCTTTTTAAAATCAATTCAAGGTTGCTGGGCACTGGGTTAGGGCGTATCGCCTACTTCTACTGGCGTGTCATCGCGGTTGCCCCATTCTCCCCACGAACCGTGGTAGCCCTTGATGTGCGGGTAGCCAAGTATTTTCATTAATAAATAGCTTAGGCCGGAGCGGTGGTGTGTTTGGCAGTGGGTGATAATGGTTTTATCGGCGCTGAGGCCGAGTTGATCTAAACGCAGTTGCATGGCGCTCAGATTTTTAAGGCGCATATCATTGTCTCTGTCCATCAGTTCTAGCCAATCTAGATTGATGGCGCCTGGAATGTGTCCGCCACGCTGAGCTAAGACTTTTTCGCCGCGATATTCTTCGGGGGAGCGGGCATCCCAAATTGCCAGTTGGCTATTGCCGAGTAAGTGGACGAAATCCTCGATCTCGGCAATGGGTGTGCTGTTGATCGTCAACGTGAACTCACTGGGAGGGGGTAAGTTGGCAACGTCCTCACTGGGGTGGCCGCCACTTAACCAAGCCTGCAAACCACCATTTAAATAGGAATAGTTGTGATGGCCTATAACATCGAGTGTCCAGATCAAGCGTCCGGCCCAGCCGCCACCTTCGTCATCGTAAACAATGACATGCTTTTCTGGGTTGAGGCCAACTCGAGAGAATAATGCCTGTAGTTGTTCCGGTGCGGGCAGCTTGCCGACGGCGGGCTTAATGCCGCACTGGAGCTCCGCAGGGGCTATGTGAACGGCGCCGGGCACGTGGTGTTTGGCGTAATTGTCGGCACTGCTGGTATCCAGTATCAACAGGTTCGGCTCGTGGAGTGCGTCGGCGAGTTGATTCGCTTCAATAAGTAATGGCCAGTCTTTCATAATAGATAATGTGTTCGCTGATTTTGGTGAATTGTAGCAGCAGGGGCCGAGTCGATGCGACGTAAATAGGCCTTTTCCTGCGGGCGCTATGACAACATAAATTACCTCATCCTAATACTTGGACAATATTAGGGTGATTTTACTCATTGGCATGAAATTATTCTGCTGTGAGGCTGGCGATAATCTGCCGGTAACTGGCCATGCGTTCAGGCCGAATTTTGTGCTCTTCCTCCGCGGCTAATAGCGCGCAGCGAGGCTCGTGCTCGTGCTTGCAGTCGCGAAAGCGGCATAGGCCGAGGTAAGGCCGGAATTCGATAAAGCCGGCTAAGACTTTTTCGCGATCCATATTCCATAGCGCAAATTCTCGAATACCCGGCGAGTCGATAAGGCTGCCGCCATTCGGGAAATGGTAAAGCCTAGCGGTTGTGGTGGTATGTCGACCTTTAGCTGTAGCCTCAGACAAAGCGCCTATGCGGGTGTCGGTGCCAGGCAGCAAACTGTTGACGAGAGAGGATTTGCCAACGCCTGATTGGCCGACAAAAACACTAATCTGTTCGCGCAGTGTCTCTTTTAATTCGTCTAGACCGTGCTCAGACTCTGTTGAGGCCCGAGTTACCGGGTAGCCAATCTCCTCGTAGCGGGCAAGCATGGTATTGAGGTAGTCACTATTCTCGTCGTTAATAAGGTCAGTTTTATTGAGCAGTAAGATCGGGCGAATGCCAATGGCTTCGGATGCCACTAAATAACGATCAATAAGATTCGCGTGGGCCCGGGGCTCAGGGGCAATAACGATGACAATATGGTCGATATTGGCGGCCACCGGTTTGAGCTTGCCGTGGTTGTCAGGTCGTTGTAGCAGGCTGCGTCGTTCATTACAGGCAACCACCACACCGGTAGGTTTGCCCTCGTGCCAAGTGACTCGGTCACCCGTCACTAAGCCTTCAACCTGCGCTCGCACATGGCAGCGTTGACGTTGGCCGCCATCGCCCTCAACTTCAACCTGCTGGCCGAAGTGGCTAACGATCAAGCCGCTTTGCTCGGGGCCGAGCTCGCCCTCATTGAGCGCTTGGTCGGCGCGGCTGTCGCGCTTGCTAGCGCGCTCGGTGCGCTCTGCCTGAACTTTTTCTATCCGCCAGCGTTGCTGGCGGCTGAGTTTACGCTTGGTCATAGACACGTCAATCGCCGGAGAAGCGCCATCTTAACCCATGAGCTGGTATAATCGACACTATGGCGAGAGAGACGCCGTGTATTTTGGCAGCAATTCCGGTTTATCGCAGTGTAAACCACTGACTCCGCGCGGTTTCTACCGTGTTTTTGTTTCCCATTTTTATGTATCGCAAAGGCATCGGCATGGCTAAAGCACAGAATCTTATTTGGATTGATCTGGAAATGACCGGTTTAGACACCGTCAATGACCACATAATTGAAATTGCTACTGTGGTAACAGACAGTGACCTCAATGTCGTGGCAGAGGGACCGATGTTGGCGATTCATCAGCCGGACGAGGTGCTCGCGGCGATGGATGAATGGAATACCAAGCAACACGGTGAATCTGGGCTGGTTAAGCGGGTGCAAGACACCTGTATAACCGCTGCTGAAGCAGAGCGTTTAACATTGGCCTTCTTAGACAAGCACGTCGAGAAAGGCGCTTCGCCAATGTGTGGCAACAGTATTTGCCAGGATCGTCGCTTCATGGCTCGGGAGATGCCAGCCTTGGAGGCCTTTTTCCATTACCGCAACTTAGACGTCAGCAGCGTTAAAGAGTTAGCGCGGCGCTGGCGGCCTGAGTTGATGAAGGGCTTGAAAAAGTCGGGCACCCATCTTGCCTTAGATGATATTCGCGACTCCATTGCTGAACTCAAATATTATCGTGAGCATTTTATTCGGCTTTCCTAGGCCGTAGGCCTACAGGCGATCCTTTTATAGGTATAAACCCAGATTGTTGTCACCGACAACATCGGGT
This sequence comes from Zhongshania sp., assembly GCF_041623545.1. GTDB lineage: Bacteria > Pseudomonadota > Gammaproteobacteria > Pseudomonadales > Spongiibacteraceae > Spongiibacter. The sequence continues at coordinate 4,181 of NZ_JBFJWS010000145.1, read as the reverse complement.
CTCCTTGTTCTTTTTATAGCTGTCTGACGTGTAAATTCGATTCGTGCCGCATGAGAAATTGACCTGCGCTAGCTGAAACGAATTTATCAGCTAAGCTGTAAATAATAATAAGGGGATACCTAATATGAAAAAGTTGACCGCACTCTGCGCAGCAAGCCTGCTGTGTTGTACCCAAGTTTCAGCCCAGACCCAGCAATCCTACTTTGACCAATTACTTATTTTTGGCGACAGCTTACTGGACTCCGGTAATTTCGGTTTTCGTTTTACTAACCGCGTTGGCGATGGCAGCAATAATTTTTCCACGGGTGCTTACGCCGAAATTGCACCGCAACACCTAGGTAGGGCACTCGGTTTGGCGACTAACCCGGCTAATCCGGCGATTGGTAATGGCACTAATTATGCGGTTGGTGGCTATGAAACATCCGATATAGTTAAATCTATCAACGGTACGGGCTTGTTTTTGCGGAGAGAGGATGATGGTGGAACGAAGGTAAGAGATTCTTACTTAACCGAGTTTGGTAGTGTAAATCCAAATGCGCTCATTTTAATTGATGGCGGTGGTAATGACTTCCTCAATGGCACAGCCAATAGTCAGGCGACCATCGTTACTTCTGCACAAACCTTAATTGCCGGGGTGTCGGCGCTGAGCAATGCCGGCGGCCGCTATATTATGTTGAGTAATTTGCCTGACTTGGGGAAGACGGCGGCTGCTCAGGCCCAAAACTTTCAAACGCCGGGCTATGCAGCGCAGGTGTCAGCCGGTGCTGCGGGTTTTAATCAGGCATTGCGGACGTATGCGAATTTAAGCAATGCGAATATCATTCCGGTCGATCTCGCCGGTTTGATTAACTTCGTGTCGAATAACGCCGAGGCCTATGGTTTTGCCAATGGCACTAATGCGACGTTTGGCCCCTTAGCGAATTTTGATCAGCGTTATATGTGTTTCGACGCCGTTAACAGTGATTGTATCGAGCATCCAGTTTATGGAAAAAGTCAGACAAACACCGCTGATCCCAGCAAGCTAATGTTTAATGACGGCGTGCACCCAACGGCTAGGGTTGGCGCCATCGCTGGCGATTATATGATCGACGTCATTATGGCGCCCCAAGTCGTTGGGCAAGTGCCAAGCTTAGGCTTAGGCATTGCCCGCACCCAGCAGCAAAGCTTGACGCAGGTGATGCGGGAGAATCGTTGGCTCGCCGATGGTGATCGCCTGTTTATCAGCGCGAGCGGTGCCACAGGTGATGAACCGACCGGCGGTGATCAAGAATCTAAACACTTAACCTTGGGGCTTAGTCGCGCAGTATCGCCGGGCTTAAGCTTGGGTGCGGCGATTAGTATGGCTGACCATGAGTTAAATACCGATCGCAGTGAATTTGCCGCGACCAGTGTTGGCTTCAGTGGCTTGGTGAACTACCGGGAAAATCGCTGGCTGGCTGAAGCTAGCGTTGGTTTGAGCGTGGTGGATTACAGCGATATTGATCGCAAGTTTAATCTGGGTAATCAAAATCTAACGGCCAGTGGTGGTACCGATGGCCACGGTTGGCATTTAGACGGGCAGCTTGCCTATAACTTACTTTCCTCGCAAACCGTGAGTTTGGCGCCCGCCCTCGGCGCACGTTGGTTAAACACTAAAGTCGATAGTTATAAAGAGTCAGGTGGTGAAGTCTCTAATTACCAGTGGGGTGAACAGAGCCGCGCTAGTCGCCAGTTCCGTTTAGGTGTGTTGGCTAATGTTGCGGTGAGCGAGAGTTTTAGCCTCTATGCCGAAGCCTTCGGCGTGTCTGAAGAAGTGGACGCCGATGAGACTATCGAGGTCCGTAATACTAATCTAGCCTACGCCAGCTATCGTTTGCCGAGTTACCAGAATGACGGAGAGAGTTTTGCCGACGTGAGTCTGGGTGCCGCAGTGAGTGTGGGGCAGGCGCGGGTGGCGTTGAACCTGAATTATACGGATGAAGGTGAAGGGCGCGAGAGCGCGATGTTGAATTATTCACGACCTTTTTAAGAGCCGCCAAACGCTTGATGGGAGACGGGAGAAGTTAAAAGCCCGACGTCCGACGAGTTCGCAGCGCTGATTATGGCGCTGCTTTTCCCTTTAATTGTTCCAATGCCCAATCGATATGCTCAAGTGCCATACTCTCGGCACTTGGGCGTTGTTGTTTAAGCGCGCTAATCGCGGCGCTGCTGGCAGGAGCATTCCCCAAACCTACCGCAAGATTACGCAGCCAACGCTGGTAGCCAATGCGGCGGATGGCCGAGCCTTCGGTGTTTTTTAAGAACGTTTTCTCATCCCATAAAAACAATTCAATTAAATCACTATTGTCTAGTTGATGGCGGGGTGAAAAATCCGTCTCGGCGGAGGTTTGCGCAAATTTATTCCATGGACAAACCAGCTGGCAGTCGTCGCAGCCAAATACGCGGTTACCCATCAGTGGGCGCAGTTCTTCAGGAATGCTGGTCTTCAATTCAATCGTTAAGTACGAAATACAGCGCCGGGCGTCCACTTGGTAGGGCGCGACAATGGCGCCGGTTGGGCAGTCGACTAAGCAGGCGTGACAACTGCCGCAATGGCCGGTGTCTTGGGGTGGGTCTATGGGCAGTGGCAGGTCGGTATATATTTCCCCAAGGAAAAACCACGAGCCCGCTTTGCTATTGATAAGCATACTATTCTTGCCAATCCAGCCTAAGCCCGCTTGTTCGGCAAAGCCACGCTCTAGTACTGGCGCACTATCGACAAAGGCGCGATGACTGCCGCCGGCAACATCACTTATTTTTTCGGCTAGCTGGCTCAGGCGTTTGCGAATGAGCTTGTGGTAGTCGCGACCTAGGGCGTAGCGGGATATATAGGCTTTATTGGCGTTGCCGAGAACCGCTTCCATATTTTCTGCATTGGGCAGGTAATCCATGCGCGCGCTGATAACGCGAACGGTCCCGGTGTGCAGCTCTTTGGGGTCGCTGCGCAGGCCCTCGCGCTCTGCCATATACGCCATGTCGCCGTGGTAATGCTTGTCTAGCCATTCTCGTAAGCGCTGGGCGTGGGCGTCATTGCTGGCTGGGCTAATGCCAATATGGGCGAAGCCGAATTCTCGGCCCCAGTCTTTGACCTGTTGCGCCAGTTGCTCGAGCTCGGTGGGGTTTGGGGTCATCAGATTACCAGTGTCTGCTTGCGCGCTATGATCAGTGGGTATTTTACACATTTCACAAGTCGCCGTATGTTGCTCGCCTTTTAAGGTCGTAAAGTTACCGCAGCCAAGAAATTTTGAATCCCCATGGATTTGCTGAGAACTAGATCGATTGGTCGCTGTCAATGGAGGCGCGGATTTGGGTTTGGTCAAATTCCGAGCGAATGTGCTAATGAGTAGCGCTTCCCTGCGCGGGTCTAAGCAGCAGGCGCTGCCGATGTGGCATTTCCTTCGTATTTTCACTATTCAGGTATTTAATAATTGCGTGTAATTGCCCTTGTCTTGGTAATGCTCCTGACGTCCGGCTGTGCGTCGATGTTCGATAATATGTCTTTGGCTGCTCAGTCGAAGATTCAACAGGTTTTAGCTAATAGGTTTGCCCAAAGGCTGAGTTCCGGTATCGACCTTGTGGTTAGGCAGCTGGCGATCCAAGGTGGATTTTTGGACGACCCCCTGGTGCGTATCCTTCTGCCACCGCCTTTAGGTTTGGTGATTGATGTGGCTCGGGATTTAACTGCCAATCCACAGGCGGCACTGCTGGAAACACTAATGAACCGCGCGGCGGAAAATGCGATACCGGTGGCGGGACCAATTTTGAAAAACATGGTTGCGAATATGGATGCTGAGACACTGCAAAAGTTGGTGAATTCGCCGCGAAGTGCAGCGACCGAACTGTTAATGGCTGAAGGCGGCGCGGCCGTGCAGTTGGCGTTACTGCCAGCAGTCACCCAGAATTTGCATGACAATGGTGCTATTAAATTGTATGACGACTTGTTGAAAGCCTCGAATAAGCCGGATACGAACCGCGACACTGCTGCAGAGAGTGCGGGGCAAGCGGTTTCCCCTGATCAGTTAGGTGAGTACGTAGCGCAGCAGGCGGCTGGCGGTTTATTCAAAAAAGTGGCTAACCGTGAATTAGCGATTCGGGATTCACTGAATAGCATTGTTGAGGGGCCGCAATAAGCGCAATTGAGCGGCGGTGCCATAGGCTTTGGT
>NZ_JBFJWS010000144.1:0-8022 GCF_041623545.1 Zhongshania sp. | reverse complement strand
CGCGCCGTGCAATACACCGTTAGCAGTCGAGCCAAGGAGGAGGGCTAAGCCTTTGCGGCCATGGCTACCGACAATGACAAGGTCAACCTCAAGGGTTTTAGCAAGCTCGTGAATTTGGCTGTCGGGACGGCCACTGAGTAAATGGCACCGTTCCTTTGGCAGATTTAGCTGCTTGGCAAATTTGTCTAATGCGTCTTCCGCTTGTTTTTCTAGTTGTAGCTGTACTTCGGAAAAATCCATAGGGATATCCCCGCCGTAGGCGAGGCTTAGGGGTTCGACAACGTGTAATAAATGCAGTTCGGCGCCATGGTGTTTCGCCATGCCGGCGGCACGCTCTAGTACACCGTTGGCCTCTTCGGAGAGATCTATCGCGGCTAGGATTCGCCCATAATTTGGCATTTGGTGCTCCATAAATATTCGCAATCGACTCTATTATTAAGGTATAAAGCCTGCCAACTGTCCAGTATTTAATAAAGGAATTTTATGGCGTGGCTCATTGGCTTTGCAGTAATCGGCTTTATGCTAGCGCCAATTATGTGGATTTTGCCGTCGCGCCGGCAATCTCAGCAAGTGGCGGTGAGAGCGGCCGCACGCGCACACGGCTTATCGGTAAAAGTTGTTGCTATGCCCAAGTCTCGGCGCGAACGGGTTAGGCGCGAGGAGGATGTGTTTGGGGTTTGCTACACTCGTGCAGTACACAACAAAAAACCGCTGCCATCATGGAAATATTGGCTATTGGATATTCCTGAGGGTGAGGACGATGTGCAGCCCTGTAGTTCGCAAATCGCATCCATTATTACTGAAGTTCGTAGTCTGCTGCCGGCAGATGCGACGATGCTTGAGTTTACGCCGATTGGCCTCCATGTTTATTGGCGGGAGTGTCAGGCCGATGAGCAAGTCGTTGCCAATATCGCCTCGTGCCTAAATACGATTGTTGAAAAAGGAAGACTGGATAGTGCCGGAAAATAAGAGTTTGCCGCTTACCGAATTGCCAGCGGGCTTGTATCGCCATTATAAAGGAGGTGAATACCAAGTATATGAGGTGGCTACTCACAGTGAGACCGAAGAATTGCTGGTTGTTTACCGGCCGCTCTACGGGGCCGCTGCACTATGGGTTAGGCCTCTGCAAATGTTTACGGAACTTGTTGAATATAAAGGAGAAATTATGCCACGCTTTCAGTTGGTAGAAGCGGGTGGTGTAGCCTTGGGGTGAGCACCTTGGAATAAAAAACCCTTGGCTCTCCCCTTGACCCTGGCGAAATGAACACTTATATATGTCGCCTCTCGCCGCTAAGGCGTCACGTACTTACTTCAATTGCAGAAGGATAATATGGGCAAATCTTTGGTTATTGTGGAGTCGCCAGCTAAGGCGAAGACCATTAACAAGTATTTGGGCTCCGAGTTTATCGTCAAGTCCAGTATTGGCCATATTCGTGACCTGCCAACCAGCGGTAGCGCAAAAGCCAGCACGGTTGACCCTAAAGAACGGGCTAAAGCGGCAGCTTTGACCCGTAAAATGGCGCCAGAAGAAAAAGAAATCCATAAAAAAGCAAAGTCGCGGCAACAGCTTATTGCTCGAATGGGGATTGATCCAGAGAAAGACTGGGCTGCCCATTACGAAATCTTACCGGGTAAAGAGAAAGTCGTCAGTGAATTAAAAAAACTCGCTGAAAATGCCGACACTATCTACCTCGCGACGGATTTGGACCGCGAGGGAGAGGCAATCGCTTGGCATCTGCGCGAAGCCATTGGCGGTGACGCCAGTCGCTATAAGCGCGTGGTGTTTAACGAAATTACCAAAAAGGCCATTCAGGCTGCCTTTGAAAAGCCGACCGAATTGGATCTTGATCGGGTTAACGCTCAGCAAGCTAGGCGCTTCTTAGACCGGGTTGTAGGCTACATGGTGTCGCCGTTGCTGTGGGCCAAAATCGCGCGTGGTCTTTCTGCGGGTCGGGTACAGTCGGTTGCAGTGCGCTTGATTGTCGATCGTGAAAAAGAAATTCGTGCTTTTATTCCCGAGGAATACTGGCAAATACATACGGACAATAAATCTGCAGCAGGGCAGCTTCGTCTAGAAGTGAAAAAGCAAGCTGGTGCTAATTTTCGTCCTAATAATGAAACTGATGCCATGGCGGCAACGGCGGCTTTACGCGCAGCTGACTACACGGTTACGGCAAGGGAAGATAAGCCAACCAAAAGCCACCCAAGTGCACCATATATCACCTCGACGCTACAGCAGGCCGCAAGTACACGGCTAGGCTTTGGTGTTAAGAAGACCATGATGATGGCGCAGCGGCTCTATGAGGCGGGTTATATCACTTATATGCGTACCGACTCGACGAATTTGAGTGTCGACGCGGTGGCAGCGTGCCGCGACTATATTAGCAGCAACTTCCCTAAACCCTATTTACCTGAAGCGCCGAAATCGTATTCAAGTAAAGAGGGGGCCCAAGAAGCTCACGAAGCGATTCGACCTTCTGATGTGAACGTAGAGCCGACCCAACTGGCCGGTATGGAGCGTGATGCTGAGCGCCTTTATGTGTTGATTTGGCGCCAATTTGTGGCCTGTCAGATGGCGTCTGCCAGCTTTACGAGCACTTCAGTAGTGGTTACTGCGGGTGATTTTGAGCTGCGAACTCGGGGCCGAGTAGTCTTGTTTGACGGTTTCATGAAAGTGCAGCCACCGAATGTGAGCAAAAAAGAAGAGGATCAGGAACTGCCTGATGTCAAAGTGGGAGATCGACTTGAACTCCTTAAAGTCGATCCTAGCCAGCACTTTACCAAGCCAGCACCGCGTTATTCTGAAGCGGCATTAGTTAAGGAATTAGAAAAGCGTGGAATTGGCCGGCCGTCGACCTACGCCGCGATTATTTCCACCATCCAAGACCGCGGTTATGTTCGTGTCGATAATCGCCGTTTTTACGCCGAAAAAATGGGCGATATCGTTACCGATCGTCTGGTGGAAAGCTTTAGTAACTTACTCGATTACAGCTTCACCGCGCGCATGGAAGAGTTGCTCGATGAAGTGGCTGCTGGTGATAAGAATTGGAAAAAACTGCTCGACGAGTTTTATACCGAGTTTCGCAAAACCCTTGAGGCTGCCGAAGCCGAAGACGCGGGGATGCGAAATAATGTGCCGACTGGGACAGATATTCCATGTCCGAACTGTGGTCGAACTATGCAAATTCGCACGGCCAGCACCGGTGTGTTTCTAGGCTGCTCCGGTTACGCATTGCCGCCGAAGGAGCGTTGCAAACAAACCATTAATTTAGTGCCCGCCGAAGACTTTGTCAGCATTGATAGTGATGATGATGAGGCGGAGTCGAAGGTACTACGGAGTAAGCATCGCTGTGGTATATGTAATACCGCGATGGAAAGCTATGTTATTGATGCGTCGCGTAAATTGCATGTTTGTGGTAATAATCCGGATTGCAGTGGCCATGAGATAGAACAGGGTAGTTTCAAGGTTAAAGGTTACGAGGGCCCGCTGATTGAGTGCGATAAGTGTGGGCAAGATATGCAGCTTAAAACTGGCCGTTTTGGTAAGTATTTTGGCTGTACTGGCGAAGACTGCAAAAATACCCGTAAGCTCTTGCGCAGTGGCGAGGCTGCGCCTCCGAAGATGGACCCAGTGCCAATGCCGGAGTTGCAGTGCGAGAAAGTCGATGACCATTATATTCTCCGTGACGGTGCTGCAGGTTTGTTTCTCGCGGCGAGCGCTTTTCCGCGGAACCGAGAGACTAGGGCACCGCTAGTAAAAGAAATACTGCCTCATCAAAGTGAGATCGATGAGAAATACGCCTTTTTGTTTGCCGCGCCGGCTAAAGATAAAGAGGGCCGGGATGCGGTAATTCGCTACAGTCGGAAAACTAAAGAGCAGTATGTGCAGACTGAGGTAGACGGTAAACCATCAGGTTGGGCCGCTTTTTACGAGAACGGTAAGTGGGTGGTGCGCGAGAAGGCGGCCAAAGCGGCCAAGGCAAGTACTAAGGCCAAGGCAGCAAAGCCCGCTAAAAAAGCAAAGGTGAGCAAGTAATTGGCTGGATTAAAGGAAAGCTTCCGCGGTCAATGCAATTTGCACGTTTATTTTGCAGAGCAGTATTTGGCTCAGCTAGAGTCGAGTGACCCTAGTGACTGGGGTGGACATATACGCCGGGCGTGCTCTGATTCACTTGCCTGGCAGCTGCAGTTGGCCTATCAGTGCCATCTTGCGGATCTCATTGATCAGCAGCCCAAGTTTGGCTTGGCCTTGCCTCAGGGCCTGTTTAACGCCCGCTCCTTCGATGCTGAGGAGCTTCCTCCGGAAATTGAGGAATTGGCAGGGCGCGAAGTTGAATCTGGCTGGCTTGCCACTATTGTGAGCTATGCTTTTTTGCAAACGGCTAGTGCGAGCCCTGCGCCGCGGGGCGTTTTAGCGTGGGATGGCCAGGCAGAGTTGCGTCCTAAACCAGATTTGGCGCTGTGTTTGAGCGAGTTAAAGTCGATGATTGCTCGCCATCGCGCCACCTTAATGGAGTATTGAGGGACTGCGGTTGGCGTCAGGCTTTAGAGGTTTGATACAATACGGCTAACGGCGTCGTGTTGGCGTTGGTAATATCAAGGAATCCTTTGTGCTGTCATATTTAGAATTGGTTGAACTCGCTAACGGTGACGTTGTACTACAGCGCTCGGAAGGTGATGAAAACCCACTAGTGACGATTCGTTTTTCCGACGAAACCCGCGAGCATATAAATGGCTCATGCCTCGAAATTGCCCGCGCTATGGTGCAGGCCGGTATTGAAGCCGTATCTATTGCTGCGAGTAATGAAAGCTTTGCCGAAGACGGGGAAGTGGATTTAGATGATCCGGAGTCGCAGTCCAAAATCATCCATTAAGGGTTTTCACACCTTTTCGTCGTAGGTATTAGGCTGTCGCTCGGTTGGGTTAAGCCTGCATTAGAATCACTAAACATTCTGCAGCGCCGGCTTTGGCGGCGGTAGCCAGCGCCCGGCGTTCATCGTCACGCAATGGCCTCTCTAGTAGTATCGCAACGGTATGGCTTTTCCCACGCTCTAGGGCGCGGATAGCAATTTCACTCAAATCGCGCTGACTATTAGACACCACTTGCAGTATTTTCTGACCGTGCTGATGATTTGATGTGCTTAGTAAAGGCTTTAGTGGTCGGTCTGCTACCCAACATAGCCAGCGTTGGTCCGAGTTGGCGCTGAGCTGAATTAGCATGGCTGCCAGTAGTGGTTTGGACAAATGCGCGTCGCTGTGCATGGTGATTTCGGTGATCTGGCCTGCGGCAACCGCAGACTCAGAGGCGTACTGTAGAGGTATCTGTTCTATACAAGTCATAGTCTTAACTCCCGCGCCGTAATACACCAACACTTAAACCTTCAATGGCAAAGTCTTGCTCACGTAAATCTACTTGAATGGGTTGATAGTCTGGATTTTCGGCAATGAGGGAAATGAGGTATTTGCTTTTTTCCTGCTGAAAGCGTTTTACGGTGACTTCATTGTCGATTCGCGCCACTACGATCTGGCCATTGCGCGCCTCAGTGGTCCGGTGCACTGCCAGTAGATCATCTTCAAAAATGCCGACATTGATCATGCTGTCGCCTTTGACCCGCAGAAAGTAATCCGCGCTGGGCGAAAAAATTGAGGCAGGCATATCGCAGTAATCTTCGATATTGGCTTCAGCTAAAATAGGATTACCAGCAGCGACGCGGCCAATAATGGGGATTCCCAAGCTTTCTGGAAGCCTTATACCCCGTGATGCGCCAGCAATAATCTCAATTGCACCCTTGCGCGCTAGTGCTTTCAGGTGTTCCTCAGCGGCGTTAGGGGAGCGAAAACCTAGCTCTCGAGCAATATCCGCGCGAGTGGGAGGGTAACCCGTGTCAGCGATATGATCTTTAATGAGCTGTAAAATTTGGGCTTGCCTTGCTGTGAGCTTTTCCATAATTTTTAGTATCTGTTTATCTATACAGGTACTGTTAGTATATACAGTGTTTTGCGGATGGCAAGAGTGAGTTTAAAAGAATACTTATGTTTTCGAGGGGATTAAAAAAACGCCCCAGCAATAGTGGGGCGTCAGCATTCTCAGGTGCGGTGGGGTTGCGGGAATCCGTTGTTAATATTCGTCGAGTAGACCGTTAATAACATCGGACTCTATTTCTGAAAGCGGATTATTCCAGTTTTCAGGCACCATAGTGTCGTCAAGGAAACGGTAGTCGTCGTCGCTTAGCTCAAAAGCGTTGCGCCAATCTTCTGGCTCTTCAACCTGCTCTAGGCTTAACTGTCGCCAACTCTCCATATCGTATTGGCAAAGTTCGCCGTCAATTAATTGTGCCTCGACGGAATCGCTGTCATCGTCAACCGCAACAACTTCAAAGAGCTGTTCGGTTTCCATATCTTTATACCATTTACCGACTAGGGGTCTTAGTCTTGCCATGATTGCCACCTCTGCGAAAGCCTGACTCCAAACTAACACTTAGGAAAATGCTGTCTAGTAGGTATTTTTCGCGGCTTTGTTGGCGAGAGGGCGGGCATTTGGTGGGCCTTTTAAACAAATCGCTGTATATTCAGCGAGCTAGACCCTATTGCTGATGTTTTAATTTATTTTAAAATTAGGTTTTTATGGTGCATTTGTCTAAGCCGCGCGGGCTTAGTAATGAAATTGTATAGAAATGATGATGGATGAGCGCAATGTTAAAGCAGTGGTGGGAGAGGTTTCAGCCAGAACAGTATCCCTGGATGGGGGACGTATTTATTGTTGTACTGGTTATTTTAACGGCGAATTTAATTGTTAGCCGGCTGACAGCTCGCTTAGCGCTTAAGTTTGCTAATACCCGCAATCTTTGGGATGACGCGCTCCTTGAAGCCGCGCGCAAGCCGGCCTTGTTGATGATCTGGGCGGTGGGTGCCAGTCATGTATTGGAAATCATTGGCCGCTCAACGAAGGCAGAAATATTTTCCGCGCTGGATTCACTGCGCGCAGTTGCTGTGGTTTTGATTCTCGGTTGGTTTTTGGTAGCGCTGGTACGCCAAGTTGAGCTGCGTCTGCTGTCCGACGATTATACGGGCAAGGATGAACCCATTGACCGCACAACAGTGATGGCATTGGGTAAATTAGTGCGCACTGCAGTTATTATCGTTTCGGGGCTCATGGTTTTACAGAACCTTGGTTACAGTATTTCCGGTGTTTTAGCCTTTGGCGGTATTGGTGGCATTGCGGTGGGCTTTGCCGCTAAAGATTTACTGGCAAATTTTTTTGGTGGTTTAATGGTTTATTTAGACCGGCCTTTTTCCGTGGGCGATTGGATTCGGTCGCCTGACAAAAATATTGAAGGAACAGTTGAAAATATTGGTTGGCGGCAAACCCGTATCCGCACCTTTGACCAGCGGCCTTTATATGTCCCAAATGCAACGTTTACACAAATTTCGGTTGAAAATCCGTCTCGGATGTTAAATCGGCGGATCTACGAAACCATTGGTGTGCGCTATCAGGACGCTGCGCGCTTACCGGAAATTATTGATCGAGTTAAAAATATGTTGGAGAACCATGCCGACATCGATTTGGCTAAAACTTTGATTGTAAATTTTAATAAATACAATGCCTCGTCTTTGGACTTTTTTGTGTACACCTTCACTAAAACAACAAACTGGGTTGAGTACCATAAAATTAAGCAAGATGTTCTTTTGAAAGTTCTAGGCATAATTCATGAGTTAGGCGGCGATGTGGCATTCCCTACCACCACGGTAAAGCTGGACCCCATTACTATAGAAAATGCCCAAGAGCGCAGCGGAGTTAAAGCATGAGTAAGACAATAGCGGTTATTGGTGGAACGGGTCTGTGTGACTGGCCTGGCGCCGAGGTGCTGGAAGAGACGGCGATTGAGACCCCTTACGGGGCGCCTAGCGCAAAATTGCAACGGATACGCTATGAATCAGCTGAGTTTTTATTTCTTGCGCGTCATGGTCATGGTCACGAAATCCCCCCGCATGCGATTAATTACCGGGCAAATATTGCAGCCT
>NZ_JBFJWS010000143.1:0-8028 GCF_041623545.1 Zhongshania sp. | reverse complement strand
TGCAAGAGAATCATGTTCTGCGACTGAAGCATTCTGTGCTGCATCACACCAAGGCTCCTGCCGTAGCGGATGCCAATGCCACCCTCAAAATTACCCACGAACTGTTCCTAGACTTGGTATTAGGCAAGGCCTCATTAAAGAAACTCATTTTCTCCGATGAACTGTCGATCGACGGTAGTAAAATCGATCTGGCGCGCTTTTTTGCACTGCAAGACAAACCCCAAGGCGTATTTGAAATTGTGCGCCCCTAATGAATTATCAGGGCGAGGCGCCCCGCTATCACGCAGGCAAGATCTTACGCACAATCGCCTCGCACTCGTCCCTGCGCATATATTTCGGGACAGGGTAACCGTACAAACCATGAGACTCTTTCAAGGCGCGCCGCGCTAATTCCTCAACCATCTGAGGTTTCAGTGCGTCGCAACTCGTCGGAACACCAATCCTTTGCTCCAGATCCCGCACTGCGGAAACTAATTTTTTGGCGCGCTCCTGCTCCGAGTCTGTACGGTCACCTATACCTGCCGCCGCCGCGATACGGGCCATTTGAGGTGCAGCGCTATCACAGTAAAAATCCAGCACGTGAGGTAAAAACAGCGCATTCGCCAAGCCATGAGGTACATGACATAGGGCGCCAAGCTGATGGGCAAGGCCATGGACATAACCAACATTTGTCACAGTAAATGCAGCGCCGGCGTAGCAGCTTGCAACCGCCATTGCCTCCCTAGCTTCGAGGTTTTCACCGTCCTTTACCGCCGTTTCTAGATAGCGGAAAATCATCGCCGTTGCCGCAAGTGACTTTTTCAAGGTTTCGTCAGTTGCCTCTGTCGCCAGCGATGACTCAATAGCATGAGTTAAAGCATCGATGCCTGTTGCCGCGGTAATGGCTGGCGGCAGGCCAGTCATCAGGCTGGCATCCAAGGCGACAGCATCCGGCACCAATTTCGGGTCCACAATAAAACACTTTGTGCTCGTCGCGGTATCAGTGATGACTGACACCATTGTCGCTTCTGAACCGGTGCCGGCAGTCGTTGGGATACAGTAAAGCGGCAGCCCCCTATCAGAAACCTTGAAAAAGCCTTCCATTTTTCTGACGGTTTGTTCCGAGCCGGCGCCAATCGCGATGACTTTAGCGGCATCTAAAGATGAGCCCCCGCCAATCGCCAAGACCGCATCGCAGCCGGCGCTTTTGCAGCACGCTATTCCACCCTCAACCTGCAAAAAGTCTGGATCTGGCAAGATCGCATCGTAGATTACCACCGCAACGCCGCACTTTTCTAATTCGGCAGTGACCCGTCCGACAAGGCCAAGCTCCACCAACATACGGTCTGTAACCACAAGTACCCGCTCATAACCAAATCGCCCCATTGCCCCGCACAAGGCGGCAGAACTCCCTGCGCCGCTATAGATCATGGGCGACGGGACACTAATGAACTTCATAGTAAGACGGCTAATTACCGCCATTGCTCGGCTATATAAAACGATTAGAAAATGCACGCGACACCCCTATATTGACAGTGCCAACATAGTACAGCACCACGGCGTTTCTTCAAAACTATCACCGGCCACCGAGACACTGCGCAGACAGAAACTACGCTACCAAAAAATTGCTCGAGCAACGCAATAAGCTCTGGGAAAAAATCTCGTTCGGGCAGGGAAGAAAACAAGCAAAAGCGGGTAAGGATTAATAGAAGCAACTGAGGCCACGAAAGCCTCAGTGTCGAAAGCGATGAATTGGTACTAAGCCGGACCGTACAAGGTTAAGCAAAACCTCGTTTACCCTGAGGCCTGCTATTTTTTGGTGACTATAAGGTGCAATCCAGCACTACCTTCCCAGCAATATCACCACTATCCAAACGTCGATGAATATTGACGACATCATCCAAGCTAGCGCGTTCAGCAACAGCTGGATGCAATTTGCCATCGGCCAGCAGCTTAAACAATGCAGCGAGATCTTCTTTAAAGTCGGCTGGGTGACGCTGACGTCGAGTCTGAATATTATAAAATGACGTTTTTTTGCCGTCGGGCAACAAGCGCCATAGCGCAAATAGCTTTGCAAACCCCCACAGTACTTGCGGAGTCGTCGCATCCCCAGTTGTATAGTGCAAGACGCCAAATGCCACCAAATGGCCGCCTTTCCGCAAACTTCGATATGAGCGCGTCCAACTTTGACCGCCAATGGTGTCAAACACGATGTCCACGCCCCCGGGCGACAATTCCGCGACGCGCGTACTTACATTCTCATTTCGATAATCGATAAACTGCGCGCCGAAGCCCTCAATGACCGCCTTTTTTGCCAGCGATCCTGTGCCAATCATCTTTAAGCCAAACAGCCTACCCAACTCCAGTAGTGCGCAGCCTACTGCGCCACCAGCCGCATGAACAAGACAACTTTGCCCTTTCTGCAAATCAATTTCACGGGTCAACATTTGATAGGCCGTGGTATAGGACAATATCATGCATACCGCCTCGCCCGGATCCAGTCCTGGCGGCGCAGCAACAAGCTGATTCGCATCAACGCACAGATATTGGGTGTAGCCGCCAATCACCGGCATGTCTGCGACGTATTGGCCCACTTCGAAATCCCGTACTTCGGGTCCTAATTTATCGACCACGCCAAACCAATCGTAACCGAGGGTAAACGGCGGTTTGTCTTTTACACCCGTATATTGGCCTTGACGAATTATCGTATCGGTGAACCCTGTGCCTGCACTTAATACTTTAACCCGCACCTGCCCCGCCGCTGGTTCTGGCAAGCGTTCTTCCGTCACTATTTTAAGCACTTCCGGTTTACCAAAAGCACTTAACTCCACTCGTTTATACATAGTTATCTCAATTCTTAGACAATAAAACTCACAACAATAAACTTACATTAGCCAGCCAATCAGATTAGCAACGATACCGAAAAACCACGTTTTTATACTAATCCACCACCCGGACTGCGCCCGCAATTCTTTGTCGACATTTGCGCGCTCTAAAATAAAGGCATGAATTGCGTAGGCGTCCTCTTCAGACAGCACCTCACCAAAACCGACCATACCCGCCTTACTCATCACCCCGTCCAGCACAATAGCATTAAAGCTATTATGAAATGCAGTCGGCAGGTGTCGCAGATCTGGGATTGCACCATTAGAGATGGCTTCTGTACCGTGGCAAGCATTGCAATAGGCGTAATACAAATTGCGGCCTTTCTCCAAAATCACTTCATCATTTGTTAAACGTGGTGGTGGCTCATGTATTTGTTTCAGAGGGTTTTCCGGTAGCACCCCGTTGGCACCCAATTTAAAGGTCAATACCCGGCTTGGTGGCGGCGTCACATCACGCTCCAAGCCGGCAATCAAACCAAAGGCCCCACCCCAACCCGCTAATATTGTTACATACTGTACGCCGTCGACAGTATAGGTCACCGGAGGTGCCATCACCCCAGTGCGCGCGGGAAACGACCACAGCTTTTCGCCATTATCAGCGCGAAAGGCTAACACTTCGCCATCCGCTGAACCCTGGAAGACCAAGCCACCTGCCGTTGCCAAAATACCGCCGTTCCAAGTTAATTTATGCGGAACTTGCCAAGCAGCTTCTTGCTTTACCGGATCCCAGGCCAACAAACTTCCCTGAGTAATCTTGCTGGTGAGTAATTGAGACAAAATCGGATCGGCAACAGCCGGCTGCTGTAAATAAATGCCTAGATTCCACTGTCCCCACTGGTGAAGGTATTCATCAACTGAACTGTATTCAAACAAGCTATTAATTGCAGGAATATATACAAGCCCAGTTTGCGGACTATACGCCATCGCCTGCCAGTTGTGCGCTCCCATAGACGACGGACGGATCAACTCTGGGGCATCTCGGTAACGCGCATGATCAGTTTCTACTGGACGCCCAGTCTCTAAGTCGTAATGACTTGCCCAATTAACATCAGCATAAGGCTCTGCAGACAACAACTTGCCTGACTTCCGATCAATGACGAAGAAAAAACCGTTCTTCGGTGCGTGCCAAATAACTTTGCGTTGCTCCCCAGCAAATTCCATATCCGCAAGCATAATATGCTGGGTCGCAGTGTAGTCCCACGACTCTGCAGGAGTTTCTTGATAGTGCCAAATATACTCACCGCTATCTGGGTTTAGCGCAACTATCGATGACAGGTACAGATTATCGCCACCCTCCGGGCTACGAATTTTGGCATTCCACGGTGAGCCATTCCCCACGCCAATATAGAGTTGATCTAATTCATCATCATAGACAATGGAATCCCACACGGTGCCACCACCACCAGTCTTCCACCATTCACCGGTCCATGTTTTCGCCGCGTTTGCCATGGCCTCATTTTCAAAACCATCCGCAGGATTGGCCGGCACGGTATAAAACCGCCATAGCTGCTCACCGGTATTAACATCATAGGCGCTCACATAGCCGCGAACCCCATATTCAGCACCGCCATTACCTATAAAGACTTTACCCTTGGCCACCCGTGGCGCACCGGTGATCGTATACGGATAGGCACTTAAGTCTGCGGTTGTCCTTTCCCAAAGCATTTTGCCGCTGTGCGCATCGAGAGCAACCAGGCGGGCGTCAAGCGTGCCAAAGATAATCTTTCCTTCGTATACCGCAACACCGCGATTTACCACGTCGCAACAGGCCATCTTCGCCCATTCTTTGGGTACCTGTGGGTCGTACTTCCATAACAACCGACCGTCCCGCGCATCCAGGGCGTAAACAACGCTCCAATTACCGGTTACATAAATAACACCGTCCACCACAATGGGCGTAGCCTCGAGCCCACGGTTGAAATCCGTGTCAAACGACCAAGCTAGGCCAAGCTTGCCAACATTGCCAACATTGATTTGATCTAACTCGCTGTAGCGCTGCTCTTTGTAGTCTTTCCCGTAAGACAACCAGTTAGCGCTGTCATTACGCACTATGCTCGCGGTGGTGATGTCGTCTACAGACTCGGCCTTGACTGTCATAGAGGTAGTAACAAGAGCGGCTGTTGCCAAAACTAAGGCAAAACCAAAGAGCGTTTTCATCGCAAATTCCAGTGAGAGTTATTATTACTTTTGTCGTCCACCTGACAAATCAGATGGACCACGCGTCATTTATATTATTATTGATTTTCAGTGCAGAATAACTACGCCAAACTTGGTAGAGACAGCTCACTCGCTATGCGGTTTAAAACCGCGTTTATCGGCGTAAAAAGCGCGAATTTCGACAATATCTTTCTCGTAATCACCGGTGGGGTAGAACGCTGGCCCCATGCCTACAACATTTAGATTGGTGTCTACATAGGCCATGTAAATTGGCACGCCTGCACCCGCTGCAATATGGTAAAAGCCTGCCTTCCAGTGATTCACCTTGCTGCGAGTACCTTCCGGGGTAATGATGACAACCAACTCGTCGCGCTCATTAAAGTTAGCCACCATTTGCTCGACGGTGTTGTGCTTTTTACGCCGGTCAATTCCGATACCGCCAAACCAACGCATTAAGGCACCAAATGGCCCGGCAGGAAACAATGTATGCTTGCCAATCCAATGTACATCAAGCCCAAGAATAAAGGACGCTGCCATCATCGTGGGAAAATCCCAGTTGCTAGTATGCGGCGCGGCAATCAAAACGTATTTTTTATCTTTGGGTTTTTCCCCCTCAATCCGCCAACCACGCAGGCGAGTCAGAGCGATAAACACCAATCGGAAAAAGCCACTAACAAAGGGTGTTTTAAAAATAGTTCGAGTTTGCATTAAATAACAAGACCTAGACGCAGCGGCAAAACGCCGTGCGTCATTGTAAGAATTAGGGTTTATCAACTAATGCAGCCCGGGCTCACACTGCATCGTTGTCGCGGGTGACTGAAATTAATTATTAATCTTTAAAGTCAGCTGATTTACCTTCGCTGCTTGCGCCAATTGCCAGCATGACATCTTCAAAGCTAAGCATCCCAGCATTCCACGTCGCTTGATAATTTAGCGCATCAGCCACTGTGTGGTCACGAGTGTAAAGCAACATTTGCTTCGTGCCGCGAATCGCCAAAGGTGATTTGCGAGCGATGTCTTGGGCAAGCTCTGACACCGCCTCTATCATATCTTCATAAGCATCGTAGGCGCGGTTAACGAGGCCTATTTTTTCAGCTTCGGCCGCGTAAACGTTACGGCCAGTATAGGCTAACTCCCTAACAATGCCCTGCGGGATAATATAGGGAAGACGCTGCAAGGTGCCAACGTCGGCGACCATACCAATATCAATTTCCTTAATCGAGAATTTCACACCCTCGCAACAAAAACGCATATCGCAAGCGCTAACAATATCCACACCACCACCCACACAGCTGCCGTGGATTGCCGCTATTACTGGCTTACGGCAGCGCTCAATGGCAGTGAGATTTCCCTGTAAGCGCAGTATTACACTGCGAAACTGTTCAATAAATCGAGACTTTTCAATGCCTTCTGCACCCTGCCCCAGACCAGCAAACATGGCTAGATCAATCCCGGCACAAAAATGTCGACCTTCACCGCAAAGCACGATTGCGCGCACACTTGGCTCGCTATCTAACCATTCAAAACAGGCCTGAATTTCATCCCACATCGGCTCATTCATGGCATTGGCTTTTTCTGGACGATTTAGCGCGACCCAGGCGACGTGTTCCTCTAAGCGCACCGCTAAAGTGGTGTACGACGGTGGGATAATGGTATTCATTATTGTCTCCAAACTTTTACAAAATCAGCCGATTCGAGTGCCGGCAGCGGCTTCCCTCGGCCATCACGGCTGCCAATATAAAGAAAGCCCGCTATCTCTTCATTGGCCGAAAGTTCTAAGCCCGCCATAACATGGGCATCGAAAGCGTTAGCGCCTGTGCGCCAAATACCGGCATAACCTAAGGCTTCAGCAGCCAATAGAATACCGTGCGCCGCACACGCCGCCGACATTTGTTGTTCTATTCTAGGAATTTTCGGGTGGTCCTGAAGGCAACTAATTACCACGACAATTAGAGGCGCCCGCAATGGCTGTTGACGAAAACGCTCAAGCTCTGGCTCACCAAGTGTCGGCTCCCGTCGCAGTGCCGCGTCGGCAAATAAGTCACCTAGAGCCATTAAGTTCGCACCACTAATCACTAAAAACCGCCAAGGTCGCAATCGGCCGTGATCCGGTGCGCGCGTCGCGGCGGCAAACACCTCCGTTAGCTCTTCATCCGTGGGCCCCGGACCTACTAATTTGGCGGCAGAGTTTCGACTTTTTAGTAGGCTCAAAGCATCCATTAAACTTCTTGCCTCGCACCTATACGCAACTGTTTTAACTGGCCATCGCTCACGGCCTCTCCAGATTCATAAAACTGTTTCATGCTAATCGCAATATCACGAATTACGCCCCGAAAGACCTTGTGTAATAGGCGCTCGTATAAAATTCGGCCAAGAGGTCCCCAGCGCATATCGAAGACCAGACTTGCGGTTAGTGCAGTGCGGCTGTGGCCCGCATCCTCTAATCGATAGCGAAACACCGCTTGGCGAAACGGCGGCGGAGCGCCTTTCTCGCCTTTGTGCAAACGAATAACAAAGCCGTGCCCCTCATTCCACTCAGTTACGGTCTCATCCATACCTTTTCCCGAGCGTTGATAAACTCGTCTACTTGCCCCCAAACCCGTGGTTTTATCCGTCGTTATTTCAGTACGAGTAACTGCCGGCACGTAATTGTGGGCCAACGACAAATCTTTAAGTAAATCCCACGCCTCTTCTCGGGGCAGGTCTATGACTACTCGGGCCGTCGCCTCGTGCTTCATGGTGTATTTCCTTAAGCCAAAAAAAATCCCCCGACGTGGCGGGGGATATATTCAACCATGAATTCTACGCTCTGTCTTGAGCAATAATGATTAGAGATGCGGCAGAGTCACCACATTTCCAGCGAAAATAACTATATAGAAGGAAACAAACGGTCAAAATCGGCGGCGTAACGCGAAATCCACTCTGCAGCGGCCTCCTCACTGGTCAGGATTCGGGACTCCAATTCCTCAACTTCACGCCGATAATGCTCGATCTGACATAGCTGCTC
>NZ_JBFJWS010000142.1:0-8146 GCF_041623545.1 Zhongshania sp. | reverse complement strand
ATTGCTGGCGCAGTGTCTGCTAATTAAGAGGAGCTCGCGATGAAGACAATACTGAAATGCAGTCTGATCCTCGTTGTGGCTGTTGGCTTATCTGCCTGCAATAACGGTGACAGTAAGTACGATGGCAAGGCCCGCGCTGGTAGCAATAATGCTGAACAGAGCTTCAGCCAATTACTGACCTCGGTGTTTATGCGTGACGCCGATGCCGAGCCTGTTGCCATCAATGGCGCCAATGTGACTGAGGCGTTTGACGCTCAGGCCATTGCCGATTTGTCAGCGGCTAATTAAGACCATGGCGCGAGTGATTTCTTTGCGAGTTGTAAAGCGCGCTCGCGCCATCGCTATTCCATTATGGATGCTGATTTTAGGGCCAATTTTATGGCTTGGTCTAACGTCGAAAGTGCATGCGTTGACGGGGCCAGAAGTAGCTCATCCGGATAATGATGAGCAGATTATTTTTATTATTAGCAATCAAAATAGCGCGAAAGATGTGTTGGTTAGCGCGGTTCCGGAACAACACCTTAGTCGTGCTAAACAGGCCTTACTCGATTTTCAGCGCAGCGCTAACCCGCGCTATCTCGGTGATGCCCAGCGTGAATTGGCTGCAATTTCGGCAGCCGATTACACCGCTGATTTTTATCTGTACCGCGCCTCCCTCAAACAAAGCCTGCATCAGTTTGCGCAAGCCAGTGCCGACCTCGACGTGGTAGCTGAACTCGATCCCGGTAATTTTCAGGCGCAAATGATGCGCTTCACCATTGCCTTTGTGAGCGGGAATTATGCTGTTGCTGAACTTGCTTGTGAAGGGCTGCAAGGCTTGGGCAGTAAGCTCTATGTTGCGAGTTGCCGTCAGCACTTGCGGGTAGTGCAAAATGAAAACGAAGCTGAGCTAGCATATCTTGCGCTGCAAGCTGCCATGGCGAAAGCGGGCGCACTGGCTGACCGGCAGGCACTTATTTGGGCAGCAGGCAGCTTGGCCGATATTGCCGAACGCGCTAGGCGTGCTGATGCTGCGCAGCTCTGGCAGCTAGTTCTCAGTATGAATGCTAATGATGTTTATGCGCGGGCACGGCTAGCGGCATTAAAACTAGCAGCCAATGACAATGCTGCTGTTATCGGACTCACGGCAGATTATTTAGGGATAGACTCCCTCGCAGTATTAAACGCTATTGCGGCGCGTCGACAAGGCGGGGGTGAGGCGCTGATAAGGTCCTTGCGCGAACGCTTCGACGAGGCCTTGTGGCGAGGCGAGGTGTTACATAAGCGCGCCTATGCTCAGTATTTACTGGATATTGAGGGTGCTCCTGAAGAAGCCATTCTTTGGGCCGAAAAGAACTGGCAGGAGCAGCGCGAGTGGCCAGACGCCCAGCTATTGGCGCGGGCGCAGCGCGCTGTGGCAGAAATAGGGGCTAGCCCGTGACGCGCTTATTACTGCTGGTTTTGAGTTTGTGGTTCTCGGGGCAGGCCAATGCCCATAAAGCGAGCGATAGTTTTATCTATGTTCATGCCGATCAGATTCGCGTGGATATCGCCTTGCAAGATATGCAGCGCTTACTCAATTTTGATTTCAATCGGGATCAATCCTTGAACTGGGGTGAGCTGCGGGCGGGTGAGTCTCAGTTTCGCGCGCTGCTGCGCAGCAATATTAGCTTGGCAAGCAGAGGCGTCGATTGCCCGATATTGTTTCGCTTAGAAGGGCTTAGTCAACACAGCGACGGTAAATACGCGGTGTGGATACTCGACGCCGCCTGCTTACACGAGAAAGGCCCAATAGCGCTTAGCTACTCACTGCTATTTGAACTTGATCCCCTGCATCGCGCTTTGTTAGCCGTGAACATAGGTTCGAAGCAGCATTTGCAGCGCGTAGCGAGCGCGTATGACGATGATAAGGTGCAATTGAGCGTACTGTCGCCCGGCGATAATAGGGTAGTGTTGGGTGAGGTTAGCGCCTTAGATACCGCCTTTAAGTTTGCTTGGGAGGGGGTTGTCCACTTGCTTATTGGCTACGACCATTTAATGTTCTTGCTTGCATTGTTGCTGCCAGCGAGTCGTCGTCATGGTCAAAGCACTTTACAGAGCGCCTTTAGCGACGTGGCGTGGGTCGTGACCATGTTTACGCTTGCCCACAGCGTGACCTTGGTTTGTGCGAGTTTAGGCTGGATTACGCTGCCGTCACAGCCAGTGGAGATTGGTATCGCGCTGTCAATTAGCGTGGCTGCAGTACTGGTTCTGTTTGATGTGAACCGTCGTGCTCAGCGGCGCTTGGCGATGGCAGTGGGCTTGTTACACGGTTTGGGTTTTGCTGGGGTGTTGGCGGGGATGTTGTCGACAAGCCCCATGAAGCTGCTGGCGTTGGGTAGTTTTAATCTTGGTATTGAGTTGGCGCAGCTGGGCTTGGTATTACTGGTTTTGCCGCTGCTCCACTGGCTGGGCGCGAGCTTGTTTTATCAACGCTGGCTTCTGCCCTTGACGGCTTTGGGGTTGGCGCTTAGTGGGGTGTTTATGGCGTGGCAGCGCCTTTAGTAGTTGCCACGCACAGTTTGCCTTAGTTGCAGTGAACCTTGATCACTTCCTGCGCGCGATTTTTTTGCTCGTTAATCTCTTCGCTATTTAAAAAACGACTGGTGCCGTCGGCATTGCTAATCCGAATGCGGGCGCCGTTGGCGGCGAGCGACTGCATATTCGCCTTGGCTTTGGCGCATTGCTCAGGATTCTTGGGCGGCAGCACTTCCATTTTTTCCGGAATCGCTTCGCTAGATGTGGCGGCTACATCAACACTGCTTTCATTGGTGCTAACATCGCTATCTAAACTTGCCCCGCTTGAGGTTTTAATAAAAACCGATGCTCGGCCGTTGGGCGGCTGTTGGGTGAAGTGGATTTTGCCCTCGTCGTCGCTCCAGCGGTAGTAGCCATTTTTCTCGGCGAGGGTGTTTAGGCTCGCAAGGGCGAGGGTGGTAAAGAGGCTAGCAATCAATAGTGTCTTATTCATAGCGCGATAGTGTCGTGTAGATAAGTTGCCTAGATTATGGCAGATAATTCACAAGGAAGAAAAACTGCTGCAGTTTTCTGTGGCCGACTACGCTGATTTTGACAGAATACTTGGTAATCCCGTGAATTTACGGGAAATTTGGTATTGACATAAGGGCCTATAGGTTAAAAAATACGCAGTCTATCTTTGCGATAGCAAATGGCTGTTTTCCGCGCCGCTTACCTGCGGCCAAAGTACAGAGTGCGACTCATCGTGTTGCACGGCTACATTAGTAGTTCCATTCACTCTGCAGACACATGACCTGTGTTGCGAGATTGCCCGCACCGCGTTATCCCGCGTTGCATATAAACGCTGCCTAGCAGCATTTTGGCGTTTCGCCCGGAATTCAGCCGTGTCGGCTGAGCAACCGGTGGTAATGTGTTTCGACATCTTTGTTCTTGTTAATCAGGTTTCGGGCTTGTCGCTCGGACTATTTATAGCAAGCTTTTGCGTATTCAAACTGAATCGAGGGTATTTCAGTGGAGTTGTTATCTGGCGGCGAAATGATCGCGCGGGCCATGGAAGACGAGGGTGTAGAATTCATCTTCGGTTATCCCGGTGGTGCCGTACTGCATGTTTACGATGCTTTGTTTAAAAGCTGCAAGGTGCCGCATATTCTTGTGCGTCACGAACAAGCGGCAACTCACGCCGCAGACGGCTATGCCCGCGCAACGGGTAAACCCGGCGTGGTGCTTGTCACCTCGGGCCCGGGTGCCACCAATGCCATAACGGGCATTGCCACCGCGTATATGGACTCCATACCGATGGTAGTCCTGTCTGGCCAGGTCATGACTCACTTGATCGGCGAAGACGCCTTTCAGGAAACCGATATGCTGGGTATTTCTCGGCCCATCGTTAAGCACAGCTTTCAGGTCACTCGCACTGAGGATATTCCTGAGATCATTAAAAAGGCCTTTTACATTGCCACGACTGGCCGCCCAGGCCCGGTGGTTATCGACCTGCCTAAGGATTTAACCAATCCCCACGACAAATTCGAGTATAACTACCCTAAAAAGGTCAAGCTGCGCTCCTATACGCCGGCGACTCGCGGTCACTCTGGGCAAATCAAAAAAGCGGCCAGTTTACTGCTGTCGGCTAAACGTCCGATCATCTACGCCGGTGGCGGTGTCGTACAGGGCAATGCCTCTGAGCAATTGCGGGTATTGGCGCGGGAGCTGAATTTCCCCGTAACCCACACCTTAATGGGCTTGGGTGCCTTCCCTGCTAGCGACCGCCAGTTTGTCGGCATGCTGGGGATGCACGGTTTTTACGAAGCCAATAACGCCATGCATCACAGCGATGTCATCTTGGCTGTTGGCGCGCGTTTTGATGACCGTGTCACCAATACCACCGGCAAATTCTGTCCTGGTGCCAAGATAGTTCATATCGACATCGACCCTGCGGCGATCTCTAAAACCATCGCTGCTGACGTACCGATTGTTGGCCCCGTCGACTCAGTACTGAATGACCTGCTGGCCGTTATCCACGAGATGCGTGCCGCCGATGCGAGTCTGCCAGACAAAGACGCGCTGAAGCACTGGTGGAACCAAATCGACGAGTGGCGTGATACCCACGGACTCTGGGTTCGCCCTCAGTACGACATCACTACGCCGTTCATTAAGCCCCAGCAGGTTATTGAAACCCTGTGCAAGGTTACTCACGGCAAGGCGTATGTTGCGTCAGACGTTGGCCAGCATCAGATGTTTGCCGCCCAGTACTATAAGTTCGACGAGCCACGTCGCTGGTTGAACTCCGGTGGCCTCGGCACCATGGGCTTTGGCCTGCCCGCAGCGATGGGCGCCAAGCTGGCCTTTCCGGATGCTGACGTTGCCTGTGTGACCGGTGAAGGCAGTATTCAGATGAATATTCAGGAGCTGTCGACCTGCGCCCAATACAATATTCCAGTGAAAATCATCAGTCTGTATAACGGCTATCTGGGTATGGTTAAACAGTGGCAGGACATGCAATACGATGGCCGCTACTCAGAAAACGTTTACGAAAACTCGCTGCCTAACTTTGTGAAACTGGCCGAAGCCTATGGTCATGTTGGTATCAAAGTTACCCAACTGAGTGATTTGGAAGAGGCAATGAAAGAAGCCTTTGCCCGTAATAACGATCTGGTGTTTATGGATATTCACGTAGACCCACACGAGCATGTATACCCAATGCATATCGCCCCTAACGGCAGCATGCGTGATATGTGGCTGAGCAAAACGGAGCGGACCTAAGATGATGCGACACATAATTTCGGTATTGTTGGAAAATGAGCCGGGTGCCCTGTCGCGGGTGGTGGGTTTATTCTCTCAGCGCGGTTACAACATTGAGACGCTCAACGTTGCACCCACAGAAGATCCGACACTTTCGCGCTTAACCTTAACCACGATTGGCGACGACCACAAAATTGAACAGATCACCAAACACCTCAATCGCCTGATTGACGTGGTTAAATTGGTCGACCTGTCTGAAGGCGCCCATATCGAGCGCGAGCTGATGTTAGTCAAAGTGCGTGCCACCGGGGCCCAGCGTGCAGAGATAAAACGCTGCACTGACATCTTTCGCGGCCAGATCGTCGATGTTGGTCCTAGCGTGTACACCATTCAGGTGACTGGTGCAGCTGACAAGCTTGATTCGTTCCTAGAAGCCGTCGGCGAAGCGGCGATTATGGAAGTCGTGCGCAGCGGTGTTTCCGGTATTGCCCGTGGTGAGAAAATATTGAGTCTGTAAATTGACTGGATTGATTAAGGCGCCTTCGGGCGCCTTTTTTTTGTCTGGCGTTATATGTTCGGAGTCGGCATGGCGAAGAGCATAGGTAATATCAAATATGGCCCACAGCAGAGCGGTGGTGTCATGCAGCTGATTGGGTTTCAGAAATCGGCGCGTAATGTTTAAACCGCAGCTGGCACATACGGTATTTTCATCGCTTGCGCATCGACTAACATTTTAGCGGCTATTGGCTTGCCGTGCCCAGCGATGCCGAGTAGCTCGCAGATAGAGCCGCAGAGTTCGGTCTGTTTCGGTGCTGCGTCAGGCTGGTGTGAGAAGCCCTCGCCGATCACATAGAGCGGAATGTCGCGCTCTTCGGGAAGGATGCCGCCGTGGCTCTTGTCATTGTTCATGCCGTGGTCGGAGGTGATCAACACCTGATAGCCTTCTTCGATCCAAGTGGGGAGGTATTTAGATAACTCGCCATCTGAAATACGCACGGTATTGCGGTAATGGGAGCTATCTACGCCCTCGTGATGCCCCGCGTTGTCAATATTCATCGGGTGTATCAACATAAAGTCTGGATTGTGGCGGCGGCGCAGTGATTCTGCATCGAGGTATACATAATTGTCTGGGTAGTGATCGCCATGATAGAAACAGCCATGTTGAATCAGTTGCTCTAAATCTTCGGTGTGGCGATCTCTTACCGGATCATAGGGGCTGCGGTTGTAGAGCTCACTAAACCAATGAAATGCCGCTGCGGCGGTAGTCAGCCCTGCCTCGCGTGCTAAGCTAAAAATACTTTGTTGGTTGGAGTTGCGGTTTATGTCGTTGTGCACGATGCCGCTTAGAACAGGGGTAACCCCCGTTAGGATTGTTTCGTAGAGTGGGCGAGATTTAGAGGGTAACTCGCACTGTAGCTTATAAAGGGTACTTGTCCCCTGCGTTTTTAAGCCCTGGAGATAGCCCATACACTGCTCTGCAGAATTGTAGGCAAGACCATCTAGCACGACGAGTATTACTTTTTTGGGCATATTCTCCTATCAAGATTATGGCTGATCAATTTTGCTTGATCATTAAAATGCATTGCGCCGAGAGTAGCTGCTAGAGATGAAGTATATATGACAACGCGAAAATCCTTTCAATTATAGTGAAATGATTTACCTGAACTGATTGAGAATATCATCGGAAAGCGCTCTTAGGGCGCGAGTATGCTGGCGCTTGGTTTTGCATATTGCTCACGGGGAGGGTGACGATCACTGACGATTGGGCGTAAAAGACATAAAAAAGGGCTGCAGGAGTGCTGTAGCCCGAAGCGCATCTCCTTTTAGAGATGCGTGGAGGGAAGTGGGAAATTTAATTAGATCTTGGGCGAAACAAGTTAGTGCGCCCCCGCTGAGTTTAGAAGTTATACCGTAGCGACGCGCCAATGGTGCGCGGTGCGCCGTAAGTATTGGCGCCGTAGCCGCCGCTATCCACAACATTCAGTCCACCGAGTACATAGGTTTCGTCGCTTGCATTATTAAGGTAAAGCGCGGCATCGACCTTCGATGCCATCACATTGCGCCAATCGACGCGCGTATTCCACACTTCGTAGCTGCTGACATTGGAATATTCTGTCATTGCATCAATGTCGGCTTGTGACCAGTTACCGCCAAAGGCAGCCGGGAGTATTGGGAACTGATCGATGAGCGCGTGGGTGCTCATGTCGTCCTGCCAGTACACACTTGCTGTTACTGATATTTCACCGAGGCTCGCCGCGACTGGCAAAGTATACGTTGCCGATGCAGAGACGGTCCGCTCGGGTGTATAGACAAAATCATTGCCGCTGGTATCGACCTCAACACCGCCAATCAAATCCAATCGCTCTTTGAATTTTGCCGCCACAAAGGACAAACCTGCGGTGAGTATAAGGTTCTCCGTTGGTGCCAGTGTTGCTTCGAGTTCGATCCCTTTTATCTCGGCCTCTGCGGCATTTTCAGTGCGGGTTACTGTGCTACCCCCTTGATCAAATGAACGGGTGTATTGAATGTCTTGGTAGTCCTGCCAATAAAGTGCGGCATTGGTGCGCAAGGTTCCTGCAACTGTTTCCCAATCCCCCTTGTGACCCAGCTCGTAAGTGGTCACCACTTCTTCGTCAAAGGGTTTCAGTGTGGCATCGTTGTTGCCACGAGTATTAAAGCCGCCCGCTCGGTAGCCGGTCGATATGCTGCCGTATACTAAGTGCCCCGCCGCGGAGGTGTGATTCAAGGAGGCTCGCCATGTTGGGCTGTTAAATTTTTCGTCCACCGAGCGTGAGCAATCTGGAATTGCAGCGCCGCCGGCGCCAGTCACGTTACACATAGTGCGGGCAAGGTCTCGCCATTTACTGACAGTGAGTTCCCGGTCGTCCCAGCTCTGGCGGATGCCGAGGGT
>NZ_JBFJWS010000141.1:0-8187 GCF_041623545.1 Zhongshania sp. | reverse complement strand
CGCAGCGAGGCATTTGATGAGATATTCACAATACTGCCGCCGCCCGAGGCCAGCATCGCCTCAATCTCGTACTTCATGCACAGCCAAGTATTCGTCAGGCACAACTCTAAAGTTTGATCAAAAACCTCGCGAGTGAATTGATGTATTGGGCCACTACCACGGCTCACCGCCGCGTTATTGCAGGCAATATCCAAGCGGCCATAGCGCTCAAGTACAGCCGCTACCATCGCCCTAACCTGCTCCTCATTACTGACATCACAGGCGATAAAAAAAGCCTCTATACCGCTTTTTTCCAACTCAGCAACACATTCTTCGCCGGCCTCACGGTTAAAATCAACTACCGCAACACTCGCGCCCTCGGCACCTAATTGCTGGCATATAGCGCGACCTATACCTGCTGCGCCTCCAGTAACTAAGGCAATTTTATTTTTCAACATTTGATTCACGACTCCTTTGCACTCAATGCCGGCTGACTACGCAGCGGGTAAAGAGCCATGTAAACAATAGGTATAACGACCAGCCCCGCTAACAGGCCAGTAAACAGTGATTTACTCAGCACATAATGCACACGGCTAAGGCCGTCGACGTCCAAGCCTAGGAAAACTAGGTAAACTAAAGGCAGAGCCAGTAAGCCAGCATAAATCGCCAGCATCAGCGCTTTTAGCGCGTTACGACGAATAGCAATATGGGAAAATAATTTCAGAAAAAGCCGTGGTGGCTCAGCCCCAACAGCGACCTTTTTCATGGCATGCTTCTGCTGCAACGGCAGTACGATTAAGCTAAGGACAAAAACCAGAATAACCGCCGTTGCGATAAAATCGGCCAATACACCACTGCCACCCAAAATAGGCAGACGATCTCGGCCAGCGCTTAAGTACCACGCAAACCCGCCATTGATGACGGCGTTACTCAAGCCACTAACGAGGGACTCCCTAATCAAATAGCTGCGCATTGACTGCATCTGATCTACTCCTTATGCGTAATTGACTTTGTTATTGCTGTACCGTCATATTAGGCCAAACCCAAATTCGCTAAAGCACATAAACTTTCATAAGCGCCAACATTTAGCGTCAAGCATAGTAGCTATAAGAGAAAAAGCATGACTGATATCAATAGATTGCATGACATCTCGGTCAAGAAATTCCAACGATTATTGGATTATCTCGAGCACGTAGGGATCGATTCTAAGAAAATTGCCCAGCAAGCAAACCTCGATGCCAAAAAGCTATTATCAGCTCCCGAGCAAGGCACGCTGCCCGGTTACAAATACTCTGCACTTTACGAACACGCTGCAGAGGCTATGCAAGAGATGGATATTGCTGTCCCGTGGGGAGCGGGAATAGGAAGCGATGTATTTCGGTTTATGTGCTACAGCATTATTAACTGTCAGAATTTAGAAGAGGCACTAAATCGCGCCGCTCGTTACCAAAAAATGCTCTACCCCATCACCGGTTACAAAATTACTGTAAACACCAGCGCAGACATCACCGAGCTGCGCTACGAATTTAATAGCGACTTCGCGAATAAGCAATTTACCCCAAAATCCTGGGATCGCAATGAACACTCAGACACCGTGGCCAAAGCCTCTGGGCTACGGGTATGGTTCGCCTTTATCGGCTGGCTTACGGCAAGAGAGCTAGAACTAACGGGCCTTACCATATCGGCCCCACCGGTGTCTGATGCCTACACCGAAAGCATGGCCAGCCTGCTCGGAATTACACCAGAGTTTAACGCCCAGCACACCGCACTATTTTTTAATAGTAGCACCTTGCGTGCCCGCACCGTGCACACACCCACGTCACTAGAAGCATTTCTACAGCACGCTGTTTATTCGCTTATCACCCAAGATTCGCGACCTGCCAGTACCAGTGCAGCGATACGCTCCCTGCTCGCCAATAGCGGCACCGGCAGTTTGCCGAGTTTTGAAACGATGGCAGAAGACTTACACATGTCACCGTCGAGCTTACGACGTCGCTTAAACAGCGAAGACACCAGCTACCAAGAACTCAAAGATCAATATCGCTGTGATATCGCAATGCGCCAACTGCGCAACCCAATGCTCAAAATACACGAAATAGGCGAGCAACTAGGCTTTTTAGAATCCAGCTCTTTTATTCGCTCCTTTCGCAATTGGGCCGGTCTAACGCCGAAACAATTTCGAGATCAATTGGATGATATTGGTGATGACACCCAGCCCCAGAGTACGACTTAAACCTTTACTCAAACAAAAGAGCCTACAAGAACCCTGATTTCCCCCAGTGGCAATATCGGCAGAGGATCGGGAAAACCCCATTTGGCAATACCACTGCTGCTATTTCTAAAATCACACTCAGGCGACACCAAAAATTTGATGCCACCTTGGCGATAAAACAGTCAGGTGGTTGATTCTTAAGTTTTAATAATGTCACAAGAGAGTTACCTCTTGAGCTTCGAATCAATGTATGCTGAATTATTATTTTTACACTTTAGCCAAACCAGTTTGGATAACATAAGCTTAAGCTCATGCCCTCTTTAGCCACCTTTGCACAGTTTGGCGCTATGCAGGGCGTCGTGCTCGCGTTTGCGATATTAACCATGCACTACGGACACCGCATCGCCAACCGAATTCTAGCGCTATTTCTCGTTGTCCAATCCGCTCGCCTGTATGCTCTCTCGTTCAATTACAGCGCCAGCAGCGCCGACGGACAACTGATTTTTCAACTGTTACACCTTAGCTATACCTATGGCCCCCTCGTCTATATTTATACGCGCTTACTGACGCAAGCTAGCTACCGACTTAGGGCTACAGCGTTATGGCACTTCACCCCCGCATTATTTGGGGTATTCTTATTTTGGCCAGGCGGCTTGATTCTTGACGGGGATTTAAGCCAATACCAGCGTTTTGAAGATTTACCCATCCAGCAACAGAGCCTAGCGAGCTACGCCAGTGTTCCTGTGTATTTATCGCTATTCGTTTACAGTTGTCTCTCTTGGCGCTTGCTACAGTCACACCGGCTACGTATACGCGAACAATTTTCTGCACTCGAGCTGATTAACCTCAACTGGCTCCGCGCGCTTATTGCCATTTGTGTCGTAACTGCAGCGATTAGCGGCACGATCGAATTATTGCGGGGCCTGACCGCTTGGAACCTCGGTCCACGTGTTGCGTCCTCCGCCCTGCTTAGTGTACTGCTCATTCTATATATCGGGATTATGGGACTTCGCCAGCCCGCAATCTTCGATCAAGGGCAGCGCAGCCATGCACGCACTGACTTGCTGCCTAAAGCGCTTCAAGCAGGTGGACCCAGCCCCACCCTAGTTGACACTAAGTATGAGAAATCAGCACTGAAAGAAGCCCATATCGAGCAACTCTGGCAAAAGCTGGAGCAGTGTATGCGCGAAAAACGTCGGTACTTGGAACCAAGTATTAAATTGGCAGAGCTCGCGGAAGAAATTGCTACCTTACCTAACTACTTAAGCCAAACTATTAACCGCCGTAGCGGTAAGAATTTTTTCGAATACATTAACAGCTACCGCTTGGAAGAAGCTTGCCGACTACTAGAGCACGCACCCGAATTAACGATTGGGGACATTGCCCTGCGCTCCGGATTCAACAGCCAAAACGTGTTGAATGGACATTTCAAAAAGCGCTTCAACAAAACCCCAAGCCAATATAGAAAACAATCAAAATCAATAAGTTAGAAATTTAATACCCTTCATACCCGCAAACGTTACGCATTTGAATATGCCATACTGGCCACTACTCATTCGAGGTGAACGGTATGCAAGGCAAATTTACATTCGCCCTAAAAGGGCTGTTGGCATTTACAGTTATCGCCTTAATAATTGCGGTGCTGATCGCAATGTTAGCGCTGCGAAATAATCCAGCACGCGCACCTCTTGGCGAGTTGCGCCAGATCTCGTCCGCGGACACGACGATTGAGTATGTCGTTGGCGGGCCCAATAACGGTATTCCCGTTATCTTACTCGCCAGCTATGCGCGCTCGGTTTCCGATTTCAATGAGCTTTCAGCGACACTGCGTAGCAAGGGCTATCGCAGCCTAGCAATGCACGCCCGCGGGGTCGGCAATTCCGCCTTACCGTCACTACGTACTAGTTTGTTCGACTACGCTGAAGACCTACGTAGCATATTAGACGCAGAAGGCCTTTCTAGCCCAGTGCCCCTGATTGGCCACGCTTTTGGCAATCGTATTGCACGTGCGTTTGCTAGCCGCTACCCAGAGCGGGTTGATTCCTTAATATTAATATCCGCAGGCGACAGTGCGCCACCGCCAAAGATACGCGATGCCATAATGACCGTGATGCTCAACTTGTGGCCAGAGACCCAACGAGAGAAAGCCTTACATCATGCATTCTTTGCCCCTGGCAACAGCGCGCCACAACATTGGCTAAGTGGCTGGTACCCCCTCGCCGGCCTCGCCCAAGCCCACGCCTCAGCGAATACCCCAGCTGAAAAATGGACCGCAGCCGGCGGCAAGCCAATTTTCGTCATACAGTCACAATTTGACACTGCCGCACCGGCGTCTGGGCAAGCACTACTGCAGCGCTTACCAACGCAAGTGATCCTTTACGACTTAGCTAATGCCGGCCACGCAGCACTGCCTGAGCAACCAGAACTCATTGCTCAGCTCATCCTTGATTACCTGTCGGAGCGCAACTAATGCAAACGTGGCGCAGCGGACTCGCCCTAGGCCTATTACTTATTTCACCGATACTGGTGGCCGGCAATATTAACCACACTAGAGCGGTTAATGCCGCCACTGAACCGGGCAATTGGCTACTGCACGGCAGAGATTACGCCGAGCAACGCCACAGCCCATTGAGTCGAATTAATCAGCAAACAATAGGCGAACTCGGGCTAGCATGGTCCTTCGATGACCACACTAACCGTGCACTGGAAGCGACTCCGATTGTGGTAGATGGCGTGATGTATGTCAGCGGTACATGGAGTGTGGTTTATGCCCTAGACGCGAAAAGCGGGAAAAAACTTTGGGAATACGACCCAAAGGTGCCGCGAGAAATGGCCCGAAAAGCGTGCTGTGATGTCGTTAATCGCGGCGTCGCACTCTGGGAAGGTAAAGTCTTTGTTGGGACCCTCGACGGCAGGCTGGTGGCCATTGACGCGCGCTCTGGCGAAAAAGTATGGGAGGTCATAACGGTCGATCAAAGTAAGCCCTATACCATCACTGGCGCCCCACGCGTCATCAAAGGCAATGTCATTATCGGCAATGGTGGCGCTGAGTACGGTGTTCGCGGTTATATCACCGCCTACAGTGCCCAGAGCGGCGAACAGCTCTGGCGCTTCTATACAGTGCCGGGCAACCCTGACAATGACTTTGAAAGCGATGCCATACGCATGGCAGCCGAAACATGGCGCGGCCAGTGGTGGAAGCTCGGCGGGGGCGGCACAGTATGGGATCACATGGCCTATGATCCAGAACTAGACCTACTCTACATTGGTGTAGGCAACGGCTCGCCATGGAATCGGCGTCTGCGGAGCCCCGGCGGCGGTGACAATCTTTTTCTTAGCTCAATAGTCGCCATACGCCCTAACAGTGGTGACTATGTGTGGCACTACCAAGTCGTCCCTGCTGAAACCTGGGACTATACCGCCACCCAGCATATGGTGCTTGCCGATATTCCTTGGCAGGGACAGCTTCGCAAAGTATTAATGCAAGCACCCAAGAGCGGCTTCTTCATGATACTGGACCGGGAAACCGGAGAATTGCTGTCAGCCGAACCTTACGCGGAGGTGAATTGGGCCAGTCACTACGACCTTAGCACCGGCCGCCCTGTAGAAATTCCTGGTCAAGATTACGCCGCGGGCAAAGCCTTGGTAAAACCAGGCGGTGGTGGCGCTCACAACTGGCAACCCATGGCTTATAACCCGTCGCGTCAGCTGATGTTCATCCCCAAAATGGAAGCGCCCTTCCTCTATGTTGAGCCTGAAAACTTCACAGTAAAGCCAAACTGGCGCAACCAAGGCACTGATCGTCGAGACGCTCCGCCGGGCAATGAGCTCTTGCACAAGGCTATCTCAAAACGCATCGCTACTGGTTATCTGCTTGCCTGGGATGTATTAAAGCAAAAGCCCGCTTGGGAAGTGCCGCTGCCAACCCCATGGAATGGTGGTGTACTATCAACGGCAGGTGATCTTGTATTTCAGGGTAATGGCGACCGCCGTTTTGTCGCCTACGCGGCGGGTAGCGGAAAAATACTTTGGGAGGCGCACACACAGTCACCCGTGTTAGCCGCCCCTATCACTTACGAAATCGACGGTGATCAGTACATCACCGTGGCCGTGGGCGGCGGCGGTGCCTATGGCTTAATGTCGGGAATAAAGCCACCACAGGGCGCAACACGTAGCCGTTTTCTCAGCTACAAATTGGGCGGCGATCATCAGCTACCACCAATACCCCCAGAGCAAGATATACCTCTGCCCCCCACCCAAGAAGTATTTAATGCAGAAACTATCCGTACCGGCAGCGAACTCTACGCCGAAAACTGCGCCTATTGTCACGGTGTCGGCGCGGTGAGTGGTGGCACCCTACCCGATTTACGTCGTTTACAAGCACCCGCCCACAAATTTTTTCAACAAATAGTGCGCGGTGGCTTATATGAAGCCGCGGGTATGCCACGTTTTGACGACACCTTAAATACACAGCAAGTGAGTGCAATACATGCTTACTTAATTGACAAAGCTCATCAGGATCACGAACTTCGTAACAACCCCAGCTGGGTACTTCGCGTGAAAACCTGGTGGTACGAAGTATTGTCTTGGTTAATAGTCAGCTTCGTCGATGCCTCAGCCGCGTCGGCCTAAACAAAATTGCAACAAACTGTAGAGGAAAAATTTAAAAATATGGCCGATTTAAGTTTTGAAAACGCAGTACGCGGTCGGCGGTCCATCCGTGGATTTCTGCCCCAATCGATTCCACAATCGAGCTTAGAGAGAATCTTTGCCCTAGCTCAACAAGCCCCATCTAACTGTAATACTCAGCCCTGGAAGGTTGCAATAGTATCCGGCGAACGCTGTCATCAGCTAGGTGAAAAAATTAGCAAGGCAATGACTGCTGGCGATATCGTTATGGACTTTCCCTATGACGGTCTTTATGAAGGTGACTATAAGGCACGACAACACGCCGCCGCCGCCGAATTGTATAACGCAATGGGTATTGGTCGGGAAAATAAGGTAGCCCGTCATGATGCATTCATGCGTAATTTCCGCTTTTTCGACGCACCTCATGCCGCTTTTTTTTTCCTAGACCATTCTTTTGGTATTAGAGAAGCAGCGGATCTAGGCATGTTTGCCCAGACCTTAATGCTGGCGCTAACAGCCGAGGGTATGGGCTCCTGTCCCCAAACAGCCTTAAGCTTCCAAGCGCATATCGTGCGTTCAGAACTCCGCATTGATGATAGATTTAAACTTTTATTCGGGATGTCCTTTGGTTACCCAGACGAGCAACATCCTGCAAACCATTGTCGTACCGCGCGCGCTGAGCTAAGCAATGCGGTCGAATTCTACAACTAAGCACCAACAAGATCCTAGCGTCGGCCGCCACGAGGCTGTCGACATTAACGAGAAAGATTTTCACCAAGGCACTAGATAGCCGTTTTTATCAGGTATCAGGTATCAGCCGGCACTCGTTCTACTTATCTAGAAACGACGCGCATTAATATCACCGGTAGCTGCTTAGAGCTAAGCTCGCCGCTTCAGTACTCCCGATGCGAGAATCAATCTTAGCAGTGACAAGCGTATGATTCGTGAGATATCTTAGGCTAATCCTTGTAATGGCAACATAGATACTCATTTAACCAGTACGAGCCACCCAGCGTAGCTCCAGTAATCCAAAATCATGATTTAATACCCTTAACCAAAAAGAAACCTACTTCCTAGCTCTCCAAAAAAACATCAGCATTAATTTTGAGCATAAAAAAGGCGGGATAACCCGCCAAAAGTAGTCGCAAAAAAGACCAATTTAATTTCTATCTGTAGGAAAATCCGTCACCACTGCGAGGATGTATTCTATATTCTGGGGCGAAGGCATATTCGCCACAGAATATGCCACGACCCAATCAATAGCGGTAACGTACTTCCATGCCAAAGGTACGTGGCGCGCCGTATTGCTCAGTAATCAGGCCCAAGCCCTGGAAGTTTACACCGTAGGATGGATAGTCATCTTTGGT
>NZ_JBFJWS010000140.1:0-8209 GCF_041623545.1 Zhongshania sp. | reverse complement strand
TATTTGCCACTAATGAGGTGTGGCAAGACTACTTGACGGGTAAAAGTGACGTGGGCGCTATTTCTTGGATGTTAGACGGCAAGATTACACCGGAGTGGCTGCGACAAAGTTACCCAGATATGCCTATTCGCTATCGCTCGAACTCCTTGAATGTAATTTACGATTTGGTGCGGCAGGGCAGTGGCTTTGGCGAATTACCCTGTTCACTGGGTAATAGCGACCCGGATCTAATTCAAATTCCCGCGCAGGGGGTAATGGAGCCAACGGGCTTTTGGCTATTGACCAATCTCGACTTGCGAACGACTGCGAGAATCCGAATTTTTCGTGACTTCATGCTGGATTATCTTCAGCCCATGGTTGAGCGATTTGAGTCGCGTTCTGCTTTGTGATTAGCTGCGAATGTGGTTCGCTAGCCTCTTGCTCATGTCATTTTGGCTCTAGCTAGCGACGTCATGACTGTACTGAGTAACTCGGGCTGAGAGCGCACGCCAAGTTTGGCGTAAACTGCTTTGAGGTGTGAGCGTACAGTGCTTTCTTTTACGCCCATTGTGCCAGCTATTTCTTTAACAACTAAGCCCTTGCAAAGCAAACGAGTGACGTTCGCTTCGGTGGTGGTGAGGTCGTATAAAACCTCTAAACCCACTAAATCAATATGTATATTGGCATCGTTACTTTTTATTTGTAGGAGTATTCCAAGCTCTTGTTCCCCGGGAATTAGGCAGGGGAGTAGATGGGGTTCCACGCTAATTTGATACTGTTTGGTCCGCGCGTAGTTGCGGCAGGACCTGGAGCGATTGTCAGTAAATTTCTGCAGATTATTTATAAGTTGCTCAATGGTATTGCGTAGCTTGTGTGGCCGAAATGAAAGTTTGCCTGCGGAAACACAAGCAATATCTTGACGTAGTAATTGTTCGGCAAGTTCATTTTGCGAGACGATGCTTGCGTCTGAGCGCAACAGATAGGCAGCACAATCCATAATGCTGGTAATTGAATCAAAGCCACTTTGCAGTGATTCTAAGGCGATATTGCGTTTGTAAATAGCCAATGCATTTTGTAGATGCGGAACAAAGAGATTGAGAGTGGCAAGTTCGTCGCGGCTGAAGGGTTTATGTTGATGACCGCGCTGAATAGTAACGCGAAAGGCCTGGCCAATTTTGGGATTCTCTATATACGCCCCGCAGGCATAGCGAATATCCAGCGGTTTGGTGTAATCCGCGTAAAACTCTGAAGCTAGAAACTGCCTGTCTGGCACTGCTTCATTGCTATGAAATTGAAAGAGCGGTAAGTCGGCCATAACCTCGGCCCAAACATCCGTGTGCACATAATGTTCGCCGTAGACTTGCAGCTCGTGGTCAGCCAAATGCCGAGAGAGCACAATATCTGTTGAGTGAGTTTGAATTTCTTCAAACATCAGTGTTGTCGAGCGAGAGGGAATTTCGGTTTCGAGCATGGCAAAAAAAGCCATCCAGCCGTCGGCTTGGTGGGCGTGTCGGTAAAGCTCGCCAATTAGCTGGGATAATTTATTACTTTGCATTACTCGGGTGTCGGCCCTACCTGCGGCGTATTGACACACTTCCTGCGTGTCGTCGTTGCGGCTGTCAGCGGTTTCTCCCCAATCTAGGGGAGGCGGTAAATAAACTATAACGTTAGATTAGGCCGTGGGCAAATCTAGTGGACATGGTCGAGTCCGGCTGGCCGCCGTGGGCTTGGCTGCGCAGTATTTCGACGATGTCAGGCTAGATTGGTAAGTAGATGTTTATGCTGATTAGTCAGTGCCTGAAGCAGAGACGCTATCCCATATTGCAGTGATCGTTCACGTGGAAAGCTTAGTGGAATTCGGTGTTAATCCAACTTGTTTAGTTGGCGATCGGCGAGGCCGCATGTTTTAAGCATTAGCCATTCATGCGCTAGCAACGGCCCGCCAATAAGCGACATATATCTGAAATTCCAATACTGAAATAAATGTACATTGGTCGCGAAAAAGCCAAATTCGTTCGACGAAACGAAACGCCTACCTAGGTTTTGCGAAACGTTTAAAACTGAATTGATAGTGAGAAGAGTTGGATGATTGGCCGTTGGAATCAGCTTTTCTAAGGCCGTCACGGTGTCAGTGCGACGCTAAAGTAGCCGCAATGTATTTTTTAAACTTGGAGGATTAATAAATGAAAGTGTTTGCCGCATTTTGCGCAGTCGCAATATTGTCAGCCTGCGCCGCCAATACCGTCGCAACTCGGAGCCCAACGCCGGTTCAAAAAAGCCTGTGGAAAACAGATAATTATCGTGTGCCAGGTGAAAATACTGGTGTGCTTGTTATCAATCGCGATACGGGAATGAGAGGGGCCGCTTGCATTCCTTTGATTACGATTGGTGATGTGCAGGTTGCACCGATCAATGTAGGTGAAAATCTTGAGTTGCACTTAACCGCCGGGCGACACTCGCTCCGCGCATATCCTAATAGAAACTGTGCTGCAAGTTCGACTGAAACCTCTGTTGAAATTAAGGAAGGCCAGGCGACGATATATCGCTTCGGATTTCACAAACGCTCAATGGCTTTTACACCAGTTGCGTATTAATCAAGATGCAGGGCTGGTGGGGGATTTACATGATGGATGTCTATTTGTATCTACCAGGTCATCCTTTAGGGCGCCAGCCCAATCTTAGTGGATTGTCGACAATCAAGGTGTAGATTTATATCGCTACCTTTACAGCATTTATCGAAGGCTAGGGGCTGACGTTGAAGTGTGTATTTTTATTAAGCGATCTATTGTTCTAATGAAAAGCCAGCTAAGGCTTCTATTTGTGTTAAGTGTTTTCTTAATTTTCTCATCAATCGCTGATGACTAGTTGTGGTGGGTGAATTGATTTTGCAACAACTAGCTCTAGACGCTACACCAATTTGTGATGTTTCAGGCGACCATGAATCAGTTAATTTCGTTTTTTATATTTGTGTTGTCTTCGGCGATCGTGCATTCGTCTGAGCTCAGAGATTTTGAAAAAAACTTAACTGAAATTAAAAGTAACTCTAGCTTATCAGCTAATAAAAGACATTTAGCTATCTATCAGCATACCCTTGAACTCGGAGTGCATGGGGTTGATTATCTGGTGACCCGAAGAAATGTCAACGGTTTGTTTGTGGCGCTAGTGAAGGACAGCTGGGAGGCCTATATTGCCGCTTCGGATAATCTCTTGAAGCTGTCAAGGCAGCGTAGTGAAGAGCATCAAGCGCTGGCGGAGCTATATTTAATAGAAAGAACTCAAGCGCTCTATAATAAGTATATGGAGAGTATAAGTTATCGATTTATTCTTAAAGATCAGTCATTGATTCTGGATAATAAAATTGAAATATTTATTGAAAATATTTTGTCTAGGTCAAATAGAAACAAACTACCCTATCTTTTGGGTGTAGTGGCGAGAAAAAAGCCTCGAGGGTATGAAAATTCCTTAATTTATCAAAAATTCGATAGGGGTGAGTCATTAGAAGGATTTGCGACATTGGATTTCCGCATTATTGATGCGTTGAGGAAAATATTTTATGTGTCAACAGGGACTGTTAGCCGTTCATTGGGCGCTGTTGCTGGGCCAATTGAGTGGGGTCGCAGTGGTAGGGTAAGTGTTGATGTTCAGTTGAAAAATAATATTTTGGCGAAGTTAATGCCGCTTGATATTGTTTTTGAAAAGAAATCCAATAAGTTAACAGACTACTTGATACCGGGGTATTGGGGGCATAATGCAGTTTGGTTAGGCACGAAAGAACAATTAATTGAGCTTGGGATTTGGGAGAGTAAAGAGCTGGCGCCATTCAGAGACAATATTGAAAATGGAAACTCGATTTTCGAAATAAGGAGGCAGGGAGCTGGCTTTTCACGTTTTGATGATTGGCTTGAAATGGATGCTTT
Organism: Zhongshania sp.; assembly: GCF_041623545.1. Lineage (GTDB taxonomy): Bacteria > Pseudomonadota > Gammaproteobacteria > Pseudomonadales > Spongiibacteraceae > Spongiibacter. The sequence continues at coordinate 4,313 of NZ_JBFJWS010000140.1, read as the reverse complement.
TGCGTCCATCAGAGTAAAAGGCCTGTTGGATAAGTCCGAAAGCAGGATATTGAAAGTGTATCGTATTCTAAGTGAACAGTTTGGAAAGGAGTATGACTTTGGTTTTAATGTTGACACTTCCTATAAAGTCACTTGCTCCGAATTGGTTTATTTGGCTTACGGCGACTACCAGTGGCCGACTAGAAGCATGCTTGGTAGGACGATTGTTGGACCTAACGAAATTGCGGAATTGGTTTTTTACAAGGACGCGCCGCTTGAATTGATATCTTTTGTAACGAGTGGTGAAGAAGAGGCGCCGAAATTTCAAGAAAAAGAAATTCTTGCGAATCTAATGGGGTTTAACTTGCAGAGTGATGGAACGTTTAAAAAGCGATATAAAGTGTGCTATTCGGATGGCAGGGTCCATATTAGGGATAATATAAGGATTAAAAGGCGCTGCGTGGAGAAAGAGAAATATCTCTATTTACAGCTTTCGAAAACGTGAGTTAAATGTCCGTAAGTCAGAAGTCGATTTTAGAATATTCAAGAAACCGCGGTAAAGCCCATTTGCTTTTATGTTGTCGAGATTTACGTTAACCAGCGGCAAGTGTTGGAAAATTAAAAATCCACTTGCTGCTGTTTTGATGCTTAGCCGGCAATAGGCGGATGGTCTTCACTGTCGTCTGAGGTGGAGTAGGGCTCGGGCTCAAACTCCTCCCTAAACGCGGTAACGTGTTCAAGCGCTTCGCCGATATTAGCCTTGTATTTGGCAATGTGAAATAAGGCGTCACCTTCGTAAACTAGGGGTAGGAAGGTGCGGCCAATGACGATGCCATTGTCATTAGCGAGAATTTTATTGTCTGCGCTGTTATTACCCATAGGGTCGGAAATCAGCGCGAGTACATCGCCTTTTTGGACAAACTCGCCCAATGGGACCAGCGCCCGTAACACACCGCTGCTAGTCGCCCGTATCCAGCTTGACTGGCCGGTAATCATACTTGTGCGTTTTGGCTTCTTGCTCCGCGACGCGGGTAGCATACCGATATGGCGCATTACATTAATAATGCCGCTGACGCCGGCGCGAATCGCGATTTCGTCAAAGCGCAGGGCTTCACCGGCTTCGTAAAGCAGAACTTGAATATTGTGATTGCTGGCGATTTCTCGCAGTGAGCCATCTCGCGTTGCCGAGTGCAGGATGACCGGCGCGGCAAAGCTCTCGGCCATGGCACGGGTCGACTCGTCTTTTATGTCGGCGCGGATCTGGGGCAGATTACTGCGGTGCCGAGCGCCGGTATGCAGATCGATACCGTGGGTGCACTGCAGTACCACTTCATTGAGAAAGGTGTGGGCCATGCGTCCGGCTAGCGAGCTTTTTGGCGAGCCGGGAAAGGAGCGATTGAGGTCGCGGCCATCGGGCAGGTAGCGGCTGTTATTGAGGAAGCCATGCACATTCACAATGGGTATCGCCAACAAGGTGCCACGCAGTGAACGGAGGGCTTTGTGTTGTAGTAAACGCCGGACAATCTCGACGCCATTGATTTCGTCGCCGTGAATCGCCGCGCTAACAAATAAGGTTGGGCCGTCTTTGCGGCCGCGAATGGCCTTTACGGTCATGGACAGTTCGGTATTGGTGTACAGCTGCGCAACTGGCAGTTCGATCTGGGTGCGGCAGCCGACGGGAATATCGACACCGGCGATGGTCAGTTTTTTCATGGTGCGCTCTTAACCCCTGCCACGGGTTTTGTTTTTGTTTGGACCGGCATTTTCTTCAATAAATTTGACAATCTCGCCCGCCACATTTTTCTTGCTGGCCGTTTCAATACCCTCAAGGCCCGGCGATGAGTTCACTTCCATAACCAATGGTCCCCGTGAAGAGCGCAGAATATCAACTCCCGCAACATTCAAGCCCATGATTTGCGCTGCTTTTACTGCGGTTGCACGCTCCGCAGGGGTAAGGCGGGTCAGTTCAGCGGTGCCGCCGCGGTGTAGGTTCGAGCGGAATTCGCCGCTGGCGGCGGTGCGCTGCATCGCGGCGACCACTTTTTTGCCTATGACTAAGCAGCGCACGTCGGCACCGCCTGCTTCCTTAATAAATTCTTGGACTAAGAAGTCGGCTTTCAATTCGCGGAAGGCATCGATAACGCTTTCGGCAGCTTTGGCGGTTTCTGCTAGTACCACGCCGCGGCCCTGCGTGCCCTCGAGAAGCTTGACCACCACCGGCGCGCCGCCAACCAGTTTGATGAGTTCTTTGGTGTTGTGAACGTCATGGGCAAAGCTGGAAATGGGCATGCCGACATTTTTGCGGGATAACAATTGTAGGGCCCGCAGTTTGTCGCGTGAACGACCAAGGGCCACGGACTCGGTCAGACTGTAGGTGCCGAGCATTTCAAATTGGCGAATAACCGCAAGGCCGTAAGGGGTGATCGAGGCGCCAATGCGGGGGATGATGGCGTCAAAACCTTCTAGTCGTTCGCCCTTGTACCACACCACTGGCTCGCTGGAGTTTAATTCCATATAGCATTTGAGGGTATCCAGCACCCGAACTTCATGACCGCGTTCGGTGCACGCTTCAACCAAGCGGCGGGTGGAGTAGAGGCGTCTGTTCCGAGACAGTATGGCTATTTTCATGGTTTGGTATTCTCGTTGTTATCGGCTTGTTAAGCGGAGTGTTCAGATTGGCTTGGCTAATATTTAGTTCCACGCGCAGGGCGAGATTAGCTTGGTATAATTTGGCTGGGTGGCTTCGCCGGTTTTTGGCTTGCGCAATACGAGCGGCTTGGGTCTACGGTGTAGCGATTTTTCATAGCAGTCCGTCCTAATAGCATGCGAAACAGCATTTGCGAGCGGTCAGCGAGGGTCATTTCGGCTAGAAATTTGTCGCTGCCAATACAAATGTGGGTCTCTATAACATAGCGCATGCTGCGGTGGCCGCCAGAATCAGTGACTTGGCGGTAGTCTTTAACTGGCGCGCGGCAGTGTATAAGCTCGGTGGTTTCGTGCTGCTGAGGGTTTACTTTAAATTCTACCCAGTGCTCGCCGTTTACCTCGATCGCCTTGATATCAAGAGCGTGAAGGGAAGAGCTGCGGGCGCCGGTATCAATTTTGGCTTTGAGACCACTGATCCCTAAAGTGGGCAGGCTGATCCATTCGCGCCATCCTAATATTGTCTGTGGCAAATACGGCCTCGTTATATCGTCAGACTTAACTTGGCAGCATAGCTGTTAAGGGGCGTGGGGAGTAGCTTTTCAGTGTCTTATTTTTAGTATTGAAGGTCGGTATACGCGCCCCAGCAGCGGGGCGCGGTTAGTTTTGCGGTTTCAGGCTTACTTGCGGATCATCGCTTTTAGGGTTTTGTCGGCTTTTTCGCCGTAGGGAGGCACCATGCCGCCCAGTTTTTGGAAGTTGATATTACTCTGTTTATAAATGGCTTTGGCGTGGCTGAAGGTTTTAAAGCCATCGGCGCCATGGTAGTTGCCCATGCCGCTCGGGCCAATACCGCCAAAGGGCAGATCTTCACAGCTGACATGAAAAATCACATCGTTAATCGTAACGGCGCCAGATACGGTGTGATCTAGAATATGCTGCTGCTCTGCTTGGTCTTTGCCAAAGTAATACAGCGCCAGTGGGCGGGGGCGGGCGTTGACGTAATCTATGCACTCTTCGACTTGGCGGTAGGTTTTAATACAAATAACCGGGCCAAACAGCTCTTCTTGCATGACTAGCATGTCGTCACTGGGGTTAACGACCAAGGTAAGCGGAATTTTGAAGGTGCCCTGCTGCTGACTGAAGTCCTCATTTGCCGGGTTGATTTCACGCACATCGCCGCCTTTCTCTCGGGCGTCTGCTAGGTAGCTCTGCAGGCGTTGATAGTGACGCTCGTTAACCACAGAAGTGTAATCTGGGTTGTCCCGTAAAGTCGGGAACATACTGGTGATGTAGGCGCTTGCCGCCTGGGTGAATGCCTCTAGTTGGTCTTCGGGTACAAAGACATAGTCGGGGGATAAGCAGACTTGACCGACATTGAGGATCTTGCCACCGAAGATACGCTCTACAGCGTCCTGAATTGGGTAGCTTTTACTTAGAATGACTGGCGACTTGCCGCCGAGCTCTAGGGTCACAGGGGTTAAATTGTCAGCGGCAGCGCGCAGAATATGCCGAGCAATACTGGTGGCCCCAGTAAATATAATATGGTCGAAGGGCAGTGCCGAAAATTGTGCGCCGACTTCCTGGCCGCCGTTAAACACGGCAATCTCGTCGTTGGAAAAATACTTGGGGGTCAGTGTTGCTAGTAGTTCGCCGGTTTTGGGGGTGACTTCTGAGCACTTAATCATGGC
>NZ_JBFJWS010000139.1:0-8223 GCF_041623545.1 Zhongshania sp. | reverse complement strand
GAAGAGCGCATTATCGTCAAGCGCTCACTCGCCGATTGCTTTGCCTACCTACGCGACTTTTCAACGATAGAACAATGGGATCCCAGCGTAGTCAGCGCTAACAAACTCAGCCCTGGCCCCGTCGCCCTCGGCTGCAAATATCAGCTCGAGCTAAAGTTATTCGGTTCTCAGCACGTTACTATGCACTACACCCAGCTTGCGCTGAAAGAACAAGAGCTTCTTGTATTGCAGGGCCATGGCGTCAATTTTTCGGCCTTGGACACTATGTCTTTCGCGGCATTGGATGCCAATACCACCGAAATTAATTATTCGGCTAAATTAGAGTTCACAGGCATATCGCAAGGAATTTTATTCCTGCTGAAACCAATGTTGAACCGTGTAGGTAAAAACGCTGCCGCGGGTCTAAAACAGGCGCTTGAAGTTCCCGCCGCGCCACTGCCGCGATTGCAAGATAGCATCGCCGATCACCTTATACTTCCTGCGGTGATTAACTTTGGACGCAGGGGTTATTTTCAGCAACCGCGAAAATCTCACGCAAGCCGCATGGACGGTAAAATAGTTGCCATTAGCGGGCCCACTGCCGGACTTGGCCTTAGCGCCGCATGCGAGCTTGCTCGGCTCGGTGCAACACTTATTTTAATCGGCCGCGATAAAGTGCGCCTAGCGCACTCGGCCAAGGAGATAATGGCTTTCAGCGGCTGCGCCAAAGACCGGCTTAATTTCTACGAGGCCGATTTTTCCCTACTCGAAAGCACCGCGAAAGTAGCACGCCAGATCAGCGCTGATTACCCCAAAATTGACGTCCTTATTAATAATGCCGGTGCGTTATTTAACGAGCGGGAAGTGACAAATGAAGGCGTTGAACGCAGCCTTGCCGTTAATTTCCTCGCGCCAATGCTACTGACAAAAATACTCAATCCTAGCTTGCACAAGGACAGCCGCGTGATCAACGTGGTCTCCGGAGGGCTTTATACCCAAGGTCTCAACATCAGCGACATGCAGTATAGCGAGAAGCCCTTTAACGGCAGTAAAGCCTACGCCCGCGCCAAGCGCGCACTACTTACAATGAGTAAGCACATGGAAACGGTCGCCACTGTTTACAATATGCACCCTGGCTGGGCCGCGACGCCCGGCTTAGCCAAATCACTCCCGACATTCAATAAAGCCCTGCGCCACCAACTCCGCGACGGCCGCATGGGGGCTGACACTATGGTCTGGTTGGCCTCAGCGCCCGAATTGGCGGACTACCAACACGTGAGGCTATGGTTTGACCGGCAAGTCCATGCCGAAGCAGTGCTGCCCGGTACCGCCAGCACCGAACAAGATATCGCCTCACTCCGCCAATGGACTAGCGAGGCCCTGTCCCAGTACCTGTAATGTGTAAATTGTGGATGATTTCCTACACGCAATGACGCTAATTGCCGATATTTTGGCCCGACCAAAAGCGTAAACTGATCACATCACGGATGACACTGGTGCGAACAAGGATGTACTGCACCGCCAGCTGCACCTCGCGTCGTCGCTTTCTGTTATAGCTCCCTGAATTTGCCTGCCTATCAATGCATAGGCAAAAAAAAGCCCCGACTAGCGGGGCTTTTTTATACTACCGACAAATTACTCAGCGCCAGCAATCTTAATCAACTCAACATCAAACACCAATGCAGCGTTTGGACCAATCATTTGGCCCGCACCGCCAGCACCATAGGCCAACGCTGGTGGAATAAACAACTTCCACTTAGAACCAACCGGCATAAGCTGTAAAGCTTCTGTCCAGCCGGGGATCACGCCGCCCACTGGGAAGCTCACGGTCTCGCCGCGCTGGTAAGAACTGTCAAATACCGTACCATCAAGCAGAGTACCGTGATAATGCACTTCTACAGTGTCATCCGCCGTCGGCTTATCGCCTTTACCTTCAACCAAAACTTGGTACTGCAGGCCACTTTCAGTCGTCACAACACCTTCAACACTGCCATTTTTGGCAAAAAAGGCTTCCGCTTCCGCCTTGTTCTTGCCGCCAGCCGCTTGTGCTTCTTCCTGACGCACCGCTAATTGCTTCTGCTGGTAGGCCTGCAAGGTACTCATAATTTCCTCTTCGGTCATTTGCATCTCGCCACCGGCCATCGCATCACGCACACCGGCGCTAAAGGCATCGACGTCAAGAGGGAGGTCATCACCAAAGCGTGCGCCGATATTTGCGCCTATGCCGTAACTTACTTTGCCAATCTCGGTACCTAAATCAGCTTTTGACGACTTATCACCACCGCAAGCCGTTAGCAGACCACTCATTATCACCGCACATACCAGTGTCTTATTCATGTAACTACCTTAATTTTATGGATAAAAAGAACCGTCGTGGATTCGACATGGGATATCAGACCGTAGTCTGCCACAAGCGTTCCAACAGACACAGAGGCAAGACCAATAAATACTTAGCTACACTGAGCATTACAGAGATAGATTCTCTGTGACAAGTTTGTATAATGAAGATTGATGTTATTTTAACCACTTACAGGGTTAATCGCATGGCGAGTAGCAATAATAACAAGGGCCTAGCAACAAATAGCCCAATAGCAACATTAAACCAACTGCAATCTGAGCTATATGGGCTTAGAGAAAAGCACATTCATGCTCTGGAAACAGCCCTGACTGCCCTTGAAAAAGAAGAAGACAAGCAAAAAGCGCAAATTGACAAGACCCGCGCCCATCTCAAGCAGTGCCAAGATCGCCTAAAAGACCCTAAAAATGCCAAACCTAGCGCCCAAGGTCGGCTAAAAGCCAGCTTAGCCAGCGCCCAGCGTAACTTTGACAGCGATCAGGCTGCCTTAGCACAACTGCGCGGCAGCATCATCGAGCAGCGTTTAGTCTTACGCAAAGAAAAAGCCGTTCTTAAAGCGATGCTCGAAACCGACAAATCGCTCAGTAAAACGGTGGCTAAGCCGGCGAGCAAAGCCAGCCCGACCAAGTCCTCCGCGGCGCCAGCAAAAGCACCCATGAAAGCGAAAGCATCTGCAGCCAAACCAACTGCAAAAGCCAAAGCCGAGCCAAAAGCAACTGTAGCTTCGGTAGACGTCGCCTCAAAATCATCGCCGCAAGCAGCAGCGAATGACACAATGGCAGAAATTAAATCTGAACTGGCTAAATCTGCGGCGGAAGTCAGCGCCGAGCCAGCGCCTAAGAAAGCTGCCACAATCGCCCCGAAGCCCAAACGCCGAGTTCGCAGAATGAGCGATATACCCAGCCACCCCGATAAGCCCGCCGACCGACTAGCTAGTCTTTTTGACGACTTTTAAGCCGCAGCCGCCAGCGACGCCGCCAATTCGCTTAGGCAAGCCGCCAATTTAATTTGCTCGCTACCTTTGTAGCTCCGCGCATACATTGTTAAATTGGCCATATAGCGGTTTTGGCTCTTGGGCTTGGCATTGCCGGAAAACGCAGCTAATTTCTGCGCTATAGCTTCAATTTGTAGTCGCTCTGCCGCGAGCTCTGCCGTTTTCAACGCGCGATAAAGCTCTTGCCGCTTAGGGCCCTCTGCTTTCCGGCGGAGCTCCCGCAGGGGAAGCACATAATCTTCGCGCAGCTCTGCCGACACCGAGACTAACTCCGCCACTTGCGCAGCCGACCAACAGCGCTCAGCGCACGCCCAATAACCCGCGGCCAATAGTAGGTTAACATCCAATTCATAGCGATCTTGCAAGACTAAACACTGGGCTTGGATTGCCGGTTGCGAGTACACTGCCAGCGCGTAATCCCAGAGCGAGTAATCTTGCAAGGCGCCTTGGGGTCGATCATCAACAAATTTTTCATCCATTAAGCAATACTCACGCTATAATCGCGGCCCATCATGATAGAACTCCTAAATCTCAGCTTACAACGCGGCGGCAAACCATTGCTAGAGGCCGTCGACTTGCGGGTTAATCCCGGTGAGCATATCGCCCTAGTTGGCGCCAATGGCAGCGGTAAATCCAGCCTATTCCAACTCCTCTGCGGCAAACTCGTCGCCGACAGCGGCGAACTGCGGCTACCTAGCAACTGGCAAATAGCGCAAATGCGCCAGGAAGTCGATGCCAGTGATCAGCCAGCCATTGAATACGTTATCGACGGCCACCACCGCTTTCGCGAAATTGAAGCCAGTATTGCGGCCTGCCGAGACGACCACCAATTAGCCGAACTCCACGGCGAGCTTGACCTCATCAATGCTTATCAGATTCGCAGTGACGCCGAACGCCTGCTCACCGGCCTTGGCTTTAAACTTAACGAGCTCGAAAACCCGGTCAATGACTTCTCCGGTGGCTGGCGGATTCGTCTCAATCTGGCCCAGGCACTGATGTGTCCCTCAGACCTGATGTTGCTAGACGAACCAACCAACCACCTCGATCTTGATGCCAGCATGTGGCTGGAGCAGTGGTTACAACGCTACGAAGGCACCTTGCTGCTAATTTCTCATGATCGCGACTTTATTGATGCCTGCTGCGACCACGTTGTGCACCTCGAACGCGAAACCCTGACCCGCTACCGCGGCAACTACTCAGCTTTCGAGCGCCAGCGTGGCGAACGCATGGCCCAGCAACAGCAAGCCTTTGAAAAGCAACAAGTTGTTCGCGCCCACATGGAAGACTTTGTGCGTCGCTTCCGCGCTAAAGCCACCAAGGCCAAACAGGCCCAGAGTCGCCTCAAGGCACTGGAGCGCATGGCAGATATTGCACCGGCACACATTGACTCGCCGTTTCGGTTTAAGTTTTACGAGGCCCAGCAATTCTCGGATCCGCTGCTCAGCTTGTCGCAAGCCGATCTCGGCTACGACAGCGCGATTGTTAAAAAACTGAACCTGAGTATTCACCCCAACACTCGGCTCGGTCTGCTTGGCGCCAACGGCGCGGGAAAATCGACGCTGATGAAAACCTTGGCCGGCAGCCTCAAGCCCTTACACGGCCAGCGCCAGCAGGGTGAGCACTTACATATGGGCTATTTCAACCAGCACCAGCTGGAGTCCTTGGATTTAGGGGCCAGCCCTATTTTGCAATTGCAACGACTGCGGCCCACAGCCCGCGAACAAGAAATTCGCAATTTTATCGGCGGCTTTAATTTTCACGGCAGTCATGCCGAGCAAAGTTGCGAAAACTTCTCCGGCGGTGAAAAAGCCCGCCTTGCCCTCGCCCTCATCGTTTGGCAGAAGCCAAATCTTTTGCTGCTCGACGAACCGACCAACCACCTTGACCTGGAAATGTGCCACGCCCTCACGACCGCCCTGCAAAATTTTGAGGGCGCAGTGATTTTGGTGTCCCATGATCGTCATCTGCTCCGCAATACCGTGGATGAGTTTTTACTCGTCGACAGCGGTAAAGCCGAACCCTTTGACGGCAGTTTAGAAGACTACCGCCACTGGCTGCTCAATCGTGATAAAAGTGCACCGGTAAGTACCGTCGAGGCAAGCGCACCTCTGGTCGACAAAAAACAAGCTCGGCAAGATGCGGCGGCCCGCCGCGCGCAGCTCGCGCCACTGACTTCAAAAATCAAAAAACTCGAACAACAAATGCACAAGCTGGGCGAACAAATGGCAGCCATAGAGGAGCAGCTTGCCGACATTAGCCTCTACGATGATGCTAATAAGAATAAGCTCAAGCAAACGCTCGCTGAGCAAGCTCAGGTGAGTGCTAAAAATGACGAAATCGAGGAGCAATGGCTGGCATTGCAGGAAGAGCTGGAGTTACTAGAGGCCGGGAGCTAATCCCGGCACCCGACTTACCGCGAAAATTACTTGCCCTTCACCGCCTGTAGAAACGCAGCCATACCCTCTTGGCTAGCCTTATCCAGCTGCGTGGATATTTCTAATTCCGCCATGCGCTTATTCCAATCGGCCATACCCGGCACCTCAGCAACAAGATCCCAACTATAAATAGCCTTCGCGCTCATGCTTGCCGTGATTAAGGCGTAACGCAGTACAATATCCGCCATGGTCATATTTTCACCAGCGACATACGGGCTATTCGGCAACTGAACCAAGGCCGCCAAGGCCTTGCAGCCCTTACTCAAGGTTTCCCGTGACTCAGCTTTAATTGCATCACTCACTACTTTACCAGCCAAAACCTCTGGAAACAGTCGACGCGCTGGCAGCTCGATATACAGCTCTGCCACCTTCATGATTTCGTTCACTTTCGCGCGCTGAAAAGCGTCGGTCGGCAAAAGCGGCTTTTCAGGGTAGGCGGCTTCTAAATAATTCAGAATCACGCTGGTCTCAGTCAAGCAGCCCTGCGCGGTTTCAATACACGGTACTTTGCCCATTGGGCTTTTATTGATATACGCCGGGTCTGCACCGGGAAATGTGGTCACTTCATCAAACTGCAGCCCCTTATAAAGCATGGCGTGTTTAACCATATTGAAATAATTACTCACCGCAAAACCGTACAATTTGAGCATGGCCCTTCCCTCTTGATTTAAATTTATTGCCGTCTATGAAAGACGGCAATGTTACCACCAGCAACATACACCATTGCCGTAAGCACTGCAGCAATGCCAAACTGACAAGATGGTAATTTGCTCGCTGCCTTGATATTGGCTATGGTTCGCTCCGTAATTGCCCGAGCAAACCCACTTTACCCCTCACCGATAGAGTAAACGATGACTATTGCGCTGCCCTTGGATATGACCGACATCAAAGGCTTTTTAGCCGAGGACGAAGCTGAGGCGCTCTACAACGCCGCGCTTAGTGTTGCGACGCGCGGCCCAGTACTGGAAGTCGGTAGCTATTGCGGTAAGTCCACGATTTATTTGGGCCTCGCCTGCCAGAAAAAACAGGGCGTGGTGTACGCCGTGGATCATCATATAGGCTCCGAGGAGCATCAACTTGGCGAAATGTTCCACGACCCCGAACTGTACGACGCCAGCGAAGCCCGCTTTGACACTTTTAAGGAATTTCGCCGCAACATCCGTCGCGCCGGACTGGAGGACACAGTAGTGCCCTTAGTCGCCACCTCAGAAGTCAGCGCCCGCCACTGGCAAACCCCACTGGCGATGGTATTTATTGACGGCGGCCACAGTCTCGATGCCGCACTCTGCGACTACCGTTGTTGGGCAACGCAGATAATGAAGGGCGGCATACTTGCCGTACACGATTTATTCCCCGCGCCAGAAGAAGGTGGCCAAGCGCCTTATGCGATTTACAAATTGGCCTTAGCCTCCGGTTTATTTGAAGAGATCGCGCGGGTTAACACCCTAGGCTTATTACGTCGCCTCTAATATTTTTTGAAATATTGGGAGTTCTGAATAGCCTCGATAGCGACGCCACGCCTGCTGAGCCCAGTAGCTATTCAGAATTACCCTAACGTGGCGGGTCGATATGTGGTCCTAGACTGCCATTCACCCGAAACCACCCGGCAACGCTATAACGCAAGCGACTGGCCGCGGTTACTTCATGGGGAAAGCGGTCGCTGAGGAACACCACCAAACTCCCCATCAACGGCGTTATTCTCGCGATCGGTTCTAGCGATGCAGCTTGGTCATCGCTGTACATAAGCAAGTGGCCGCCATCAGCCAATGCCCAGCCCGGATTCAAATAGAACACTGTCGATAGCACCCGATTGGTGCGGCCTTTAAAAGCATCGACATGCTTTTTGTAAAATGCGCCCTCGGTGTAACGTGAAAAATGCGCTTCGTAGTCAAACAAGCCCATAAACAAGCGCCGATTTAGCCCTAGCCTCAACTGTTCCATCCAAGCGAGGTAAGCCGCCTCGACTGGATCCTGCTGGGACAACCAGCGAATCTCGTCCTTGCGCACAAAGGGATTAACTTGAAACTCATCGGCACGGCCCACCCCCGCTGCCTGAAAGCCCGCATCTTCGAAGGAGGCAATACGCAGAAACATAGCTTCAGCAATGGCTGGCGGCAGCGCAAGAGGTATGACCGCATAGCCGGTCGCAACCAAAGCATCCGCTATTTGGTCGAAAACCAGCTCAGCATCCGGTGCCGCTACTAATAATTCCGCTGTCACGCATAGCCCCTCAGAAAAACCGCCTTTGTAGCGCCAATTGCGCCAGTCTGTCACCAATTAATTTGCTCTACAGCGTTTTATTTTCGCTTGCAGCCCACCACTCAGCCCCGCTGAATTTGCTGATCAAACTTAGCAACGTAAAAATGGCTTGTAAGCCTATGACATTCCAAACAAAATAAAGCCATTAGCCATAACATACGCCACTGCCATGTCTGCACAAACCGATTACGTAAAATGGT
>NZ_JBFJWS010000138.1:0-8233 GCF_041623545.1 Zhongshania sp. | reverse complement strand
GGTATTTAGCTTATGGAGCATTGCGGCGATTTTTCTTGAGTCTGCGAGGTTTTCCTCGTAGCTATAGTTCGCCATTTGCTTCATCCAGTTCATGTCGCCTCCGGCGCAAAAGCTGCTCCCCTCGGCCTGTAAAAGCAATGCGCGGACTGTTTTGTTGGCGGCCGCGCGCGAAAATGCGTCTTGAAGCTGCTGGATCACTTCATTATTGAATGCGTTATGAGTGATTGGTCGGTTCATTGTTATCGTGGCGAGCCCATTGTCCGCTACGTTGTACAGTACATCAGCGCTCATTTTGTCAAGCTCTCTCTAGCTGCTTTTATTGATTTGCATGTCAATAAAGAGACGATAACATGCCGCTTTTTGCTTGTCTATTGAATTGTACTCATTAGCGGCTTGCTGGTATTTGTCCTAGCTGGCTTATATAGCTAGTGAGTGCGGGGTTTTGCTAGGAGCGCCGATTGCAGTTAGCCGTAAACAAATAGCAATTATTGCAATTTCATCAATAGTGGTGCCGGTGCTTGGCGGCGGTGCTGTGGTTGTGGGGCGGGCTGCATGCGGACAGCTTAAGTAAGGAATAGTTGCGTGAGTGTGCATAGTGCACAAGTCACTGGGTTCGAGGAACTGTTTGCCTAAACCCAGTCTAATCCTCCATCAATTCAACGGAGAGACATTGCGATGAATATATCTAAGAAGCAGCTTATCGGGCTTGGTTTAGTGGCGACGATGGCGTCATTTCAGGTTAATGCCAAAGAGTTTAGTTATACCTATGTGGAAGGTGGCTTTTCCGATGTGGATATCGATCATGACGATGCTGACTATGTCTATGGCGGCGGGTCACTGGCGCTCGATAAAAATATCTTTATCCGTGGTTCTATAGGTAATCTCGATGTCGATAAAAACCTCGAGTTTGATACCGTCAGCGTCGGCGTTGGTCACCCTATGAAAATGTCTAGTCGCAGTGATTTAGTGTTGGCCTTGGACTACAGCTTTGCAGAATCCGACAGTAAAAAGCCGGCTTGGGATAATGTTGATGTAGATACTTTAACCGGTAGCGTGATGAGTCGGACTTGGCTGACTAATAATGTAGAAGGCAATTTATTGGGCGGATTGGCCCACCGGGATGCTGATTATGGTGGTACTGACACGGGTGCTATTTTGGGTGCCGGTATTCGGGTTTACGTGGTTCCGCAATTCTCGGTAGGCGCCAATATCAGTCGAAGCTTTATCGGTGATTTAGATACCGATGAAATTGGGGTGAATGCACGTCTGCAATTTTAATATGTGCTTTAGATTGACAGGGCGCTAAAAGCGCCCTTTTTTAAAAGGTGGCTTTCTCTGTGAATAAGGGGGATAGTTTAACTTGTGAGAACAAGTAGCATCGTTAGTTGTAGCGTAGAAAGAGCAATGATGTAGGGTGCTTCTTAACCTTTCAGGTAGTATTTTTTTTTGAGTGTCGAGTAATTAGACGCATACCCTCAGATAATTGATACAGTCAGATCCAATATTCAAATCGGAAATGGTTGTGGCGAAATATATCGGTAACTCCTTATTTGGTGCATCTTTGCGACAGTGCCGAAAGGAGCGCAATTATTCGCAGCAACTTGTCGCGGCGGCTGCGGGTATATCGAGTCGGCATCTCAGTTTTGTCGAATGCAATAAAACCGGCGTTAGCCGGAAAACCTTGAACCGAATTTTTGTGGTTTTAGAGCTGAGTTTGAGTCAGGAAGACATGTTGTTGAACTTGGCTGGGTTCGCCTCGGCTGGTGCGTCACCTAACGACATGGATATCGCCGGCGCCTTGCCGTGGCCATTACAGCAAATATTAGATTTATATAGTCCGTATCCTGCGTATTTGTTGGACCAACACCTAAATATTCTATCTATGAACAAAGTGTCTGAATTGTATCTTGACTATTTCGAAGTGGATTTGCGGTTGTTTAATGGTAAGCCAAATTTATTATTGTCTATCGTTCATCAAGACAGCTTAAAGCCCTATTTGTCTAATTGGGGTGATGTCGTTAGGAGTCTTGTGTGGCGACTGCGTCTTCAGGCTCAGCAGACCGCAGAAGCTGGGGTGTTTGCGAGCCTAGAGCGTGAGGTCATTGCGGTCGTCGGTGTGCGTGATGCCTTGCGGACAGAGCCAAATCCGTTGGCGCTACATGGCTGCAATAATGTTTTTGTTGGAATTGGTGGAGCGAGTGCTGAATTTACGCATGTGACGAGTAATTTTCATGCTGATATTGATGAGGGAATTTCGATTCAGTATCTGATTGAGTCGTTTGTACCTACAAATGAAAACTCCACGGCAAAGTTCTCAGATTACCTTGCACTGCCGAAATCAACTAAGCTGCGTTTGAGTGTTCGCGATACCATTATGGCGTAGCTCGGCCGCTATTTTAATCGGCAAAAATAGTGCAGTCTCTCCCTGACGCCTTAGCTTTATAAAGTGCGTTATCTGCACTTGCTACTAAGTGACTTAACTGAATGTCTTTCGTCGCTTTTGTTTGGCTAATCCCAATGCTGACGGTTAAATGGTGATTGTCAAAGTTTATCGACCTAGCTAAGTCGTGAATGCGCTGAGCGCAACATTGCGCGGCGGCTCGATCGGCATCGGGAATGACGATAATAAACTCCTCACCGCCATAGCGGCCGATAATATCTGAGCTGCGTCCTGATTCGTTTAGTATTCTGCCTAGCTGTTGGAGTATGTGGTCGCCAAAGAGGTGGCCGTGTTTGTCATTAATCGCCTTGAAAAAGTCTATGTCTATAAACAGTAGCGCTAATTCATGTGCGCTGCGTATCGTTTGGCTAAGTAAGACTTCGCTTAAGCGCATTAACTCTCGACGATTTTTCAATCCTGTAAGTTCATCTATGGTGGCCAGCGAGTTTAGGATCTCTGCCTGGGCCTCCAAGTGTGCGCGAGTGGAAATGAGTTCATCATATAATTTGTCGCGATTAATAGATGGCACTATTGTCCAGTACAGCAAGCCTGTTTGGTCGGGTGTACTGCGCACGTAAGCGACAGCGGGTAAGCGTTCACCATTGCCTTTTACTAGGGTGATTTGTGTTTCTTCGCAGCGACCTTCAATGCTGATGATTGGGAATAGGTAGGAGTCGCAAAAGATACGTGATGCTCTGGTGAGCAGTACATTGATATCCTTGCCAAGTAATTGAGCCTCATCCCAGCCGAGCTCCGTTTGGAGGTAGCGGTTTGTGAAAATAATTTCCCGTCGTCTATTACTTACCAGTAATGCACATAAAAAATTATTGGCGAACTGCTTTTCTAGAATTGTTGATGCAAGATGAGTGTTAGCTTCCATTTGGATGCCCAGTGCGGATTGGCACCATAAAGGCATCGATAATATGGCTGATATCGTCAGGATTTGTCATGTGTAGGCAGTGGCCATGGGCATCTACGACGTGAAGTTCACAATTTTGGATTTGCTGATTCATATACTCGCCAATACCTAGTGGCGCCAATGTGTCGTCCTGGCTTTGGAGTAATAAACACGGTAGTGGAGTAACTTTTAGCAGTGATCGACGATCTTCAAAGAACGTTGCCTTGGCAAAATTCTTGGCGATAACCGGATCTGTTGAGCAGAAGCTGCCGGACAGTTCGTCGAGAAAACTTTCCTTGTTTACTACGCCTAAAACCAGTGGCGCAAGGTAATTTGCCCAGCCAATATAGTTTTTGTCCATTAGTGCAATCAGCTCCTCAAGATCCTCCCTTTCGAAGCCCCCCATGTACTCCGGCGGGTGATTCAGGAAACAAGGGGAAGGACAAATCATCGTCAAGCTGGAAAATAGGTCGGGCCGAGCAATTGACGCAATGAGTCCGATCATGCAACTCACGGAGTGACCTATAAATGCCGCGTCTCGCAATTGCAGTGCATCACAAATTTCAATGATGTCTTGGCTGTAGCCGTCAAGTTGGCTGTAGCGTTTGGATGAATAAGTAGAAAGCGTTGAGTTTCCCGAGCCGACGTAGTCGAATAAAATTATGCGGTATTTTTTTTCGAAGGCGGGTGTTAGGAATCGCCACATATTTTGATCGCAGCCGAAGCCGTGTGCCATTACCAGGGTTTGATCACCGCTGCCAATTATTTTGACATTGTTTCGAAGTAGGATGTCTATGTCTGGCATCTGTTTTCCCTTGTGCGTAATGCATTTAATTGCGGGAAGAGATCATAGCCTGTACATGATGGGAATTTTTAAGCTTACGATATGCTGGCTCTGATAGATGTAAGTAGATACCCTTAAAATTATTGTTGGCGGTGTTTATGGTAATACGATGGTTAAACAGAACTGAACACCTTATTGTTTGACGATTACCGTATTTCAATAATGCGCCCAGTTCTGTTTGATTACTGATATATCACAGTGTCGCTCGCTGTTGAAAGCGCTGCTTTTTCCGATAAGGGAATACATCGGCAACATAGCCATTGCGAATAATTTCCTGTAGCCCCTGCCAGTAAGCTGGGTCATAGAGGTCGCTGTGTAATGCATCAAATACTTTTTTCGCGCGTTGGTTACCTGAGAAGAATAGGCGAAATTCCTCAGGGAAAACATCTTCTGGTTTGACTTCGTACCATGGTTGGCTGGACATGGCTTGTTCTTCCGTTTTCGGCTCCGGTAGGCTGCGAAAGTTGCAGTCGGTGAGGGGGCAAATTTCGTCATAGTCGTAAAACACCACACGGCCGTGACGGGTAACGCCAAAGTTTTTGAGTAGCATGTCGCCGGGAAATATATTACCCGCCGCCAATTGCTTTATAGCATTGCCGTACTCGCCCATTACACTTTCCAGCTGCTGCTCGTCGCAGTCTTTAAGATAGAGATTTAGGGGGACCATCTTGCGTTCGATATAGACGTGTTTCAGGAGCAGGGCGTTGCCGCTAACACTGACCTTAGAGGGTGCTTCTTTCTCAAGCTCCGCGAGTAATTCATCGGAGAAACGGCGACGGTCAAAGGCTAAATTATTAAACTCTTGGGTGTCGGCCATGCGTCCGCCACGGTCCCAACGCTTAACCAAGCTATAGCACTTGCGCACATGTTCTTGGCTCATATCTTTGGGCGGTGTAAAGCGATCTTTAATCACTTTGTATACATAGCCAAAGTCGGGGCGAGTGAATACCAGCATCACCATGCCTTTTATGCCTGGGGCGATAATATAGGGCGAGTCACTGTTGGCAGTCTCGTTAACAGCG
Source organism: Zhongshania sp. (assembly GCF_041623545.1). Lineage (GTDB taxonomy): Bacteria > Pseudomonadota > Gammaproteobacteria > Pseudomonadales > Spongiibacteraceae > Spongiibacter. The sequence goes on along the minus strand of NZ_JBFJWS010000138.1, from coordinate 3,029 downwards.
AAGCGATAAAATTCGGTTTTACCGTGTTTGGGCATACCGATTGCAATATACAGTTCGAATATTTCTTTGTGGGGCATCAGCCGGTGTAAGAAGGCAATGTACTCAGATGGCACCGAGGTGTCGACCATAAAGTAGCTGCGGCTGAAGCTGAATAATATGGAGATGTCATCTGGGTCAGAGAGCACGGTGTCCACAAAAATCGAATTGTTTTCGCTGTGTAGAATCGGTAGTACAAAGGGCATAGTGAAGTCGCCGCTGACAATGCGACCGACTAAATACGCCGCTTTGTTGCGGAAAAATAGCGACTCGAGGGTTTCTACATAAATTTCTTTACTGCGGTCGCGTATCTTGGGGATGAGCTCGCGATTAACGACGTTCATAATGAAGCCGACGTCGCGGTCGAGATCTTCCCAGGGGATATTGAACTCGCAGTCGATGAGTAGTGATTTGGCTATGTCGGCAGCATTGTCGCCGTCAAAACGGTAGCGTCTTAGTATGGATTCGCTTGATGCCGGGGCGCAGTCTTCGACTGAGGTCAGGGCAAAAGTGTGTACGTCGCGAATTTTTTCATGTTTAAAGATGTAGCAATAAATTGAATTAAAAAACGATTGCGCAATTTCATAGTTGTCATGGCTTTGAATGAGCTCGGCATATTCTTGTTTGGCGATCTCCCAGTTGTCCCGATCTTCAACGCTGCCCCCGGTGATGGTGTAAGCGGCTTCGGCGACAATAGCGCGTTTTTGCTTCCATAAATCCAGTCGGTCGCGCATGGCTTTTTGGGCGCCGTGCCAGTCTGCGCCCTCAAAGCGCGCCTGAGCGCCGAGGGTGATGTTCTTGTACTCGGCAAAAAAAGCATCAAAACCATTGAGAATGGCCATGGCAAGGCGACGGGTTACGGCAGTCATGCGTTTGGTTCCTGATTTTATTTCTGTTTGGTGGTAAGCCTAGTCCGGCAGAATGCTGGACGGGAGATGGGCGGCGCTAAAACCAAGTTGGACGTCAGGCGAAAAATCAACAGCAAGGCTTAATTGTGCGCGAGCTGATATTTTCCGACATCCGACATGAGCGCAGCGAATGCCCTAGCGTCTTCCGTCTCCCATCAAGCGCCTCCCGTTAAAGGAAGCAGTCCGCCATCACTTCCATTGCTTCAGGCTGCTGGCAATTTAACAGCATAGTATTTATCTCGCCACGGCTCGATGCTGCGTTCCAGTCTTTGGCACGCTCACGTATTCTCGCTTCAGGGCCAACGAGGGCGACTTCGTCGACTAAGTCGTTGGGGACGGCCGCGCGCGCTTCATCTTTTTTGCCCGCCAAATACAGGTCTTGAATTTTTTCAGCGGCGTCGCCGTAGCCCATCCTTGTAACGTAATCGGTGTAAAAGTTTTTGCCCTTGGCGCCCATGCCGCCGATGTAAAGCGCGAGAAAGTCTTTAATAAAGACGCGGCAGCCATCGAGGTCGTCGTCCATGATGACGCCGACAAAGGGCGCTACGTCAAAGTCAGCTTTGCTTCGGCCGCTTTTTAATAGTCCTTTTTCAATGCTGGGCTGCAGTACTGAGTACTTCTCGGGGCTCATCCATACTGGGAATACGCCGTCAGCGACTTCGGCTGAGGCACTTACGCCGGCAGGTGTTATTGATGCGGTGTAAATGGGGATGCTTGGATCGCCGTGGAGTATCGACTTAAGAGGTTTGCCAAGCCCGGTTGCGCCCGGGCCTTTGTAGGGCATTTGATACATTTTGCCGTCAAACTCAACAGGGCCTTTGCGCTCAAAAATTTCTTTCATGATTTGAATGTATTCGCGGGTCCGGGTTACTGGCTTGCCGTAGGGCACACCATGCCAGCCTTCTACAACCTGTGGACCCGATGCGCCGAGGCCAACGATAAAGCGGCCGCCAGACAGCTGATCTAGGCTCATGGCGGTCATGGCGCACATGGCGGGGCTGCGTGCGGGCATTTGCATAATAGCGGTGCCGACTTTGATCTTAGTGGTTTGTGCCAGAATCCATGCAGCGGGTGTTACGGCGTCAGAACCGTAGGCTTCAGCTGTCCACACGGAGTCAAAGCCCAGTGTTTCTGCCTGTTTGACAGTGTCCATGGGGATAGAGAGTTTTGCCCCAGAGTAGCCGAGTAGTAGTCCAAGTTTCATTGCTTTATCCTTTTATTAGTTAGCCACAGCCTAGTAGATTACGGGGTGTCTGTCAGTGGCTTGCTTGAAATGATTACACCGCTAAGGTCGGCGTATAAGTGATCGCCGGGAAGCAGCGTGGTGCCACCAAATTCCAGAGCTATATTGCAGCGTCCGTCGCCGAGTTTTTCAGTTTTGCGGGGTACGCTGCCCAGCGCCATAATGCCGATGGGCATGGTGGCGAGTTCTTCTACATCGCGTAAATAGCCGTAAATTACTATGCCGCGCCAACCGTTTTCCGCGGCGGCGCGAGCGAGGTTGTCGCCTAAAAGAGAGCGTCGTGGCGAGGCGCCGCCATCAACGACAAGCACGCGATCTTTGCCGGGCTCTTTAACCATTTCCGCGACACGGGAGTTGTCCTCGAAGCATTTTATGGTGGCGATTTCGCCCCAGAAGTGCTGTTTTCCGCCGTAATGGCGGAAGTCGCCTTCGAGTACGCGAACCTTGTCGCCATGTTCATCGCAGAGATCGGGGGTGGATATCGTATTCATAATAACTCCTGCAGTGCTTGGTCGTGGGGAAGCAGCGGAACGCATGAAAAACTACTATGCCTTTTTTTGCGTCGCTCGTCTCCCGTCACGTGTCCGGCAAACGACTTAATTCATTCGCTAATAATATCTAGGTAATCGGCATCGATATCGGTATCGAGATAAGCCATGCCTAATACGCTTAAGTACTCTAAGCGATCGGCGTTCATCAGGTCTATTTCCGGTATGTCGAAACCATTTTCCTGGTAAATACCTGCAAGATAAGCCATAAAGTCTTCGCCTTCTTTGAGCAGTAGCAAGCTCGCGGCACCGACATCAGGCTTTACTTTGGCGTTTAGGTCTTCTGGAAGGCTT
>NZ_JBFJWS010000137.1:0-8291 GCF_041623545.1 Zhongshania sp. | reverse complement strand
AGACCTGGCCCAAGGCCGGTACAGCACCTATTTCACAGTCGTCGAAAAGCCTCGCAATTTCATGCTCGGTTGCCAATCTGTAGCGACCGTTCATATGGGAATTTACGCGATCAAGCATGAGTCGATGGTTCGCCGGAATCACGCACATGCGGTAGCGATCACCATCGTGCAATATCACCGCCTTGGCAATTTGCGAGGGCGGTAGTTTGGCCATTCTCGCGCTTTGCATGCTGTTGCGGCTATGGGCGTGGCTGACAAGATCAAAGTTAACGCCCACTTTATTTAGGTGGGCGGCAATTCGGGGAGACATACTCACGGTTTTACCCTCCGGCGTTTACGAGTAAACGCGTTCATAAGTGCTATTTAAATATAGTTGGGTCTTGGTGTGTCTGTCCAAGAAGGTATTTATGTTATGCCGGCGCTTTATAACACTAAGTGCTATATGCATTTGGGGCGTTTCGTAATGTTTTTCCTGCGCCCTAATGTGGATAGTAGTGAAATGTTTACTTTTTCCTACATTTCCAGCCTTTGTCATATTAACGTCATCACTATGTAACATTTTTACACGATAATTTTCCCTTTCATGGCAGTTAAATTTCCTGCCTTTAACTTTTACTAGTAACGGCAAATACGGAGTGTATATGCTTTTAAATTGCGTGGGCGCTAAATCTATTCGGCTAATGGTGGTTTCATTTCTTGCTGTTATGTTGCCGGCAACGGTGATGGCTGATGAGCCGGTACAGTTGATTGAAGAGATCACCGTAGTGGGTGCTGTGCGGGGGAGCTCGGCGATCGTGATTGCCGATATTGATGTAGCAGGCGATGAAAGCCTTGAAGAAATGCCAACCCTCTACGAATAAGTTATTTATTTTTTTAGTCTTTAAAAAATCGTTGAATAAAATTCAACGATTTTTTATTTGAACAGCAGAAGAAATACTTAATTGGTGTAATTGTTTATTCACTTTTAAAATCTCACTTTGTTCGCCGTTGCTTGTGCCCAATGCGATATGCCCCGCAGTGAATTTCCCAAGGCCGCTATCGAAACTTTGCCACTTTTCTCCCGTCCATGCCTGCACCCATGCGTGGGGCACAAACACATATTTGCGGCCTAAAAATCGCTCGTTATTGTAGGCAATGCCAAATACCACTCGGCTGGGAATGCCTGCGGCCCGCGCTAAGCTCGCCAGTAGCAGTGCGTGTTCGGTGCAGTCGCCCTGCTGGCTGCGGAAGGCCTCAAGCGCTGTTGCGTAGCCGGAATAACTGGCTTCGCTACTCATGTGTCGGCTGACAAAGCGGCTGAGTCGGCGCATTTTTGCGGTGCTACTAATGTCTTTGTCAGTGAGTAGGTTTTTAATCGTGTCGCGTAAAGCCGCTTCGTCGCTGGCGAGCCAATAATTTGTTTGTAGGCGAGCCTTGAGCGCTTCGGGGCTGGGTGGTGCTTCCGTGCCACAGTCGGGGCAAACGGTTATTTCCACGCCGCCGTCTATGGGTTTAACGGCTTGCTCATTGGTAGTTGGTGGCATGTCGGAAAAGCTGCCCAAGAGGCGATAGCGGATTTTGCCGCGCAATGCGCTGTCAGAGATTTTATAGGGTGAAGAAATTAGCTGACGGTATACGTGGGTCTCTGGCTGGAAATCCGCCTGTGCGTATTCCTGTGCGCAGGTATCGATTCTTAACTCATTGCCGCCAGAGCGACTGACCTCGGTTAGTGGCTGAAATGCCGCGTCGGTATAGATTTCAGTGAACCGAGTATTATCCTGCAAATTTTGGCGTTGAATTTTCCATGCATAGGCTGGGTTTTGGGGCGCTTTGTATGGGCTTAAGGTCAGTTGAAGGTAATCGAATTGTTGGCTGCTAAAATTCCAAGTGAAATATTTAAGCGGTGCGGATTGACCTGCGCCATTGCGCAGCTGTTGTCGTAAGCCCGCGGCTAAGTAAAAGGGCTTGGGGATAAGGTAGTCCTGAGTCTTGCCGCCTAACTCGTCTTGGGTAACATGCAGTACACCTGCTGTCACGGTCGCCCGCATCGCGTGATTCACGGAAGCGGAGGTGACCGTTTTGCTCATTGCTAAAGGCTTACCATTTAGGTCTTCTCTGTACTCCAATGCGGTGGTGGTGGTCGTATCGCTGGCGCCGGGTTGGCTTACGGTAATGACTAATGTTTCGCGGCTAATAAGCTCGCTTGCCGTTTGCTGTTGCTCAAGGTGTCGGAAGCCAATTTTACTTCCAGCAAGGCTTATCGTTTGCCAATGCTCAGTATTGGCAAAACAGCTTGCTGCGTATACGGCGAGTAGCACAACGATCGTGGTAGTAAATTGGTGTTTTCTGTTCTGGCGCATAGGCCTAAGACGCGCAGCTGAGTAGCTTGTGATTGACCAGCCACTCGCGACTAAGCTTGACCACTTGTTCGCAATCTTCTTGTAAGGCCATGTGGCCAGCGCTCTGGATGAGTCCATGGCTGACGAAGGGCGATAGTCGCTTTACGCGTCGTTCAAACTCTTTGGGTTTGTGTAAATACGAGTGCTCGGCCCTTAGTATTAAGGTCGGCACTTGAATAGTGCGCAGGGCTTGCCACGGTGAATAAGTGTGTTTGAAATTATGGGCTTCCCACTCGCGGCTATAGCTCAATTTATATTGGCCGTCGCTTTGCTCGACAAGCCCCGCCTGCGCGTAGTCCCTAAAGGCTTCTGAGGAAAAGCGCCGGTAGGCTGCCTTGTGGCGGTGGTAGTCGATAAATGTTTGACGGTCAGGCCACAGCTGTTGGCGGTTTAGGGTTCGTTTAACTAAATTTAAGCGGCCCATCATGTCGGTGGGGGCGATGGCTGCCAAGGTGGGTAAAAAGCGACCAGGAATGGCTGCCGGGTCAAACATGACTAAGGCTTTAAAGAGATCCGGGCGTTTAGCTGCCGCCAGGGCAGATACAGTGGCACCAATGGAGTGTCCCATGGCAATGACTGGGCGCTGAGCTAGACTCTGTTGACGATGCTCTAAAAAGGTAATGAGGTCTTCTGCGTGATGACGCCATGAAAAGCTTCTGGGCGGTGTACTCGGGTCCCAAACCCCACGGTTTTCTAAGCCGATGATGCTGAAGTCAGCGTTGAAATGCTTGAGAAACGATTGGTAGCTGCCAATAGGGAAGCCATTCGCCGCGGCAAAATGCAGGGTTTCGTCACCCTGACCACCGGACAGCCATGTGGCGGCGCCGCAGCCAAAATCGGAAATTTGAGTAGTTAACATAGCGACTTACTAACTGGAGATTTTGATCATAAGCTTAGCATGCTCATCGGGAGAGTTGTGCAGTGAACGCCTGGGTGGGGGTGATCAAAAATTAAATTTGTAATGGTGAGCGTTATTGTCATAGCGGCATCGTTGAAATCCGCTATGGACGACACTAAGGCGCCGGATATATGGTACTAGCTGGCGCGAGTTGCAAGACCAGATGTCTAATTAGGGCGGCGGCCTATAAAGTTAAGCGCTCCGCTGCCGTTAATATAGTTACGTAAGGGTGAAATAGCGGTCGAAGTCTACAAAATATGGCGGTTTTACCAATTCACTGACCAAGATACTCGGAGTTTTCTTTGGACTTAGCAACGTTATTAGGCATGTTAGGTGCCCTCGGGGTTATCGTCACTGCTATCGTAATGGGGGGCAGTGCCAGTGGCTTTATCGACACGCCGAGCTTGTTGATTGTTGTGGGTGGGGGCTTGCTGGCGAACCTCGTTAAGTTTCCCTTGGATCAAACCATGGGTGCATTTAAAGTCGCGTCGCGGGCCTTTGTTCACAAGCCGACCAGCTCGGAAGACCTAATTGCTGAATGCATGTCGATGGCGGGTGTGGCCCGTAAAGAAGGCTTGCTGGGTTTAGAATCCCTTGAGATTAGTAACGAATTCCTCAACAAAGGCGTGCAAATGGCGATTGATGGCCACGATCCCGAGTTCGTCCGCAGGGTCTTGAATAAAGAGATTAGTCAGACCATTGAGCGCCACGAAATGGGGGAGGCCGTTTTTCAGGGCTTTGGCGAGTCGGCGCCGGCCATGGGGATGATAGGTACCTTGGTTGGTTTAGTGCAAATGATGTCGAATATGTCTGACCCCAAGGCTCTTGGTCCGGCGATGGCAGTGGCCCTGTTAACAACGCTTTACGGTGCGGTCTTGGCGAACGTGGTGGCCTTGCCCATGGCGCAAAAAATGGCCTTTCGCACAGCCGAGGAGCGGCGTAACCGTCATTTGATTTTAGAGGCCGTTGACGGTATTCAGGAAGGTATCAACCCTCGAGTCCTCGAATCTTTATTGCAAACTTATTTACCTGATAATAAGCGTGAAATCGAACCTAAGTCTGAGGAAGCCTAAGTGGACATGGAAGACGCGCCCAAAAAGGCAGCCGCTGGAGCGCCGGCCTGGGTTCTGACCTTTGCGGATTTAATGTCTTTGCTACTGGCGTTTTTTGTACTGCTTTTCTCATTCTCTGAAATGGACAAGCAAAAGTTTAAAGAGCTGTCGGGCTCTATGAAAGACGCCTTTGGTGTGCAGCGTGAGATCCCTGCATTTAAACCGCCAATTGGCACGAGCATGATTGCGAGGGAGTTCAGTCCAGGCCAACCTAAGCCCACCGCAGAGAATCAGATTCGCCAAGAAGCTGTTCGTGAAATGCGCGACTTTGTTAAAGTCGAGGCTGACGAAGCCCTCAATGACGATCTCGAAAAAGTGAAAGAGCACCTAGCCCTCGAGATCAGTGAGGGCCTCGTTGAAGTGGTTGATGACGGTGAACGCGTTATTATTATTCGAATTCGAGAGCGTGGCTCCTTCGCGTCTGGCAGCGCAGATTTATCGCCAGGATTTGAACCTGTACTGGGTAAGTTGGGCTCGCTATTGAATGAAATCGATGGCGAAATTGTGGTTGCTGGGCATACTGATCCGATACCAATTCACACTGATCGCTATTTCTCCAATTGGGATTTGTCGTCGGCGCGGGCGACCACGGTGCTAAGAGGTATTATTGAGGCGAGTGGCCAACCCAATGAGCGGTTTCGGGTAATGGCTCATGCCGCTACCCGGCCGCTCGCCGATAACACCACGGCTGAAGGTCGGGCCTTAAATCGGCGGGTAGAAATATTCTTATTGCGCGGCGCTAAGCATGATCCCGCAATGGGCTCAGCAATAGGTGGGCGCGAAGCCTCCATGCTTGACTGACGCTCAAGAATGTCGCCTAGGCTAAGTTAAGCCGTTATAAGTGTGACCGAATTCTCACATAGGGGGACTACGTATAGTTCATCAGCCGCTTTAGTTGCCAAATGCATGCACGGTAAATGTTCATGCATAGCGCAGCAAAGGTGAAAATGATGACTATTCGTAAAATTGTATCTGCAGGGATTGCTTCAAGCATATTGTGTTTCGGACTTCAGGCAAATGCATCTTCTGCCTGGGAACTGGAGGCCATTTCAAAGTCGACGGGCTACACTGTTCATGGCGAATTGGGCGGGGAAAACCAATTCGGTTTATTGAAGCACAGTAACACCTGTAGCAATGACGAATTTTATATCAGCTGGTCTAGCGATAGTGCGGATATTTGGTCTCTCGCCGGCCAGAAGGTGTCTTTATCGGCTGATTTTGACGGCGTCCCAATTGATATTCCCGTTGAGGTTGTATCGATTAGGCCGATGACTGGCGGGCAGCATCAAGTGGTATTTGGGCATTCTTTTGCCAATTCGGAGCTATTAACGCTAATGGGCCAGGCACAATCGGTTAATGTGGTGATGGCTTCGTCTAATATCTCGCAATACTTTAGTGTTATCGGTGATAGCTTCTCATTGGCGGGGTTTACGCAGGCGCGGTCACAGGCCCTCACTCGCTGTAACTCCCAGAGTGGTTGAGTCCTCGGCGTATAGATCGACTGGGCTGCCTCAATTATGTGGTGGCCTTTTTTTATTCTGAGTCTTCAGCTTTCGTTCAGCTAGCTCCTGATACCTTACAAGCACATTCAGGAGGAACTGATGATGACAAATACAACGGCACTACGAGTAGAACAACCGGGTGTGATTCGTAATCTACTGCTTACCGCTTTACTTGCAGTCGCGGTTGCGGTGACGCCTAAGCAAGCTCATGCGGAGCACGCAGAGACAGCCGCCGCGGTACTCATTGGCGCTGCAGTCTTGTACGCCGCTCATGATGCTCACAAAGCTGACCGGAAGTACGCTAAGCGTCACGCGCATGTTCATGACCGGCACTGCGGACATCATGTTGAGTACCGAGGCAACGACCATCATCGCTATGGTAACGCTCATACTTATTACCGAAATAGCTATACCCGAGATCGTCATTCAAACTATTACGGTAAGCACCACAAGTATTCAGGGCATAAGTATGCAGGTAAACACCATAAATACGCAGAGCAGAAGCACGGCGGTAAACATGGTAATAAGTATGCTGAAAAGCATCACAGAAACGATCGCTATGTGCGCGATGAGCACAAGGGAAATAAGTATCGAAATGATGGCCGTTATAATAACCAGGCTTGGAATACACGAGTAAGAGTTAGCCAAAACCACTAATGTTTTGAAGTCTGCAGGCAATATGAAATGTGGCGACCGATTAGGCCGCCACATTTTTTTTGCTCTGAGATTTACCCTATGCCGCCGTCATCGCAATTTTATGTTGATAGTACTTGCGCTTATCGGCTAGAACGTTGATTCGTTCGATGTCGTGTTCTGCCCAATTTAGTACTTTCTTATCCATTACCCGGAACCACAGGGGTGGAATATAGGCGAGTAGGAACATGGCGTAATAGCCAGCAGGAAGTTGCGGCACATTATCAAAATGCCGTAAGCACTGGTAGCGACGGCTGGGGTGAGCGTGATGGTCGGAGTGACGCTGGAGTTGGAAGGTAATGAGGTTGGAAATGAGCGAGTTTTGATTCCACGAGTGCTGAGGCTGGGGTGTTTCATAGCGGCCGCTGTCGAGTTTTTGCCTAAGTAAACCGTAGTGCTCAACATAGTTCGCGGCGGTTAAATTAGTGTGCCCCAGTAGGCTGGTAATCATGACAAAGGCCAATATTTCAGCTCCGCATAGGACGCCGACCACGGCAAAAAATATAAGACCGATGACGGCGCCGGGCAGTATTTCATTTTTTGCCGACCAGAAAGACAAGCCTTTCGAGCGCAGCCGATCTGCCTCTAGCCTCCAACCCCGCAGCCACGTGCCCGGCATTTCTCTAAACATAAAGCGGTAAAAATTCTCACCTAGTCGAGATGAGGCGTGATCATGGGGGGTGGCGACATCGCGATGGTGGCCGCGATTATGTTCAACGCTGAAATGGGGCAGCGCGGCAATGCCGAGGGCAAAGCTTGCGGCCCAGCGTTCAGGCCGGTTTTTTTTGTGGCCTAATTCGTGGCCAAGGTTTAAAAATGCGCCGCCCAAGCCCATGCAAGACAGGGCAAGCGCTGCCAAGCCTAGGATTGATAGCTGTGCATACCAGGCATAGGCAATGGCACTAAACCACACCACAATCGTTCCGGCTAAGGCCACGAACAAGGCCCAGCGAAAATAATTGTCTGCATCTAGGGCGGGTACATCGGCTTCATCATGATTGTTTGGGTCTTGACCCGAGACGTAGTCAAGCACGGGAATAGCGACATAAAAGATAACAAAGCCGAGGGCGAGCCACGCACTATTACCGGTTTTTATCGCGGGAATGATACCTATCAAGGCAAGCCACGGCATAAAGAAGGCGTTGATCATCCACAGCCAGCGAAAACGTTGAGTCAGATCCGTAATTGAAAATCGCGATATTGTCGTTGCCATATTTATCGTCCTTATTTTTTTTTATCGGGTCTATCGATTCTTTGCCCAGTGCAGGAGCTGAGTTATTAGCCTACGCCTAGCACATAGCGAGTTAAATGTTGCTACTGACCTCGGGAATTGTTAATTTCGGCCATTATGGAAAAAAATAACAATACTGATTCTGCTGCACAGGCTGGGCTGCGGCCTGCGCTGGGGCTGTTAATTTTGTGTCAAACCCTTGAGGAGCTCGGTCTTGATTATGAGGCGGCCAGTTCAATAACGGGCTTGAGCCGGAGCCAGTTGGAGACCCCAGGCTACTTGATTAGGTCAGATCAAGAGATTGCCTTCATCGAGGCCGCGCTGAGCGCAAACGCCAGGCCTGATCTGGCTTATCTGGTAGGTCGACGCTACCACTTTGGTGTTTTTGGTATTTGGGGCTTGGCGCTAATCTGTAGTGAAAATTTGCTACAGGCCTTTCAAATTGCACAGGAATTTATTGAGTTAACCCACAGTTTT
>NZ_JBFJWS010000136.1:0-8344 GCF_041623545.1 Zhongshania sp. | reverse complement strand
TCTAGGCTGATCAGCCCCCGCGTGCCGGTGCTTAATAAATTTTCTTTCAATATATCTCGCTGACTTTTCAACGCGTAATAAGCATTCTCAAGTTTCTCAAAATAAAGTTCCGAGTCACTGCTGGTCGCGGAGTTTAAAAAATCCCGGGAGCTATCACGATAGGCATTAATTTCTTTCTCGACGGTAAAATTAGGTAAACTTCCTAACTTTGTTCGCGTGTCCAGCGCGGTATCCAGCGCAGCAGCACAGCCTAAAAAATACTGATCGACGCGCATTAAATCGGACAACTGCCGAGTGACCTCTTCGTTTAATGATGTTCGCTCAAGATTCACAATAAAATTGGAAATTACATTAGAAAGTTGATGAATTGCGTTAATTTTCAACTCAAGATCGGTGTTAGGGATATTCGTATCCAAGGTCTGCTTAGCCGCGTCACCAATATGCCCAGCAACCCGTTGTAACTCTAAAATAAGTGCATTAACTGCCAGCATTGGCGCCGCCGCTGTAGTTTTATCGAGGTATCGCGCCTTCGCTAAAGACTCGCTGGCCGTGACAAAGCGCTTCTCTAGAAATCGCACTAAGTGATTGTTAAGCGGCAAAGCCAGTAAGACGCCGAGACAATTAAAAACGGTATGAAATAGCGCAAGGGAAACACCGATATTAGGCGTGAGCTGCATCATATCCCGCGCGGTTTCGACCGCATAGAACATTACGGGTAAAAGGATTAACGCGACAATCGCGGTCCCAATATTGAATATAACTTGGGCAGTGGCCAAGCGCTTTGCGTTTGACGTAGCACCAATGGAAGCCAGTACCGCCGTAGAAGTGGTTCCAACATTAGCACCAATGACCATCGCCGCCGCCGCATAGATGCCAATCATATTGGCAGAGGCCGCTGATATAGTGATAGCAATCGCAGCGCTGGAAGACTGAGTAAGGATCGTCATCACAACACCGATCATAAGATAACCGATAACCTCAACATTACCCGCGAGAGTGATGGTACTGAGGTCGAAATTAGCAACGATACCTTCAAAGGCTTGCTGCAACGTTGAAATTCCGAGAAAGAAGAGACCAAAACCGACCAGTGCCCGACCAACCCCCAGACGTCGCCCTTTGCTTTTAGCCAACATAATAAATGCGCCAATCCCAATGGCCGGCAGCGCAAAAGCATGGACATCGAGCTTAAAGCCGACCATCGCAACTAGCCACGCGGTCATGGTGGTGCCGATATTGGCGCCGTAGATAATCCCCAAGGCTTGCCGCATTTTAAGTAATTCAGCATTGACAAAGCCCAGGGACGCAACGGTTACCGCACTAGATGACTGTACGATCGCGGTCATTAAGAAGCCAGAAAACACACCTCGAATCAGGCTGTTAGTCCAATGACTTAGAAGCCGACGCAGCGACTTACCGGCGGCAAGGGTGAGGCCATCGGTCATTAATTCCATTGCAAGCAGAAACAAACCGAGACCACCCAGTAGCGTTGCTACAACGGTAAAGTTTTCTGACATAGTATGGCCCCATCTACCCTTTCGTTAAGATCGCAATTTATCTTAGTCTGAAATATCAGTATGGGAGTTAAGCTAGATCAAATACCGTGTAATTACCACATGCCTAACTATTGACTTTGCACCTCCGCAATGCGGCAATCTAAGCCTGCTTACAGACTGGAATTTGTATGATTTTATTACTTGTCTATATTGGTATTGCCCTAGGCGTGTCGTTCTTATGCTCAGTATTAGAAGCCGTATTACTCAGCGTAACGCCCTCCTATATCGCTGCCGAAGAACGCGGTAACCATCGCAACGGTGCGATATGGCGTACATATAAAACTGATATCGATCGGCCCCTAGCCGCAATACTGAGCCTCAACACCATTGCCCACACCGTCGGCGCGGCGGGTGCGGGTGCCCAAGCGACCAGTTTGTTTGGCGAAGTGTATTTTGGCATTATCTCAGCGGTATTAACCCTGCTTATCTTAATTGTTTCTGAAATCATTCCAAAAACCCTCGGTGCATTATATTGGCGAAAGCTGGCGCCACTGTGTGCGCTCGTTTTACGTTTTGTCGTTTGGTCGATGTACCCCTTGGTTATTATGGCCCAGGGAATTACTAAGCTATTGTCGCGCGGGGATAAAGCCCACTCTATTAGTCGGGAGGAGTTTGTCGCGCTCGCCGAAGTCGCCGTTAGAGAGGGAATTTTAGATCAAGAAGAATCCGATGCCGTGACAAGCTTGATCCGCTTTCGCTCACTTCAAGCCCGGGATGTCATGACACCAAGACTGGTTATTTTTAGCTTAGCGGAAGACGAGACTGTTAAAGCAACGGTGGAAGGCGATAAAAATATTCAATTTTCCCGAATTCCGATCTACACCGAAGACCCTGACAATATTACCGGCTATATACGCAAAGACGAGCTAATGGAGGCCATGACCCTCAACCCAAATGCACACATATCCAGTTTGCGACGGGAATTATTGGTAATTCCAGATACACTGCCGACACCAGAACTACTGCAAAATATGATCGAGATGCGCGCGCAAATGGCCCTTGCCGTTAGCGAGTATGGCGGTGTAATGGGGATTGTCACCGTAGAGGATTTGATTGAAACCATGCTGGGCATGCAAATTGTTGATGAGACAGATACCAACGAAAACATGCAAACTTTAGCCCGGGAGTTATGGGCCAAACGGGCACGGCGCTTGGGGGTATTTGACGACGAAAAGATCAGCGCCGCAGCGGGATCATCTTCGCACTGAATATTATCGGCGGCGAAATTTGCCGCACCCCACCATGCAGGCTACCATTAAGCCCTATACCAATAATGCTTTAGGACACACCATGCGCTTTTTATTGCTGCTACTCATGACCACCGCCATGATCTCAATCAGCGGCTGTGAGTCTACTTATTACAACGCCATGGAGAAAGTGGGTGTTCACAAACGGGATATCTTAGTTGATCGCGTTGGTGAAGCAAAAGAAGCTCAAAAAGACGCGCAGGAGCAGTTCAAAGACGCACTAACGGAATTTAGATCGGTAGTCAGCTTTGACGGCGGCGATTTAGAAGCCCATTACAAGCGCTTAAACGGCGAATTCGAAGACAGCGAAGCTGCGGCCCAAGAAGTCAGTGACCGGATCAACAAGGTTGAGTCAGTAGCCGACGCGCTGTTCGACGAGTGGCAAGACGAGCTACAGCTATATACCAACGCCCGCCTGCGCAGTGACAGCGCCAATAAGCTGCAAGCCACGAAGCGGCAGTACTCCGCCCTAATCAAATCTATGCGCCGCGCAGAGAAGAGTATCGACCCCGTTCTCAATGCCCTGCGCGACAATGTGCTCTACCTCAAACATAATTTAAACGCCTCGGCGATTGGCGCACTGAAGGGTGAGCTGGCGGGTATCGACCGCGATGTTCAGCAGCTCATTGGTGCGATGGAAAAGGCCATTCGGGAATCGGATGCCTTTATAAAACAGCTTAAGTAAGCTGGGAGATGCTGGACGGGAGACGGTAAACGCTTAAAACACGCCAGTGACAAATAACCCCACCCCGTCATGCTGGACTTGATCCGGCATCCACATACCACTGAACTACGTCACTGCCACAACCATGGATACCGGCTCAGGGGCCGGTATGACGAGGGCGGTAATGGAAACCTGGGCGAGGCACGGCACGCCCCCACCCCGTCATGCCGGGCTTGATCCGGCATCCATATACCACTGAACTACGTCACGACCACAACCATGGATACCGGCTCGGGGGCCGGTATGACCCCACACTCTGTCATGCCGGACTTGATCCGGCATCCATATACCACTGAACCACGTCATCGCCAAATCCATGGATACCGGCTCGGAGGCCGGTATGACGAGAGGGGTAGTGGCTACCTGCGCGAGGGCCGGTATGACGAGAGCGGTAATGGAAACCTGCGCGAAGGCCAGCACGACACCCTTCCCGTCATGCCGGACCTGATCCGGCATCCATAGACCACTGAACACGTCACTGCCACACCCATGGATACCGGCTCGGGGGCCGGTATGACTAGGGGTTACTGGATTCCGGCTCGGAGGCCGGTATGACGAGTGAGGTACCGGCTACCTGCGCGAGGTCCGGCACGACCCCACACCTCCGTCATGCCGGACTTGATCCGGCATCCATAGACCACTGAGCCTCGCCACTGCCACAGTCATAAATGACGAAACCCACTATGTCCGAAATTCTACAGTTATGTCCGTTAGGCGCATGGTGGTTTATTTGTTCGGCTTTAGGATAGAGGCTGCAAATTCACCCTCTACCAAAACAATAACAGGCCGCTGATATGAGCCATCCACCACTAACTAATAGCGACATCTGTACTAACACTCGCCTAGTAATTGTCGGCACTGGTTTTGCAGGTCTGGGCATGGCTATTCGTTTAAAAGAAATGGGCATTGATGATTTTATTATTATTGAACGCGCCAACGACGTCGGCGGCACCTGGCGAGACAACCGCTATCCCGGCGCCGCCTGCGACGTGCCCTCGCATCTTTACTCTTTCTCCTTTGAACCAAACACGGAATGGTCGCGGGTTTACCCAACGCAGCCGGAGCTAGAAGCCTATTTGCAGAACGTGACCGACAAGTGGAATCTGCGGCCCCACATCCGCTTTTCTCATAGCCTCACGGCGGCGCATTATCAGCAAGACACTGGCCACTGGTTGGTCAAAACCAGCGGCGGCGATTTCCGTGCCCGTTTTGTAGTGTGCGGCAATGGCGGTTTAGCGGAGCCCAAGTTGCCAGATATTCCTGGCGTCGAAAACTTTGGCGGCCATCATTTTCATTCCGCCACTTGGGACCACAATTATTCCCTCGACGGTAAGCGAGTCGCCGTTATTGGGACCGGCGCCTCGGCTATTCAATTTGTGCCGCAAATTGCCGATAAGCCCGCAAAACTTTCGGTTTACCAGCGCACCCCAAACTGGATTATTCCCCGCCACGACCGCGCCTACCACCGCGTTGAGAAATGGCTTTTTAAGCGCCTGCCGTTCACCCGTAAATTGCTGCGGGCCAAAATTTATTGTCAAAATGAAATGCGGGTGCTCGGTATGGTTTTGCACCCCGCGCTGATGAAAATTTTTCGCATCACCGCAACATGGAATATTCGTCGTCAAGTTGCCGACCCAGATTTACGCAACAAGCTAACACCGACATTTCCGATCGGCTGCAAGCGAATCTTGATTTCAAATGATTGGTATCCCGCGCTACAAAAACCCAATGTTGAAGTGGAAACCAGCGGCATTCGCGAAATTACGAGCACCAGTATTATTAGTAACGATGGTAGCGTGCGCGAGGTCGATTGCATTATTTTTGGCACCGGCTTTTACGCCACCGAGAACCCCATTGCCACCATGATCCATGGTCGCGACGGACGCGTGTTAGCCGATGTGTGGGCCGATGGCGAAGAAGCCTATTTGGGCTCAAGTGTGCACGGCTTTCCAAATTTCTTTTTTATTGTTGGCCCCAATGTCACCTTAGGGCACAGCTCTATGGTATACATGATCGAAACTCAGATCGCGGCCATCAGCCGAGTTCTTGAGGCCGCAGACGAGGCGTCATCGACAACAGTGGAAGTGCGCGAGGAAGTTCAAGATACCTATAATCGCGAGCTGCAAACCCGGCTTGGTGGTTCAGTGTGGGCCAACGGTTGCGACAGCTGGTATAAGCACCGCTCAGGTAAAATCACCCAGCTATGGCCTGGCTTTACCTTTAGTTTCCGGCGCCGCAATCGCGACTTTAAACAGTCAGATTATATTTTCTCTACGCCAAGCACAGAGGCCACACCATGAGTCAGCACTACGATTACGATGTGATTATTATTGGCTCAGGATTTGGCGGTAGTGTCTCTGCCCTGCGCCTAACAGAAAAGGGCTATCGGGTTGGTGTAATGGAAATGGGCCGACGCTGGAGCCCAGAAAATATGCCGTCGACCAATTGGAAGATATGGGATTTTCTGTGGCGGCCAATGCTGGGCTTGAAAGGCTTTTTTAGTCTGCGCTTTTTTCGCCATGTTATGGTCTTGCACGGCAATGCCGTGGGCGGTGGCTCGGTAACCTATGCCAACACTCTACTCGTACCACCAGAATCGGTTTGGACCGACGGCAGCTGGCGCGGCCTAGACGACTGGCAGGCGGTGATGCCCGGGCACTACGCCACCGCGAAAAAAATGCTTGGCGTGAACAAAAATCGACGCCTCGCTGCAGCCGATCACGCCCTTCAGAAAATGGCCGAACATCAAGGCCGCGGCGATACTTTTTACACCACCGACGTTGGCGTGTTCTTTGGTGATGCCGACGATACCAGCGGCGGCAAACGCTACCCCGACCCCTACTTTAACGGCGAAGGCCCAGAGCGCCACAGCTGCATTGGCTGTGGCAGTTGCATGACTGGCTGCGTACACAATGCTAAAAATTCCCTGGATAAAAATTATCTTTATCTAGCTGAAGCCAAAGGCGCCGAGGTTCATGAAGAAACCCGCGTAAGCGATGTACGGCCTTTACACAACAGCGATGGCAAAGACGGCTATGAGGTTTTTACCCAGCACGGCACCGCCTTATTTTCTAAAAACCGAAAGCGCTTCACCGCCAAAAAAATTATTTTCGCGGCAAGCTCGCTAGGCACTCAGGAATTATTATTTAAACTCAAACAATCTGGCGCCATGCCAAAGATCTCCGATGAGCTGGGCAATCGGGTGCGCACCAACGCTGAGTCTTTATTGGCGCTGCGTTTTCCCGGCGGCGAAGATATGTCGAAGGGCGTGGCCATCGGTTCTGGATTTTATTTAGATGAATACACCCATATAGAAGCGACTCGCTACGGCAAAGGTCACGATTTGCTCAGCTTATTGTTTACCCCCTTAACGGGCGGCACACCGGGTATAGGCCGGACTTTTTTGTGGTTTTTCACCTTGCTTGCCTCATTGCTTCGGCATCCGATAAAAACCCTGCGCGGCTGCAACCCCTTTGGCTTTGCCAAGCAAACCATTATCTTTCTGTGCATGCAAACCATCGACGGCCATTTGAATATGCGCTACCGGCGGCCCTGGTATTTCCCGTTTACCAAGGTGTTACAAACCGAGGGGCAACCCATTCCCTCGTTTATTCCCGCCGCAAATAAATTTGTTGCCGACAGCGCCAAGCAGCTCGATGGTATCGGCGCGAGCATGGTATCGGAATTGTTTTTTAATATTCCCACCACCGCGCATTGCATGGGTGGCTGTGGCATGGGTAGCTCTGCGCAGACCGGCGTGATCGACAGCCAAAACCGTTTGTTTGGCTATGACAATGCCTACGTCTGTGACGGGTCAATGTTAGGGGCTAATCTTGGAGTAAACCCAAGCCTGACGATTACCGCCTTAACGGAACGAGCGATGAGTTTTATTCCCGCGAAAGACGCGATTCCAGCTGTAAGCGAAGCCTAAGGCGGGGTAAACGCGGTGATCACGCCGCGCCTTGGCCCTGCTTACGCAGCATGCCCGGCGTATGACCACTCATGCGCTTAAACGCTTGGGAAAAACTCGAGGCATCGGCGTAATTTAAGCGCTCGGCAATTTGTTCAACACTCAGCCGAGTACCGGTCAGCATTTCTTCTGCAAGGCTCAGCCGAATTTCATCGACCAGTTGGCGGAATGAAGTGTTTTCGGCGGCCAATTTACGGCGCATGGTCCGCGAGGTCATGCACAAGGCGTCGGCCACTAACTCCATGTCCATTGACATCGGTCGCTGACGCAGCAGAATATCTCGCACCTTGCCCGACAAGCCGCGCCGCGCGCTGCGCTTGGCGATAAGCTCTGAGCACTGTTTGTCTAACAAGCTCGCGGTAGCGGTATTGCCCACCGCGCGGGGCTTATCTAATGCGCTGCGCGGAAATAGCAGTTCATTGCGCTCGGCAGCAAAATCCACTCGGCCTCTAAAGCACTGATCATACAACTCCGCATTCTCCGGGCGCGGGTGCTGAAACCTCACCCACTCCTCGCCCATATTGTTGCCGATCATTTCACGGATAATGATCATGGCAGCGTGAATTTCGCGCTCAATGGAGAACAGGCGCACATCATCGGGAACATCAGTGTTATCAAAAACAAGAATCGCATAATCATCATGCTCTTCTACCGTAAAACCAGAGAATACAAAGGTCAGCTCTTGGTAGGTTTGCGATAATTCCACAGCTTTACGCGCCGTGGGGCTGCTGGCCAGCGCAAAGCCCCAAATACCATAGGCAGAGAGATGATAGCGCTCCCCCGCCAGAAGCCCCAAGTTTGCAATATGTGGCAGTTCGCGGAGTAAATTGCGCACCACCGCCATTTCGGC
>NZ_JBFJWS010000135.1:0-8418 GCF_041623545.1 Zhongshania sp. | reverse complement strand
GGTAATGAAGCTTCTAAACCACAGACTGGCCGGGTCACAGTCTACATTCTGGTGCCAGTAAAGGAATAGGCTCAATGACGGCACTTCAATAGGGAACGGCAAGACCACCAATTTGGCATCGCGCACCGCCTCCTGTGCATAGGCATAACCGGCCGACACAACCAAATCAGAATTCGAGACCACCGAGAGTGCCGCGTTTATATTCTGGCAGCGAAGGCGGATATTTCGTTCATGCCCGAGCCTGTTCAACTCGATATCCTCAATTCCCCGCCCCGCACGACGGCCGCTTACTTGAATATGTTCCAGAGTAAGGAACCGCGCTAAATCTAAGCTCGCACTCTGAGCCAAAACAGGGTGGCCATTGCGGGCAACCACAACCAAGTCATCGTCTTGCAGCTTACTGTGGCGCACACTGCCCGACAGCGCCTGCAAAACGTCAATCGCGACGTCAAAAACACCCGACTTCAGATCCGCCTCGAGATTGCCACGGTCTAAACGCACGGTTGAAATACGAATCTGCGGAGCGATTTCTAAGAGCCTCCTAACAATAACCGGCAACACCACTGACTCCACAGGCTCACGCACGCCAATGGTAAAACTACGCTCTGAAAGCGCAGGATCAAATGAGGAGAAGTCGTTTAAGGTCTGCCTTAGATTACTGAGTAGCGGCTGAACTCGTTGGTATAAATTCCGCGCGGTGGGCGTTGGTTGCATCACCTGACCACTGCGAACAAACAAAGGATCGTCAAACGCCTCACGAAGGCGCGACAGAGCGTGACTCACCGCCGACTGGCTTAGGTGTAATTTCTTACCGGCCGGTGTAATGCCACCCTCGCTAAAGATTGTACTAAACACCACCAGCAAGTTGAGGTCTATGCGCTCGATATCCATTATTCCCTACTTATAAGCTCAATACTGCGACAGTATACGACAGCCAATATCGACCTGCCTTTATCTTCTGTTTACCTGCTAGAACTCTCCGCAGACAAAATAAACCAGATAACGCAGCTCAACTTGAGTGTTTAAAGAGCGACCTATACTATTCGGTATGCAAAAAAATACAGCAATCATAAAAATGGTATCGAGAAGCGCGCTTACCATACTCCTCGTTTCGACTATGACGGCATGCGGCGGCTCCAGTAGCTCTAGTACCCGCAATGCCAATGTGTCTGAAAATAAGCCTGTGATGATTGCGGCTTCGGCGCGCGACGTTGTGATCGAATCCCCTGTCGTCGACAATGCGAGCGGCGCTTCCACCACGGCAATTGCGGCGACAGTGTTTATTCCAGAGCATGCCGCGGGCACTACTTACCCACTCATTCTCCATAGCCACGGCTGGGGTGGCGACCGAGTCACCGAAGCCGACACCCAAGCGCCCTTCGACAGTTCGAATTTTTATTCTGTGGCCATTGATGCTGAAGTGCAGCGTTTCTGGCAAGAGGGCTACGCTGTAATTAGCTTTGATGAGCGCGGCTTCCACGATTCGGCCGGTGCCATTCGTGTTATGGACCCCGAGTATGAAGTGCGCGATGCCATTGCCGTTCTCGACTGGGCCGAGAGTAATCTCGCGCTGTCTAGAGCCTTGGACGGCAACCCTTTAGTGGGGGCCATCGGCGGTAGCTATGGCGGCGGCTACCAGTTAGCACTAGCGGCATTTGATGACCGCCTAGACGCGATCACCCCCAGTGTCACCTGGTATGACCTGCCCGACTCCCTTGCACCCAATGGCGTAATCAAAAAGTTATGGGATTTCGGGCTGTGCTTCTCTGCCATTGCCGCCGGTGATCGAACCTTTTCTGACGAGCTCAACCAAGCTTGCCAACAAGCCGGCTTCGATCCCTCCGTGCGGTTTGCAGAGGAGTTAGACCCTGCCGTACTCCAGTTTCTCGGCGCCCATGGTATGGGCGCTTATGAGGCGCGACACAAGGACCCAAGCGACGCATTCTGGGTGCGCCCAGTAGACACCTTATTAACACAGGGACAGCGCGATTTACTTTTCCCTTTAAACAACGCGATGGAGAATTTCCGATTTCTCAATTCATTGGGCGGCGATGTCCGCCTGATTACCCATCAACACGGCCACTATATCGGCCCGCCGCTTGATGTACAGGCTCCGTTGGGCGCGACGCGCTGCGGGAGCATTGATACCTTAGAGGCCAAACACGCGTGGTTCGCCGAGAAACTTAAAGGCGAGACTGGCGCGGCAGCGCACATCCCCAAGGTCTGCATCGGACTTGACGACGATAACGGTGCAGCCCTCAGTCATATACCTGTTGCGACCGAAACCTACCGTGTAACCCTAGCCACCACCGCCATCACCGCTGTGCAAAATAACTACGGTGGCAACGCCCCGGCCTTTATACCGCTGGCCACGGCGATCAGCGAAACCAATTTAGTACTCGCGGGCATTCCCATTGCGAATGTCACGGTGACGCCTAGCGTGCCAATGAGCAATGTCGTCGCCTTTGTTGGCATCGGCGTATTGTCCACCGGTGACAGCAGTCCACGCCTCATCGACGATCAAGTAGCGCCCTTGCGCAACGGCGATCACACTGACAAACAGCTCATTGGCGTCGGCGAAGTATTAAAAGCTGGGGACCAAATCGGGGTTCTGCTCTATGGCGACTACGACGCCTTCAACAATACGAGTCATTCCGCTTGGCTTACTAACCTATATTCGATCAGCGGCACGATCGACCTACCCATAATGGTCGCACCATGAAGTACCTTTTACCCATCATTATCGCCATCAGTTCTGTCGCATTGTCGGCGTGCAAAGGTAGCGGAAGCCCCTATGCGGCAAGTAGTACAGCAGCTCAGGATATTTGCCTAGACTGCGGCACGCCACGCCAGCTGGTGAATCTCCCCCAGCTGGAAAATAGCTTATTCACCTCCAATGGCCGTCTATTCGTCAGCGGCCAGTCGAACCTGTACGAGATACATCGCGATGGCCAGGATTATCGTGCCGACGCCCTTCTACCCGAGGGCAGCGGCTGCAGCGGTCTAACCGAAGATAAAGGCACGCTATACGCGCTCTGTTCTGGCAGCGGTGGGCCCACCGACTTTTCCGGCCTGTACACCATGTCACTGGATGATCCACTCGCCACCCCCGAATTTAGCTTCGCCCTAAGCGGCATGACTCTGCCAAACGGGATAGTAACGACCGCCAGCGGCTTATACGTGACCGATGGCCCCGTCGCGGTAGAACCCAAAATCGTCCACCTCGCGATCGACCCGACTGATCCGACCCTCGTTTTATCTCAGAGCACCTGGCTGGCAACATTGCCAGACTTTCCCAATGGCATAGTCCATACCGGCACAAGCCTTTACGTCACTCACTATCGTCCCGGTTTTGGCGGACAAGTTACCCGGGTGGCAATCAATAGCGATGGCAGCCCTGGGACCCCAGAAAATATCGCGCCACGCGGCATCATGGATGACCTGACAGTGGTCGGAGACACGCTAATCGTCACTGACTGGCAGGACGGCAGCCTGTTCCAAATCGATTTAGAGGGCAACTTGCTTCAGGAATCCGCAAACAATATCTTCGCGCAGCCATCAAGCGTGATCATTGCCGGGCCACCGCTATTTGATCAAGTGGCCATTCTGGTCACCGAACGCTACACCGGCGATGGCCTCTGGATTTTGGAATAGCGATTCATTTCAAACTAGACATTTTGCGTTCCGCCAATACGCTACCCAGCTCCTAACGAACATAACGCTCATGCGTTAATTAACATCATTGCTTCTGTGGATCTACAAAACATGACCGAGAAACTCGCACAAACCAGCCGCTTATCGCTCACCTACGAGGAGTTTGGCAACACAGATGCCCCGGTCATGATGTTAATTATGGGCCTAGGAATGCAAATGCACTCTTGGCCAGATGAATTTTGCGCCGCCATTGCAGATAAGGGATTTCGGGTAATACGCTTTGATAATCGCGATATCGGCTTATCACAGAAGTTTGAAGGTTCTCGCGCCCCTCGCCCATGGCAATTGATGCTGAGAAGTCGTCTTGGCTTGCGCCTCAAAGTTCCGTATCAGCTCCATGATATGGCTGAAGATTTGATTAGCTTAATGGACTATTTAAACATCGCGTCAGCCCATATTGTTGGCGCCTCTATGGGGGGTATGATTGCCCAACTCGTAGCCGCCTCCTTCCCTGAACGCACCATAAGCCTGACATCAATTATGTCTTCAAGCGGCGCACAATCACTACCGCAACCGAGCGCCAAGGTGCTATTGCAACTTACCCGCAAGTCGGCAACTGGCGAGCAGGCCTATCTAGTGAACGCGAAACGTACTTGGCAGATGATCAGCAGCCCCGCTTATCCGTTGGATGATGCGGCCTTAGAGGAACGTCTATTGGCCGCATACCGCCGAAGCTATTACCCTCAGGGTTTAGGCCGGCAAATGGCGGCAATTATAGCGAGCGGCGATCGCTCAGCCATGCTCACAAAAATACGGGTACCGACATTAGTCATACATGGCAAAGACGATGTTTTGGTGCCGGTTCAAGCGGGTATTGATACCGCTCAGAAGATTCCCGGTGCGCGACTAGAACTTATACCCGGCATGGGTCACGACCTGCCACGCGCCTTATTTCCGCGCTTTGTTAATGAAATTGTAGGACACGCCGCCTCGACAACAGCAACTTAATAATCCCCCCCGTAGAGGGTAGATAAAGCGGAGGCAATGATCTGATGTTCATTGCCTCCCTTCGATAGGGATGAAATTGATATTGAGATGCTCCACAATACTTCGCTGGGGCTAAACCAATACCGCCATTAAAAATAAACCTGTGAAAGCCCTATCGAAGAACTTGGCGCTGCATTATGCTCCGCAGCCGATTCCCCCTGCAAATCCCATCGATTTACAGGGCTATCATTTAAAAGATGAATTAACCTGACCTAAGCTGGCTTTACTATTGTGATTAACCGAACGCGCCTAAAAAAATCTATTTTATACATCGCCCTCGCTGCCTTAATGGTGGTAATTTTCGTCGGTATTTTTGAGTACCACACCTCCTATTTCCAGTCGCGATATTTCGGCAAGTTGGCAGCCAGCCTCAATTTTGAACTAAAAGAAGGCCCCGCCGAGGTAACTTGGTTTCCCAATCACGGCCCTTACAACATCCAAAACGGCTATACGCGTCTTCCAGAGTTTATTACGCGATTGCAGAACAATGGCTATCGCATCAGCAAACAGGCGAATTTCTCTGAGCGACTACTGCAGTACAGCCGCTGGGGCGGCAACCCGCCGTATCGCGAGCGCGCCCAAACCGGGCTGAGCATTTTAGGCGGCAACAGCAATACACTGTTTTCCTCACGGGAACCTGAGAATGTATATCGCGAGTTTAAGGATATTCCCCCGTTATTACTCAAGCCGCTGCTATTCATTGAAAATCGCGAGCTGCTCGTTGACCAACACCCGACAAAAAACCCCGTGGTGGAATGGGACCGGCTGGCGCAAGCCGCACTTTCACGCGTTCTCCACCCAGGCGAGGGCGGCCCTGGGGGCAGTACACTCGCCACCCAGATGGAAAAATACCGCTACTCGCCCAATGGTATGACCACAGACCACAGCGACAAGCTTAAGCAGATCGTCTCCGCCAGCGTGCGCCACTACCACTCGGGGCTAAGCGGCCGCGATGCACGAAAAGCGATAGCGCTGAGCTACCTCAACTCGACGCCGCTTTCTGGTCGGGCCGGCCACGGCGAAATCCACGGCATTGGTGACGGCCTCAAACAGTGGTACGGGATTGATTTCGCCTACGCCAATCATGCGCTAACCGCCTCCAGCGACGCGGTCAGTATCGAGGAGAAAGCACGAGTATTTAAAGCCGCTTTAAGCTTGCTGTTGTCACAACGCCGCCCTTCTTTTTATCTACTTGACGGTCGCGACGAACTGGAAACACTGACCACAAGTTATTTGCGAATCCTTGCCAGTAACGGCGTTATCAGCGAAAAACTCCGGGACGCGGCACTGGCGCAGAAACTTCATTTCGTCGAGCGCGACCGCAACCAAGTAGCAGCGTCCTTTATTTCAAGAAAAGCAGTCAATAATGTACGTAACGAGTTAATGAACCTGCTAGGCGTGCGCAGTTTGTATAGTCTCGATCGCCTCGATCTCACCGTACAATCTACCCTCGCTGGAGACACTCAAGTAGAGATTGCCCAATTGCTAAAGCAGGCAACCGACCTAGACTACGCGAAGCAATCCGGCCTGCTTGGCGAAAAGCTTCTCCGTGAAGGACAGTTAACCGCGCTGAATTACAGTGTATTACTCTATGAGCGCACACCGACCGGGAATGTGCTGCGGGTGCAGACTGACAACCTCGATCTGCCCTTTGATATGAACGCCGGTTCAAAACTTGATTTGGGCTCGACGGCTAAACTGCGCACCCTGATTTCCTATTTAGACATCATTGAAAAGGTCTACCTAAAATACCGTGAGTTCGCCCCAAAGGACCTCGCATTTGCGCGCAAAGTCGCCGAAGACCCACTGCGCCAGTGGACACTCGACCGACTTATCGCCGATCCCAACACACCGTTACATGCCTTGCTGGACGCCGCGATGCAGCGCAGCTATTCCGCCAGTCCCGCGGAATCATTCTTTACTGGCGGTGGACTGCACACCTTCAGCAACTTCGACAAACAGGACAACGCCCGTGTACTGACCGTCGCTGAAGCCTTAAACCGCTCAGTTAACCTCGTATTTATTCGTATGATGCGCGACGTCACGCGCTACTACTCAATGGAGATTCCCGGCTCCCGCGAGCTCTTACTCGATCGCACGGATCCACGGCGCAAAGACTATTTAGGGCGCTTTGCCGATCTTGAAGGCAAGATCTACCTCAATCAGTTCTACAGCAAATACCGCAAGCTAAATCATCAGGAAATTATTCAGCGCTTAGCGAGTAGGACCAAACCATTCCCTGGCCGATTGACGATGGCCTTCCGCTCCGTTCTCCCGGAAGCTGATGAGGCCGCATTACTGGAGTTTCTACGTTCGCGACTAAGTGAAGAAGCGCTGACGGACGTCGACGTTGCAAAGCTATATCGCCAATTTGATCCTGAGCGTTTCAATAGCAACGACCGCGCCTACCTAGCACATATGCACCCCTTGGAGCTGTGGCTGGTTAAGTACCTGCTCGAAAACACTGAAATCAACTATGACCGAATCATTGAGGAAAGCGCAGCACTTCGCCAGGACGCCTACACCTGGCTGACGAAATCGCGGAAGCAACGCGCCCAAGACCGAAGTATTCGCATACTTCTGGAGCGCGATGCCTTTGTCGCGATCCACCAGCAATGGCAGCGCATGGGCTATCCGTTTAGTAGTTTAGTGCCCTCCTATGCCACGGCCCTTGGTGCATCGGCAGACCGCCCCACTGCCCTAGCGGAGTTGATGGGTATTATTATCAACAACGGCATGCGAATCCCCTTTCGCCAAATCGATAGCTTACATTTTGCCCAGGGCACGCCCTATGAGGCCAAGTTTGAATACATCCCGCCCACTGGCACCCGAGTACTATCAGCCGAAGTGAGTGCAACCGTCCGAAATGCCCTCGCCGGCGTAGTAGAAAACGGCACGGCAAGACGCTTAAAGGGCCTTTTTGTCGACGCCACCGGCACGCCAATACAAGTGGGCGGCAAAACCGGCACCGGCGACCATCGCATTAAATCTTACGGCGCTGGCGGGCGCCTTATCGGCAGCGAAGCCGTGAATAGGAATGCGATATTCACCTTTTATATCGGCGACCGGTTCTTTGGTGTGATTCTCGCCCATGTTGGCGGAAATCAAGCCACAGGCTTTGAATTCACTAGCGGACTCGCGACACAATTGCTAAAGATTATTCACCCAGTGCTACAACCGACCCTATCTAAAGAGAGGCTAACCGTAGATTCAAATAGTGTAAAAAATTGAATAGATACTCCCCAGTAACATTTATCGCTAAGAAATTATCGGTAAGACTGGGGAGTTCAATTTCAGCGGCACAAAGGCGGAAAACGATAGTCCGCAGGGACAACAAAGCACAGTTCGAACAAGCTGACTTATTAATCAGCCACCAACACTGCCACTATAGCACTTCCCTCCCTCGCAATACCTTATCTATGCCATCAGCGCAGGCTTTGCGAAACAGCAAAGCATTAGTTCAGTTGTCGGTATGTATCTAATTTAGGTCGGCAAGAATCCCTAAATTTTCCTAATCAAAAATGGAAAATGCGGATTCCACGTTCTTCGGCACATCCCTGCACCAATCTTGGTAAGCAAGTTTGAAATCGCTAGTTTATTGACTAAGCTGAACTAAAGTCCGTTTTACTATTCGGAATTACTCTGAACTCGCTATTTAGTTATAACTTGATTATCACTAGGCAAGCCTGACATATGAAATCAAAAATTGGCAAACTT
>NZ_JBFJWS010000134.1:0-8421 GCF_041623545.1 Zhongshania sp. | reverse complement strand
TACTACTACGTCGTCGCTGCCAAGTTCAAGTGAAATTTCCACCATTTGCTGGCCACCATTGGGTGCAAGGCGCTCTACCTTGAACCAGCGCACCTGATCGGCAATAACAGACTCGGTGTAGTCCTTGCCATCGACCTTGCCATCGGCATTTTTGTCGACTAGGGCGGGCCAGCGCTCCATGAGCTGATTACCGACAATATAGTAGGCGACGGTGTCGATATGGTCTTCATTGTCGAGGGTGTCGTCGTCGTCGTCGAAGCTGTCGCCGGCAATTGGGGTGCAAATAAATAATATGCAGGTTTGGCCTTGGCCGTCGCCATTCATATCACCCGAGGTGTCTTCGTCAACACCTCCGTCGCCGTCGTCGTCAATGTCGTTCTGGGGGTCTTCGTCGGCGCTGCCGTCTTCGTCGTCATCAGCTGAGGGCGGCAACGCCAGCGAGTTGTCGATATAACCGTCGCCGTTATCGTCAATGCCCTTGAGGCCAGGGGCGCCGTCTTGGTTCATGTCGGGGCCCCAGTCCTCGTCAATGCGTTCTGGCTCATCGGGACCGCGCCAAGATTGGGCATCGAGATTAACGAAGTCTTTGTCATTGTTGGCGTCGGCCCAGCCGTCCCGATTTCTATCAATCGTGTGGTCGAGGCTGACCGCGAGTACGGCACTGGCAAAAACGCTGCCAGATTCCGGTGCTTGGGCGGGAATATACTGTTCGCGAACGTGTTCACGCCAAGGGGTTGCTGGCTTGTCTTTTAAGGGGAGTATGAGTAAATGGCTGCCGCGCACTGCGCTGGTCATGCGTTCCATCGCAAAGTGAGCATCGTCGCTTACGCTATTGCGCCGGGCGGTTATACTTTGGGCTTGCAGTGCTTGGCTAACGATACCACCCAGACCGGCAATTAGCATGCTTGTCATGGCGAGGGCGACCATCAATTCGAAAAGGGTCATACCTTGGTCGATGCTGGCTGCGCGCTTGATATTCATTCTATGACCAAACTCTGAACAGATTTATTGGTATTGGCAATGCTAACCTTCACCCAGATAATGCCGGGGTCAACGCCCGTGCGCAGATTATCATCGGCATCGGCATTGTCGGCGTCGTGGGGGGCGATGTATACCTGTCGCTGTAAACTGCGACCGTCGCTACTAATGACACTGTCACTGAGGCTGGTGGCAATGCTTTCATCACCCGCTAGGGCGGCAAGTTCACTGTAGGGCCTGGCCAGCACCGCTTCCATTTTGGCTATTAACAGGTAGTGGTCAATGGCGGCCTTTGTATGGATGTCGCTGCCTCGCACAGCTGTACGCAAAGCATCCATTGTGGGTACTAACAGGATGCTTAATAGCAAAACTGCCATCATGACCTCGGCGTAAGTCATGCCACTTTGTTTGCGGCAGCTGGGCTTCATGGCTGTATTACCACTCTACCAGTGTCGGGGTTGACGATGATTGTTTTGCTGCGGCCGCCGGCGCTAATGGTAAATGTCGCAATGTTGAGTCGGCCGAAATCATAGCCATCATAATAGTTGGGCATGCCTGCCGCGTCGAAACCGAACATATTGTTATATGAAGCGGCGCTCGGTTTCGGGCTGATGCTGACGCTGCTGAGACTGACGTCCTTTAATGCCTCTGATACGCCGAATTGCAGTACTAGGAGATTTTTGGTTTGGGGGTGGCGTACTGTGTATTCAATGATCGGGGGCCAAATAGTATCGTTCAGGTGGTAGGTTTTGATGGTTTGGCTGCTGGTGTTGGCAATGAGACCGTAACTATCGCCTGTGCGCATGGCCTCGGTGCGCGCCACGAGTACTGCCGATTTTACCTCAAAGGCGGCGCGCTGGAGCTTGCGTTCTGCAGAGCCAGGGTCCCTGGCGACTATTACAGCGCTCAAAATACCGATCAGCACGACAACGACCAGTATCTCAAGGAGGGTGAAGCCTTGCTTGCTGCCAATAGGTTTATATTGAGTGGTAGGGGCCCGCATTTTGTTTAGCCAATATGACAGTATATTTTAATACAGTGTAGCGCGTTGTGTAGCACTGGCGAATAGGGCTAGATTAAAACTACCAGTATTCAGGAAATAAGCTTATTTTAAAGGATGATATCTGTTTTTTTGTACTATACTGAGCTTGCTTATTACGCAGCTCTGTCTAGGGTCTGCCACAGAGGAGTATGTGCTCCATCGTAAATATGACAATAATAAATGGTGAGGGGGCTATGGTTAATTTCGGCGATGATCGCTTCGTGGCCCCAGACTTAGCGGGATATATATTGGCATTTACTCCATGCGTTTTTTAAATAAACTGCCGCGGTGGTCATCGGCTCGCAATTCTTATAGTGCAATCGGCCTTGAACTGATGGACGAGGCGGTAAACCTTGTGCAATTCAGTGTCGATGATGGGGTGCCTAGGGCCAGTGCCGCCGCTACCGTTGTTTTTGACGGTGGTCGAGAGGACTTGATCGCTTCGCCCGAGCGGCTCAAGCAGTTACTAAAACCTGTTTTAGCTAAGGACTTTAAAGGCACGCGGGTGCACAGCTGTCTGCCGCCAGAATATTTTAAGCTAATGTACGTCAATTACCGCTTAAACAAGGCGCAAAATGAGGCAGAAGCAATAACAAATCAAATGCGCGAGCGTTTAACTGGCGACCTTGCTGATTATGTTATCGACTATCTACCCGTGCGTACGCAATCGAGCAATGCGGAAAACCTCGCTTTAGTGTCGGTGAGTCCCCGCGATGCGGTTATCCGTTATCTTGAATTTTTACGTAAAGCGGGTTTAACCGCCGATGCCTTGGAAATAGGCCCTGTGGCGCTGAATCGCCTACTGGCGGTAACGAGCAGCTCGAGCGAACGCGATAATCATTTATCGATAACCTTTGGTCAGGAAAAGACCTATTTGTCTGTGCACTCAGGGCGGCGTCTATTGCTAGACCGAGAAGTGGCGTTGGGCGAAGTCCAGGTTATTGACCAGCTCTGTCAGGCGCTGGAGGTGGATCAGGCCTTTGCTAAGCGCATGCTTTATCGTGAACTGAACTTGGGTGTTGACGATCAGTTTGATGCACAAGCCTTGTTGGAGGAACATTCCGATACGCTAATACAAATATTAAAACCACTTTTCGTTAAGTTAGTGGACGAAATAAATCGGGCGATGAGCTACACCGCATCGCAAACTCGCGGGGAGCCAATACGTCATATATTCTTGCTGGGAAGTGCGGCCCACTGGCCCTTGGCTGGCCACTTATTGAGCACACTTGTCAAAATTCCGGTACATGTCCTCTATCCGATCGCGCGCTACGACGCTCTGCAAAAATTTTTGAATATTCCCGATCATCTTCACGACCACTGTCTAGCGGTTGCTAGCGGCTTAGCACTGCGGGGTTTAGTGTTGCGCGGCGAAGGTTTAAAGGGGCTGGATAAGTGACCGAGTTTGATCTAATACCGGAAGATTATCGTCGCCAACGTGCGCTCGAACGCGATCTATTTCGCGGTGGCGTAGCGATCGCGGGCTTAGTCGTTCTGTTTGCGCTTGTGATGCTTGTTTTGCTGAGTCTAACTAGCCAAGAAAAGAAAAAAGCTAAAATTTTATCTAGCCAGCAGTATATGGTGGATATGCAAAGCGACCAAATAAAGGCCCTAGATGCCCAAATAGACGTGATGACTGGCCAGTTAACCGTGCTCCGCGGCTTTCGTGGCGGCCAAACCGCTCCCAATTTATTGTTGGCATTGGATCGCGCGCTGGCGGCGGATAGTGTCTGGCTTTCGTCACTGGAGTTTGGGCGGGCAGGTAGTATGGTCGAGCAGTCTCAGCAGGCCAGCTCAAATGGTTATTTTATTATTTTGCCGCAAAAAGACGCGAATAATCCGGCAAAAGCCTGGAAAATTGAAACGCATTTAGAGTTGCAAGGCTACGCGCAAAATTACGTCAAACTTTCCGATTTTGTCGCCCAGCTTTTAAAGCAGCCGGAGGTAGATTCAGTGAGGGTGCTGCGCTCAGATCTGCGGCCCCATGATAAGGGGCAGATTGTCCATTTTGATATTGCCGTTATTGTGGCCGGCGAGGGTGAGCGAAAATGAATCGCGACGATGTCGGCAGCCTCGACCCTCGATCTATCCGCTTATTAGGCGGTGGATTGGCGTTACTTTTGGTGGCAGCCTTGAGTTTATATGTTGTTAAACCGCTTTGGCTGAATTATCAGTCTATTAAGGCGAGTAATCTAATGTTGGTTAATGCGATGACCCACGGCGTTGATCTTGACCAACAGTTGGCGCAGCGCTATGCCAATATAAAATCAATAGAAGAAAGTCTTTTTGGTAGTAGTGGTGCGATTCCGGCTAAACAAATGGAAGGCTATGTTATTGGCGTTCTGCAGAGTATCTCGTGGCAGCAGCAAGTTAAATTAGACAGTGTGCGGCCCTTGGCGAGTAAGGATATTATGCAATTTCGAGAACTGCCCTTTGAGGTGAGCTTCTCGGGGGATTACTTTAGCTTGTTTAACTGTTTGCAAGCTATTAATAAAGAATTAGGTTTTATTGTGATTGATCAACTTACCATTTCTTCTGACCCGAGTGATCGATCTGGAAGCGCGTTACAAATGAAGTTGCGCATGGCCAGTTACCGGATAATTAATTAATGTGTCGTAAATTTGGCTTGTTACTATTTATGATGAGTATGTGCGCAAATTTGCTTTGCGCACAAACCCGCGATGTTCGTTCGCTGCCAGAATACAATCCGTTTCTTTGGCCAGAAATTGCCGCTGAGCAGATGGGAGCGAAAGCGAGTGTAACAAGTACAGAATTACCGACAGTGCGAGCGATAATGGTGGCTGGGAGCTATCGAGCGGCTAATGTAGATGGGCAGCTGTTGCAGGCGGGCGCCGTGGTCAATGGTTATACAATACTTAGCATTAGTGAACAGGGTGTTATTTTTGGCAAGGGCGGCGTCGAGTACAGCGCAGCAGTTTATCGTGGCGATGAGAAGTGATTATGAATAAGAAATTAGTATGTCGATTGCCACGGGGCGTCTCCAGCATGCACTGGCTAATTGCACTTGTGCTGTTAGTGATGTTGAGTTCGATGAGTAATGCCGCCAGTAAAAATGAACGTTTCTCCATGAGTGCGAAGAGCACGCCGATTGCCGATGTCATGGCAATGTTTTCGCAGAAAGGTCGGGTTAGCATTATGTTGGCCAAAGATGTGGATGGCGATATTTCATTTAATTTATACGATGTCACCCTCGATGAGGCGATTCGGGCGGCGGCCGAGATTGCCGGTTACGGTGCGGAAAAGCGCGGCCGGGCGTATTTTATTATTGAAAAAGCTGATATTGGCACGCGCTCGACGAATGGGCTTACGCGGGTAAAGACCTTTAATATTAATTACGCCAATCCAACGGTTGTCGGTGCTGTTGTCCAAAGTCATTTATCTAAGTACGGCAAGCTAACTGTGGCGTTGGAGCAAAAAATTCTGGTGGTGGAAGATACGCCGGAGTTTTTAGCGCGAATTGATTATTTAATTAAGCGTGTTGACGCCGCGCCGCGCCAGATCTTGATAGAAGCTAAAATTTTAGAGGTGACCCTAAACGATAGCTTGTCTTACGGCATCGATTGGACGCGCCTATTTTCAGTGGATACCGGTGAAATCAAGCAATTTGGCGTGCAAGGCTTAGCCGCGCCTGGCGCACCAGGGTTTTTCGTTAACGTGGTAAACAAGAATATCGATGTACTGCTTGATGCGCTTGAAACTGACGGTCGACTGCGCACCATATCGACACCCAAATTATTGGCCTTAGAAAATCAAGAAGCTTCAGTCGTGGTGGGGGAGAGAATCGGTTATAAAGTCACGACGACGATTAACCAAGTGACCACCGAAAGTGTAGAATTTTTGGAGTCGGGGGTAATTTTGCGAGTTACGCCCTCTGTCGACCATAATGATCGAATCATGCTCGATATTTATCCGCAAATAAGTACCGGCAGTGTTAATGATGGTATTCCGTCAAAAAATACGACCGAAGTGACTACTCAGTTTATTGCCAACAATCAGCAAACAGTGTTTATCGGCGGGCTATTAAAAAACACCGTATCGGAATCTAATAGCGGTGTTCCATTTTTAAAGTCGATACCATTTATTGGCCGCTTGTTCTCTAATATGCAAAACACCAGTTTAAAGACCGAAACCATTGTATTGATCACGCCTTATATCGTGACTAACGACGGTTCCGGCGCCGAACGTTATATTCCGCTAGTTGAAAGCGAAGAGCAGGAGTTGAGCTCAATTATTGCCGAGGGTGAATTCGGCGAGACGGCCTTGCAGCGCAGGGGGGCGGCTCAGGCGCCGGTTTCCGCGGTAGTCGTGCCGCCAACTCCAGTCACCGCTGAACAACCAGCGGTGATGTCGCCAGAATTAAAGACTCGACGATCTGTGAGGAAATTGCACGGGCCCTATCGTTAAGATCCCTGAGGTATTGGCTTTGTTTCGGTGGCGCAAGGCTAGTTTAGTATGTGCGTTATGACGCGGAATTGTTGTGAAATATTGGGATGTATGCTCTGAGAACATTGGTTAATTGACTGTAACAAGCTAGGATGCTCTCTGTGAATATTTATTCTATTTGGGGAGCGTTTAATGCTGCTGCGTATACCGTGCTATGTGCTGGGTTTAACTGCCTTGGCACCGTTCTTACTGGTCGATACTGTTTTCGCTGAGCCGCTGCCGCGTTCAAGTGCAAAGCTAGAAGAAGTGGTGGTGACGGCTCGGCGCAGGGAAGAGAGTCTGCAGGAAACGCCGCTGGCGGTTACCGCCTTAGGCTCTGATTACCTCGAGGCGATGGGTGTTAATTCTATCGCCGATGTTGAAACCCTTAGCCCGAGTCTGCAGTTTTCGCAAACCAATTACAAAGCCCCGGCCATCTTTATTCGCGGAATTGGCCAGCGTTCTGGTAACCCGGTTCTGGACCCGGGTGTGGGTATTTATTTAAATGGCGTGTATGTACCCCGCTCAGATGCCCAGCTTCTCGATGCGGTAGATGTCGCGAATATCCAAGTGCTACGGGGCCCGCAGGGTACTTTGTTTGGCAAAAATAATATTGGCGGTGCATTGCTCGTTGATTCAAAGCGCCCTCATATTGACTCAGTAGAATTAAACGGGCGCTTTACCCTCGGTAGTGATGGTCGCAAAGACGCCAAGCTAAGCGCCAATGTGCCTTGGGCTGGTGACGCGATTAGTACCCGGTTTGCGCTGAGTACCAAGCGCAGCGATGGCTATATTGATAATGTCAGCTCCAGTCATAATTTATTCGATGAAGACCGCATGGCGGTATCTCAGCGCACAATTTGGGATGTTAGCGATACCCTTGAGCTAGACTTTTTCAGCTTCTTTAGCCGGATAGATGAGCGCGGCACCCCCTATAATTGTCAATTCCAGAATAGTGGCGCGATCTTAACCCAGGGGGTTTATCGTGGCGATGGCGGCGAAAATCTGCAAGCTGCCTGCGACGCCAGCACTGCCTTGGCCGATAAGTTCGCGGTCAGCCAAAACGATGACGATGCGGTTTACGCGATTGATAACCAAATGCATGCGCTAACCCTGCGCTTACCCGTGTTTGGCTTTGATATGGAGAGCATTACCAGCTTTGCTTTCCAGAACAATATCCGCATTAGTGGTGATTCCGACGGTACGTCTGTTCGGAGTGTGAGTGTTGGCCCCAACGCCGGCAATATCGTGTTTCAAGGTGGCGGCATGGCCGCGCCTGATGCCGAACGCAATCAATTTACCCAAGAATTAAAGTTTAATGGCAGTGTACTTGATGACACGCTAAATCTAACTTTTGGTGTGTTTTACGCGCGTGAGGAGTTAACAAATACCCTAGATGGTACCGACGTTGGTGATAATGGTTTGGTGGGTATTCCGGGTAGTGCAGCGGTCGATTTGCCGGTAGCGGTTCCGCCGGATTTGCTACTACCGGTGCAAGCCAATACCGCTTCCCTAGCGGATTACCTAAATGAAACCAAGGCGATTTTTGCCCAGGGCTCGTGGGATGTTTACGACTGGCTGCAATTGACGCTCGGCCTGCGTTATACCGAGGAAGAGCGCAGCAGCGTACACACCATGGTTGTACCTGATTATGAGGAATACGCGAACCGCCTCAATGCCCAGATCGGCAGTAATCCAGCCATTCTTACCCCAGTGGCCCATGTTATGGACGGGATATATAACCCGGTTAGCCGTGATCAGTACTTTGCCTATCAAGCGCCAGAGGTGCCCTTGGTGTTTCTGCCGTCGATTGCCGGTAGCACAACGTTTTCTGAATTTACGCCGCTATTGACCGTCAATATGATTGCGCCGGACGAGTTGGCCAGCCGCTTAAATCTGGATAGTTTGATTGCCTATGCAACGGTCAGTGACGGCTTTAAATCGGGTGGTCTGGACGT
>NZ_JBFJWS010000133.1:0-8434 GCF_041623545.1 Zhongshania sp. | reverse complement strand
TTGAGTTTTCTCGACGCACTCGCAATTGATTTGGGTGTAACTGCAGGTAGCTACGATGAAGTACTCGGTACCAGTATCTCTCTTGCCGATCTCCTAGATGTTGCCGCCGACGTACTCACTTCCGACGGCAATATCATCGCCGCCAGCGGCTTACAGGCCCTAGTATTAGCCATACCGGTCGCCACTCCGCCAATCCAATTAGGCGAGTTAATCAGTGTACAAGCTGGGGCACCCGACGCCGCCTTTGACATTGCAATATCTGCCCTTGATCTAACCCAAGCAAGTATTCAGCTCGCCAACACCAAAAATGCACTGGTCGCCGATATACCCGCAGGGCTGCTCGGTGTTGCCGGGGCAACAATTCACTTGCAAGTAATTGAGGAACCGAAAATTTACGCCATTGGCAACCCTGAAGACGCCAAGTCAGACCCCTACGGCAGCGATCAGATCTACGTGCGCTCCGCGCAAGTGCGGAGTTTTATATCTCTTGACCTGCCATTTGCCGGTGCTACCCTCAGCGCATTGGAAGCGCTATTGAGCAATCCACTTGTGGCAGGCATCACCAGTAGCGTTAATAGTTTGCTTACGCTCGATTTAGCGGGTGTACTGAGTGATTTAACGTGTTTGCTGTCCTGCACCCAAGAAAAAGATATCACCCACATCCAAATTTTACCTACTCCCCGTCTTGATATTGCGATAGATACTGGTGGCGCTGAAGCCCGCGTCAGCGATTACAGCTGTGCCGACAATGGCGATAAATCCCTAACCGTAGCTGCGCAGTCAGCAGTCGCGGGTATTGCGGCAGGCAAAATGGGCTCCAGCGCTGCGGATGCGAGCAATAATGTCTTTAGCAATGCCGAAGTCACCGTCGACCCTCTAGCCCTTATCGATATTGGCAGCAAACACATTCGCAAACGCTGTGTTTTGGCGATATGCACAATTGATTATAAGCAGGGCACCGGCTGGACCACGAATTCAGCCTTAGCTGACCGCACTGCCTATACCGGCGGCGGCATCGGCTTGAAAGTCGACACCAATTTACTGGCAGGAACCGGCACGCTAAATTATTACAACACCCCGGCCGACACCTTTCTTCCCAATATTGATCAAACCCTCGACGCCGACGCATTTCAGCAATTAGCCGCCAGCGATCTTGTTGCCGGGGTCAGTGATTCACTCAGCGGCATTGACCTAGAATTTTACCCGCCGTCTGGCGCTGGCATCGGTGGAAGCAATCTAGGCGAGGTGACTACCCTTGTGGGTAGTGTCGCCGATACCTTGTTAGCCAGTATCGACAGTATTATTACCGGCGTTTTAGCGCCGATACTCGATCCGCTGCTAAATGATCTGCTAGACTTACTGGGCGTTAGCTTAGCCGAGACCAATGTTGGTAGTGCTCTTACCTGTGAAAGTGACAAGGTGGAGTTGGTCATTTGAGCCAAGCACCACTCACTTAACAAGGGTATAGCGACAAAATACACGCTATGCGCCTGACTTTTGCAGACTGATCATGCCAGCGCCATGCCGCTGGCAATTTATGAGAGCCAGCCATGACGTTTAATGACTACCTCACCGTTCTTGCCAAAAATGATGGCTCAGACCTCTTCCTCAGTACCGGTGCACCGCCCTGTGCAAAATTTCACGGTAAGTTAAAGCCCTTAGACAAAGAGAGTTTTTCCCCCGGTGAAATCAAAAATATCGCCTATTCCATCATGGACGACGCCCAGATTGAGGAGTTCGAGCATGAGCTCGAGATGAACCTTGCTTACCATATCCCCGGCGTTGGCCGATTCCGAGTCAACATTTTTAAACAGCGCAATGAAATTTCTATGGTGGCGCGAAATATCGTTACCGATATTCCAAACGTCGACGCCTTAGGCCTACCCCCGATACTCAAAGACGTGATCATGACTAAACGCGGTTTGGTCTTGTTCGTCGGGGCCACTGGCTCAGGAAAATCGACCTCGCTAGCCGCGCTGATTGACCATCGCAATACCAATAGCAGTGGCCATATCATTACCATTGAAGACCCTATCGAGTTTATTCATCGCCACAAGCGCAGCATAGTCAACCAACGCGAAATCGGCATGGATACCCGCAGTTTTCACCAAGCACTGAAGAACACCCTGCGCCAAGCGCCCGACGTTATTCTTATTGGCGAAATCCGCGATCGGGAAACGATGGAGCACGCCCTCGCCTTCGCCGAAACCGGCCATCTGTGTATTTCAACCCTGCATGCGAACAATGCTAACCAAGCGCTCGACCGCATTATCAATTTCTTCCCAGAAGAGCGCCGCAATCAGCTACTACAAGACTTGTCGATGAACCTGAAGTGCTTTGTATCGCAACGCCTCGTTCCTACCGAGGATGGCAAACGCGCAGCTGCAATCGAGATTCTGCTCGGCACACCGACGGTTGCCCAAGCCATTCTCAAGGGTGAAATTGAAACGATTAAAGAAATTATGCACAAGTCTGAAAATGTCGGTATGCAAACCTTTGATCTCGCCCTCTTCAACCTCTACGAAGCAGGTAAAATCTCATTTGCAGAAGCGCTTAAAAATGCTGACTCGGCAAACAACCTTCGACTGCGGATAAAATTGCATAGCAAGCGCGGCATCCCTGCTGACGAAGGTGAGGATCAAAGCACCGAGGAGAAAAAGCCCACTTCGACATTTTCTTTGAGCTTGGAAATGGATAATAATGAAGAGGAATTACCAGAATAAATACTTTGTAATTCAGCAGTCGCTAAGCGACTGCTGCCCTCTCCCGACACCACAAAAGAACGCCCTCATTAAGCAAGCAAACTAATTTCGCGTCTAGAAAATAACGATCACTTCATGCTGCTGAATTGAACGATAAGAATAATGTTGGTTTGTGAACTACGTCAGGCCTAAAGCATGGCTTTTATAGCAGCGCTAGGGCACTGTTATCTCTTTGTATTATTAAAATAATTTACAGCGAGGTCGGTCGTGTATTGTGCTTTTCGCCTTGTGGACAATCCCAAGGAATTAATACTCTCATTTTGTTTAATTGCCTTCATCGCGATATCCGGTTGCGGCGGTAGCGCCTCGGGTGAACCAGCTTCATCTACGCTCACTGAAAACAATATACCCACAACTGAAGAGCTTACTGGCGAAAGTGGAACTGATGCGGATCCAGCCCCTGAGCCCAAACCCGAGACTGACACGGAAACTGACCCGCCGACCGACGATAGCGCGCCAATCCCCGTAAATTTTGAAGCTGCATTCCAACTATTAAAACGAGCGACATTTGGCCCCGTACAAGCCGACATTGACCAGTTAATGAGTGATGGCATTGAAACCTGGGTAAATAATCAGCTAACAATGCCTTCAGCCTACACATCCACTACCGATGGGCATTTAACACACTTAGAACGGCTAGCGCAGGTGGCCATCGCCGTTGAACCTCAAATCGATTGGTATCCCGACAATACGGCAAATGACAGTAGTAGTAATTATTTCGATGGCCGACAATCTGGCCGTACCGACATTTATCAGATGAGCGTTTGGTTTGAAAATGCGCTGCACGGCCCCGATCAATTGCGTCAACGAGTTGCTTATGCACTAAGTCAGATATTAGTCGCATCCACAAGCGACCCAGAATTGGATCGCCACGCGGAAGCCTTGGCGCATTACTACGATATACTCGCACGCAACGCCTTCGGTAATTTCCGAACCTTGCTGGGCGAAGTCGCCAAGAGTCCTGCCATGGGCACTTATTTATCCCACCAAGGCAATGAAAAGACCAGCGCTGACGGCTTGACCCTCCCAGACGAAAACTTCGCTCGCGAGCTAATGCAGTTATTCACTATTGGGCTCTACCAGCTTAACGGTGACGGCAGCCCGAAACTTGTAGACGGCAATCTCGTCCCAAATTACAGCCAAACAGACATTGAAGAAATGGCCAAGGTCATGACAGGTTGGGACCTTCGCTATAACAATCGCTATGGCAGAACTAACGGCAGCTATGTCCATTTTATGGAGTTCAATCCAGAACATCATGACTTGGGCGACAAATTGATCATGGGCAGCGCAATAAGTGATGACGGTGCCGGTGGAGATCTCGAGCAAGCCCTGGATTTATTGTTTCAACATCCCAGTGCCGGTCCCTTCATTGGCAAACAACTTATCCAACGTTTGGTGACGTCTAACCCAACGCCACAATATATTGCTAGGGTCAGCGCCGCATTCAATGACGATGGTCACGGTATAAGAGGCAACCTCAGCGCCGTTATCCGTGCGATATTATTCGACCCTGAAGCCGAACGCCCAGTAGCAAAAAATAGCGACCAATTCGGTAAGGTCGATGAGCATTTGTTAGCGTACACACGGTTCCTGCGATCGTTTAAGGTTAGGCCTATTGATGGCTGGCGATTAAACGCGGACACGGCTGGCAGCCCGGTTAATGGCATTTACTCCTTCAATAACGTGCGATCGTTGCTAGGGCAAGCGCCACTGCGGGCCCATCATGTTTTTAACTTTTATGACCCTGATTACGTCCCCCAAGACAGCTATTACCGCGACGCCTCGCCGCAGCGTGTATTACCGGAAATGCAGTTGCGCTCTGCGAATAATATCGCCAATTTATTTGAGCTAACGCTATTAAATCGCAATGTTATCGAGATTAATGAGCTCAACAGAAGCAGCTCATTGGCGGAGTATGTAGAAAGTCGAAATGCCGCCGGCAACAACGGTAAGGGCAATTGGAATGGCACGCGAGCACTTGCCCTGCTTGACTATAGCGAACCGCTAAAGGCTTTCGAGTTAGCGACGGACGGCGACACCAACGGTAACTTCAGCCAAATAAATAGTTCAGATGTAGATGAAAACGGGTTCACCGCTAAACAACGCGGCCTAGATGCATTACTAAGTGACTTGGAACATCGAATGCTGGGTGGCATTGCCTTAGATCCAAGCAGCAGAGAAGATTTAATTCATTACTTGGACACCGACAACTATTTCAATACCGGAAGTAATAACAAAAGAGAGGCAATACGCGTCACCGCGGCCGCTATCCAATATGTATTTATCTCTAGCGCCAATATGGTTCAGCAATAAGGAACTAAAATGAATGAATTAAAACGACGTCAATTTCTCAAGCTGTTGTCGGCGGCTGGTGCAACCACGAGCCTAGGTGGCGCGACGTCACTCTTCCCGACGTTGGCCAGAGCAAATGAACTGGGTGACTATAAGGCGCTGGTAGTGTTGTTCCTCCACGGTGGCAACGACTCCTTCAATATGTTGGTCCCCCTCGGAAGTGAAGCCGGTACAGGGTATCAGAGCTATGCCGAAAGCCGCGGCATTATGGCAATTAACAATTCTGACTTAAACCCATTTGCATCAAGCCTAGGCGCGTTTCAGCAGCGGCGTCTCGATGACGGCAGCAACCCTTACGCAAGCACCGATGACGCCAGCGCCTATAAAAAAGGCGTCTATAAATTTAATGATGTCGGCATTAACGGCATGATGCCGGAACTCGCGCAACTTATTATCGACCGCAAAGCCTCCGTCGTGGCCAATATTGGTACGCTTGTCGAGCCGGTCACCAAAGAAACCCTCCAAACTGCCAAACTGCCGCCGTTTCTTTACGCCCACAATCATCAACAACGCGCCATCGAAACTGGCTGGGCCGACAATCTCAGCGCAGGTGGCTGGGCTGGACGACTCGCAGACATGTGGGGTGTACACCAAGGCGCAATTAATGGTGGCTCGCCACTAGGCATGAATGTTTCCTATGCGGGTGCGACGCGCTTAATGACTGCCGACTATAATAGCCCCGTAGTTTTAAGCCCGGGAAGTACCCAGCTATTTCCCAATAATGCTGGCTTTGACAAGGCAATATTTAACTCACTGAATAGCCCCTCCTCCAACGACCAGGCATTGCATCGCGTGTTCAAAGCGGCAAGCAGTGGCGCTGTAGCCTTGTCCGACACCCTTGCCCAAATAGACACGGCAGCCTTCGACACATTACAAGACCCCTATGGCAACCCCCTGTTCACCAACCCCAGCGCCGGCGATTTAGGGCTTTCTAAGCAGCTACCTGGCCGCGCACTAAACGCCTTAAAAAGTGCAGCGCATATGGTCAAGCTAGGAAGCGAACTCGGCCTTGGCCGGCAAATTGTCTTTGTCGGTATGGGGGGCTTCGACACGCACAGCGCCTTGTTAAACACCCACCCCTTACTACTTCGTGAAATCAGTCTCGCGACGTGGAGTTTTCAGGCCGCGATGGATTCATTAGACTTGGCAGAGAAAGTAACGCTGTTTTCAGCCTCTGACTTTGGCCGCTCACTTGGGAACAATGGTGATGGCACCGATCACGCTTGGGCAGGCCACAACATTCTCGTCGGCGGCGCCGTTAATGGCGGCGCAATGATCGGTGCAATGCCAGATATGACACTTGGTGGCGCCAGTGATACCGGAAAAAAAGGCCGTATGATCCCAACCTTAGCCGTCGACCAATACTTGGCGACCTTATGCAGTTGGTTTGGTGTAGAAGACAATGATATGACGGGCCTATTTCCAAATCTCGAAAATTTTAAGAGCTCGGAATCGGACCCAATAAGTTCGGCTTATTTGCCGGGTATGTTAAATACCCAGGCCACAACTGAGGGCAATCTGCTGACACCAGTGAGTGATTTACTAAGTCAACTAGGCTTGGGGTAAATCGGATATCGAGGAACTGGCGTAGCGCGAGAAATGCAGCTTATCCGAACGAAATTGAGCAGTCGCGGCGCGACTGCTCAATCACAAGTCACTATTTTTCAGTAACCGCCAACTCTTCAGGTGCTTTCTTTGCGGTTGGCTTAGGTAATAAAGCTTCGCGGATTTGGCCTTCAATTTCAGCCGCTATCTCTGGGTGCTCACCCAAATATTTCGCCGCATTCGCCTTGCCTTGGCCTATTTTATCGCCTTTATACGCATACCAAGCGCCGGCTTTATCAACCAAGCCTTGTTTCACACCCAGGTCGATGACTTCACCAAGCCGGTAGATACCTTGACCGTAAAGAATTTGGAATTCAGCTTGTTTAAAGGGTGGCGACACTTTGTTTTTTACAACCTTCACTCGCGTCTCATTACCAACCACTTCTTCACCATCTTTGACCGCGCCGGTACGGCGAATATCGAGACGAACTGAAGCATAGAATTTCAGTGAGTTACCACCAGAGGTGGTTTCTGGATTGCCAAACATCACACCAATCTTCATACGAATCTGGTTGATGAAAATAACAAGGCAGTTCGCATTTTTGATATTACCAGTGAGCTTACGCAGCGCTTGAGACATCAAACGCGCTTGCAAGCCGACATGGGTGTCGCCCATTTCGCCCTCAATCTCAGCCTTAGGTACCAGTGCAGCCACCGAGTCGATAACAATAACGTCGACCGAGCCGGAGCGAACCAGCATATCGGTAATTTCTAACGCTTGCTCGCCTGTATCCGGCTGTGAAACCAGTAAGTCCTCAAGGTTCACCCCAAGCTTTTCCGCGTACTGGGGATCAAGCGCATGCTCTGCATCCACTATCGCGACGGTTTTACCCGCTTTTTGGGCCTCGGCCATAACCTGCAAACACAGCGTGGTTTTACCGGAAGATTCTGGCCCGTAAATCTCTACGATCCGGCCGTACGGTAAGCCACCAATGCCCAAGGCGATATCGAGCCCCAGCGAGCCAGTAGAGACAGATGGCATCACTTCCCTTGAGCTATCGCCCATTTTCATGATTGAACCCTTACCAAACTGGCGCTCAATCTGGCTAAGTGCCGATTCCAGTGCTTTTTGCTTATTGGGATCCATATGTTCTCTACCCTTTGTGAATGCTGATATTAAAATGAATAACGGCTGGCTGAACTACTGGCCAAACAACTGTATGTATAATCAGTATTATTCGCGCTATTGTCAATGCTAGAAGTTAAATTCTTTAGATCTCATCAAATCCTCTCTACGAGATAATCTTAACCCCAATCGCCTATCGCAAACATTTCATTACTGTTAAGCCTAAAACAGCCTGTGTTAAAGTGCAGCCCAACTTTAGCTTAGCTCCCAGAGGCCACATGATTCCTTGGCAACACCTTGGCACAGCACCAATACCCAATAACGGCGGCGAGCTTAAGCTAAGCCGGCGCGGTGAGGAATTCTCTATTCGTTTATCTGGGGTGCGCGGCGAACTGATGAACAGCCGCCTGTATAACTCAGAAGAAGCACTGGCCGACTTGGCCTGTAAACAGCTCAAAGCCCGCGACAATAGCGACGAAATCGCCGGCGCTGCGATTTTAGTCGGCGGCCTCGGCATGGGCTATACGCTAGCAGCGGCACTTCGCGCGGTGGGCAGCACGAGCCAAGTAACTGTCGCGGAACTGATTCCGGCCGTTGTCGAATGGAATCAAGGACCCTTAGGCGATTGTGCTGGCCAGCCCTTAAG
>NZ_JBFJWS010000132.1:0-8448 GCF_041623545.1 Zhongshania sp. | reverse complement strand
GTAGCGGGAGGCGACGCGCTTTTCAAAAAAT
This sequence comes from Zhongshania sp., assembly GCF_041623545.1. Classification (GTDB taxonomy): domain Bacteria; phylum Pseudomonadota; class Gammaproteobacteria; order Pseudomonadales; family Spongiibacteraceae; genus Spongiibacter. The sequence continues at coordinate 8,417 of NZ_JBFJWS010000132.1, read as the reverse complement.
TCTTGTCGTTCTATGGGGTCTGCAATTGCTTCCATTTCCTTTTTGTAGGCAAGGCGAACTCCGCCTTCCAATCCCATACCGCCGAGTTCGCCCGTTGGCCACGCCACGGTAAAGACTGGCGCGTGTAAGTGGCCGCCGGCCGCGGCCATGGCGCCGAGTCCGTAGGCCTTGCGCAGAACAATGGCAAAGATCGGCACCCGCAATGCCGCGGCGGTAATAAACAAACGCGCGGAGTGGCGCACCAAGGCGGTGGCCTCAGCCTCTGGCCCGACCATAATGCCTGGGGTGTCGATGAGTGAGACGATGGGTAAGCCGTGGGCGTCGCACAGGCGCATAAAGCGTGAGGCTTTGTCGGCGCTGTCCGAGTCAATTGCCCCGGAGTTGAATTTTGGGTTGTTGGCAATCACTCCTAGCGGACGCCCTTCAATGCGGATTAATGCAGTGACATAGGCGCGGCCAAAAGCGCTGCGCAATTCGAGTACAGAATCTTCATCCGCCAACAGTTGAATGACTTTGCTAACGTCGTAGGCGCGCAGACGGTTTTCAGGAATAACATGGCGTAGCTTGCGCGGATCGGCGGCGCTCCAGTTGCTGAGCTCACCTTGAAAGTAAGAGAGGTATTGTTTGCTCGCGCGAACGGCTTCCGCTTCGTCTTTAACCCGAATATCGACAACACCGTTTTGATGCTGCACGTCGATGGGGCCAACTTGTTCCGGTGTAAAGCTGCCTAGTCCGCCGGCTTCGATTAAGGCGGGGCCAGCCATGCCGATATTGCTGTTCTCGGTGGCAATGATCACGTCGGCCATGCCCAGCAGTGCGGCGTTGCCGGCAAAACAGCGGCCAGACACAATGCCAATCACCGGCACCTTACCGCTTAACTCGGCACATTTGCGAAAGCTAATACTCTGCAAGGCCGCAATAGTAACGGGGTCTTCGCGAGGGCGGCCACCGCCACCTTCAGCGAACAGCAGCAGCGGAATCTTATGCTCTTTGGCGAGTTCAAATAAGCGATCGGTTTTTTGGTGGTTTATATAGCCTTGAGTGCCGGCCATCACGGTGGCATCGTAACTGCCAATGGCGACGCGGGCGGCTTCTTCGCCAAAGTGCTTGGCATTAACAGTGGCTAAGCCCATAACAAAGCCATCTGCGGGGGTAGTAGCGCGGAGCTCTTCATCGCTTTTACGAGAGTGCAAATTGGCGACGGTGAGTTGGCCATACTCTAAAAAGCTGTCATCGTCACACAGATCGGCAATGTTCTCGCGAGCGGTGCGCTGACCTCGGCTGCGCCGCCGCGCTACCGCTGCGGCGCGTTGTTCGTCTAGCGTCGCGGCGCTTAATTCGCGGAGTTGTTGTAGGTCATCGCGGATCGTGTCTAAATTCAAGGCCGCGTTGCTGGTGATCGCGGCGCCGGTCTCGTCACTTTGTTCAATGATAAAAAGAAGTGCGCCTTGCTCAACACTGTCTCCGTTAGAAATGCTTACTTCACTAATAACGCCACTCTGCGGCGCGAGTATTTCGTGCTCAAGTTTCATGGCTTCAATTAAAGCTAACTCAGTGCCTTTCTGTACCGTATCGCCAAGTTGAACATTCACCGCGGAGATTACTCCCTGCAGCGCGGCGGAGACGGCAATGCGATTAACGTCGAACTCATTTTCAGGCGCCGCTGGGCTCGCGACTGGAACGTGGAGCTCATCCATATGCGCTTCAACAAAGCGGGTGTGAATGTCGTTGGCAATGACCGCCGGATGAGCGAGTAGTGCGCGGAGAAAATTCAGATTGGTGTCGACGCCTTGTATTTCAAATTCACCCGCGGCGCGATGGGCGCGGTTAAGTAGTGCTGCATAATCCTTGCTTGGCGAACTGATAATCAGTTTTGCCAATAAAGAGTCGAAATTCGATACGGTGCGGTATCCGGGGTAGGCGAAGCTGTCTACCCGAATACCGGGGCCGCCGGGGTAGCTAAATTGCTTGATCACGCCGCTTGCAGGTAAGGGTCGACCTTGGTCGTCCATGGTTTCCATATTGATGCGCAGTTGTAAAGCGAAGCCGCGGGGCTTGGGGATATCGGGCTGGCTAAGGGCTAAGTCAGCAAGGCTGCATCCGGCGGCGAGTTCGAGTTGAATACGGACGAGATCCAAGCCAAGCACCTCTTCGGTGACGGTGTGTTCGACTTGGAGTCGGGGGTTGGCTTCTAAAAAAGTGATTTCGTCGGTCTTACCTCTGCGATCGAGATCCACCAAAAATTCAAAGGTGCCAATATTGCTGTAGTTGCTCGCTTTGGCGAGCTTTACTGCGCATTCGTGGAGTCGAGCGCGAAGGGCCTCATCGAGGCTGGGGCTGGGTGCAAGCTCTATCAGTTTTTGATGCTGGCGCTGAAGGCTGCACTCTCTCTCCCAGAGATGACTTACCGCATTGCCGTCGGCGATGATCTGAACTTCGATATGGCGTGCCCGCCGAATAAGGCGTTCAACATACAGTTCGGCTTTACCAAATGAGCGCAGTGCTTCAGTTTGGCAGCGCTGAAAGGCGCTCTCAATTTCATCGGCGTGATTAACTATTCTCATGCCTTTGCCGCCACCACCAGCGACGGCTTTAATCATCATGGCAGCACCAGTGCCAAGCGAGTTATAAAATGCTTTTGCCTCATCGAGGCTGACGGCGCCCGCACTGCCATTTGTGATAGCGATACCACATTGCGTGGCAAGTTCTTTGGCGCGGGTTTTGTCGCCGAATAAGGCGATGGTATCCGCGCTGGGGCCAATAAAAATCAAACCTGCGTCACGGCAGCGGCGAGCAAACTCGCTGTTTTCACTTAAGAATCCATAGCCCGGATGTACAGCGTCGCAACCGTGTTCTAACGCGGCAGCAATAATTTGGGGTATATCGAGGTAGGCCGCAGCGCCCAGGCCGTTTAGACGGTGAAGAATGTCGGCATAGCGTAAGTGTCCGGAATCAACGTCGTCTTCGCTGTAAATAGCGACACTGTTTATTCCCAAATCCCGCGCGGTTCGGGCAATTCGAACTGCGATCTCACCGCGATTGGCAATGAGTAATTTACGGATTGTTACTGACATGGGAAGAGGCCTTTATTCGATATTTATGGTCAAGGTTTTACCATGAAATGCGCCGCTATGCTCGTATGAGAGCTATTTTCTTAACGAGAAGATAATATTGCAGCTGCATTTATATTTGTTCGCGGCATGTGTTTACTCGCCAAATAATAGGGGGTGATTTATGAAAGAAAGATTAAAGGCCAAGGTTGTTATCGTGTTTGGTGCTGGTCAATTAGCGGGACCGAATATGGGTAACGGCCGCGCCAGTGCAATTCTCTATGCGCGTGAGGGCGCAAGTGTTGCCTGCGTGGATCTTGATTTCGCTGCCGCTAAAGAAACTCAAGAGATCATCGCAAGTGAAGGTGGCCGGGCAATGGCACTACAAGCGGATGTTACTTGTGAGGCGGATTGTAAAGCGGCGGTGGATGCCTGCGTTGCCGCATTTGGCCCCGTCGATATACTCCACAATAATGTCGGTGGTGCCCCTGGCGATAGACTGGATCCCATTGAGTTAGACGAGCTGTGTATAGATACCACCATGGCACTGAATTTTAAAAGTGTGATTTTTGCGACCAAGGCAGTACTGCCGTCAATGCGTGAACGGGAGACCGGCAGCATCATTAATATTTCGTCAATGGCCGCGCTGTGCTCAAGTCAGCCGGTGATGTATAGCGCGAGCAAATTGGCCTTAAATGGGCTGACGCAACAAATGGCGATTGCTTACGCTAACGACGGTGTGCGAGTTAATTGCATCATGCCGGGTTTATTAGATACCCCAGTTGCGGTAGAAGGCGTCGCAGCGCGTATTAATAGACCCGCTGAAGAGCTGCGCAAGCAGCGCGATGCTCGGGTACCACTCAGGCGTAAGCAGGGCTCAGCGTGGGATGTGGCGTTTGCGGCGGTGTTCTTGGCTTCAGATGAAGCGAAATTTATAACCGGCGTGGTATTGCCGGTTGATGGTGGGCAAACTATTCAGCGAGGTTAACGGTGCTGGTGAAGAAATTTAACTAGCGCCGGCGATCCATTGCCCTTGTCCGCTATACCTAAGGTGCTTTGCCGGGAAGGATTTTTAGTAAAGTGCGACAAATACTAAGCGCTAGCTTCTCGTCACTAAGAATAGCGTTTTAACGCCAGCCCCCTAAATAAGTCGGGCCGCTAGAGTAGTGAGGAGTTTAATTGACTCAGTACGCGCCGAAGTTATATTTGATCCGCGCGCCAAGCATTCTGGGTAAACCCATCTGCCGAGTTTCAAAACCAATAGTATTGTAGGAGCCGGCAATAAAGGTAAGGTATTCCTCTTCAGCAACATTGGTTGCGAATACCGCAAGGTCAATTGGCTCGCCAAACATGCCCTTCCAATTCAGATTGAGATTAATTAAAGAGTAGTCTTCGAGGACTGCAAATGGGCTGGCGCTAGTTGCCGCCGCACGTTGTTCACCGGTATAGACGTAAGTGAGGCCTAAGTTGATGTCGCCGAAGTCGGCTGAGACTGGCAGCTGATAATTGAGTGATAAAACGTAGGCATAGTCAGAGGCGAATGGCAGGCTGTCGCCAGTATCGGCTATCGGTGCATAAGTGGCACCGGCGATGGGGCCGGAGGCGGCTTCGATTCGCGCCTGATTGTTCTCTTGTTCGAGTAGCTCTGTGTCTAAGTATGAGAAAGAAAGATTGGCGCTTAAATTCTGTGTTAATTGCAATAGGGCCTCGGCTTCAAATCCTCGAATCATTGCTTTACCAGCATTAAATATCGACGTCGTCGCCCCAGAGCTCGGCGAGACATAGCCGGTTTGGAGCTGCATATCGGTGAAGTCGTTGTCAAAAATAGCGATATTGAAACGACCGGGCAGCGGCCCACCAAAACTTGTTTTAGCGCCTATTTCGTAGGTGTCGACTGTCTCTGGGTCATGGGTGTCTGCGCCGGCGTCGGCGGCTAAGTTGACACTGCCCTGACGGTAACCGCGCACGTACTTTGCGTAGAGCATGATGTCGTCCACGGGTTTGTAATTTAGCTCAAGCAGACCCGTAGGTGCTTCGCTTTTTACTTGTGGCCTAGTGATGCTTGTGGTTGCGCCAAGCGGCACGGATTGCGCAAAGGTGTAGCGATCTTTTATGCCGTAGCCGCTTGCTTCATCCCAGGTGTAGCGAAGCCCGCTCGTGATAGTGAGCGTTTCAAATGCTTGGTAACTTGCTTGCGCGTAAACAGCGGTGCTGAAATATTCGGTTTTGTACTGCTGCAGCAGTACACTGCCGAGCACGCCGTTTGTTGGGTCGTTACAATTAAATTGTGATGGGTCGCCCTCGATGGTGCTCAATTGGCAGGAGATAAGTCCTGCGGAATTATTGCCCGAGAAACCGTCTGGCATACTGCTTTCATAGTAGGCGCCCGCCTGCCAAATTAAGGCGTTTTCTAGTGCAGAGCCTTGAAGTTGAATTTCTTCAATCCACGTCTCTTGGCTGGTTACCGGTACGTCTGGGCTAACCGCCGATATGCCAACGACAAATTCGCGCTTGGCATCAATTGCGCCGAGGCTGATACCTGCCGGCAGTAAACTCGCAGCCGTTTCGGTGAACTGCGAACCAAAAATATCGGATCCATTATTTGTTTCTAGATGCGCGTAGGCGATTATATTTTTTATCGAAAGCCTTTCAGAGACATCCCAGCTCGTGGTGTTAATAGCGCGCAATTCTTTCATGGCGGTAATTGGCGTTGCGACCGTACTGAGTAAATCATAGAAGCCGTCTTTGCCGGATGCTTCTTGCTGGCTTAATTGCGCCGCACATCCGGGCCCAGTGATGGCGTAAAAGGGGTTGGAAGATGGATCTAGACTTGGGTTGCAGGCGAATAGACGGTTGCTATAGCCTGCAGTCTCAGAATCGACGTAGGTGAAAATAGTGTAGTTTTCGAGCTGTTCACTAAAGTCCACGGTGATACTGGCGCGGAGCGCAAGATAGTGAGTGTTGCCGAGTTGATTGGCGCCAATCTGTGTAACATTATTTAAGTGTCCATCTCGCTGATTTTTATCGAGCCCCAGGCGAAGTTTGATTACATCATTAAGTGGAATGTTGACGACAGCTTGTTCGCGCTCCATGCCAAAATCGCCGCTGCTGAATTCAATATAGCCGTCGAAATCGTCACTCGGTTTATTAGGTGTTATCAGTACTGAGCCGCCAGTCGTGTTGCGGCCAAATAGGGTGCCTTGAGGGCCTTTTAAAACCTGCAGGTTTTGTAAGTCGAACAGGGTGCCAGGGCCAGCGCCGTCGCCCGAGGTTTGTGAGCTTTGTCCTCTCGGAGCAACGACTTCGGCGAAGTAGGTGCCAACTGATGCGGTGGTGCGCAGTGCTTGGGTGAAGCCACGAATCGAAAAAGACGTCATTTCATTGCCAAAGCGGGTATCTACCGACAGCGACGGTGTATAGGTCGCTATATCGCTGGCATTGGTCATGTTTGCATCAGCGATTTGCGTTTGATTAAACACCGTCATTGAAATTGCGACATCCTGAGCGCTCTCTTCTCGGCGCTGGGCGGTCACAATAACTTCTTCTAGTATGTCGCGTTTGTGACTCTGGGCATCTGCACTGTCGGCGGCGGCACAAAGGCTCAGTGAGAGCGCTAGACTTGCAATAACGAATTTGGCAGTGAGTGGCATGCTTGTTCCTTTGTGACGGCTGGATCTCAAAAGTTACCGCGTTTATCCATGGCATTCGCCTTATTGTTATAAGAAGACGAATGCCACAGATATCGTTGGCTCGCTTAAGCGGGCGCTTGCTTTTATGTCTAGGAGTATAGCGGTCTAAGTTATAAGTAATCAATCGATAACTTGATGGCGGCGCTGAGAGGCCTAGTCGTAGCCGGTTACGTTAATGCGACGGTGTAAACCTTCGGAAAAAGCCTTATTAATCTTCGTTGGCTGGGATTCTTAGCGTTATTAATATATATTAGTCAACAGTGTTGTTGCTTGCTGGGTTGAGTAAGTGAATTTGATTGTTTAGCAATAAGAAGAGGTATTGATTGTGACGCAGCAGAATAAAGTAGCGGTAGTGACCGGTGGGGCATCGGGAATTGGGGCGGCAATATGTCGTTATCTCGCCAAAGACGGCATGGATATTGGTATTTGGGACATGAATGAGGCAGCGATGGCCGAGGTGGCTGAGGAGGTTAAGGCCCTTGGTCGTCGTGTTGTGACCTGTAAAGTTGATGTCTCTAATCGCGGCGTTGTAACTGCAGCGGCGAATCAAGTACGCAGTGAATTGGGACCGGTGACGGTCTTGGTAAATAGTGCTGGCATACATGGCACTAGCCCGATCTTAGAAATGAGTGATGACGATTGGGATCGCATGATGGCGATCAATCTGAAGGGCACATTTATCTGCACCCAGGTGTTGGTCAGTGACATGATCGCGGCAGAATGGGGGCGCATTATTAATATTTCCTCCTCAAGCACTCAAACGGGATCTCCGAATATGTCCCACTACGTTGCCTCTAAAGGTGGCGTGATTGCGTTTTCTAAAGCCTTGGCGGTTGAGTTGGGGGGTAAGGGTATTACTGTGAATAATGTGCCGCCGGGGTCAATTGATACCCCCATGTTGCGCAACTTAGAAAAAGCCGGCGGTTTGCCTGGTGGGATAGAAGCTGTTGGCGCGCGGAATCCGGTTAAACGTGCTGGTCGCCCAGATGATATGGCGGCGGCCGTAGCCTTTTTGGCTTCCGAAGGTGCGGGCTATATTACCGGTCATACCCTCAGTGTTAATGGTGGCCGGTACATGTCATAAGTTTTCGAGTTTGCGATAAGGGGCGCCTGCTTTTGCTCATCACAGCTTTAGAGCCCCTTAACTAAAATAACCCGATAATCGGCCGCATTTTTTCTATGTACCATGGCCGTTTGATAGTCCTCGCTGTAATACCATGTCTTAGCGTCGTCAGTATTTGGAAATTCCAGAATGACGATGCCGTCGGGGGCGGGGCCTTCTAGTGTCTCCATGTCACCATAGACTGCCAGCGGTTTTAATTTGTAATCGCCCAGTTTGTCGCGATTGGATTGTTGGTATTTTTGCATTTCGGCTGGGTTAAACACTTCGCCCTCGCGAATAAAAATTATATAGGCGGCCATTGGTGTTTTCCTGTGGAGTTGAACTGCTTGTATTAGCTCTTCTTTTTTTTGATTACTTATTTGTTAAATTACGTAGATTGATCTGCATTGGTAATCTACTTTACTATACAGTGCTGTACAATAAAGAATTTTTGGTGCAAATGCGGGCTTAGGCTTTCAGATAAGCCGGGCGTTGAGCCAGCGCGGGTTCAGAGTTATCTTGGCGTGTCGCAATCCGGAGAAAGCAGAGACTGCCATCGCGAGCCTGCAGTCGGAG
>NZ_JBFJWS010000131.1:0-8452 GCF_041623545.1 Zhongshania sp. | reverse complement strand
TTTGATTCGTGTCGACTATTTCTGTTCGTCAAAGCCACAATAAAACGCCGGAAGAATTGCGTGATTTGATTCGGCAGCTAGCGATAAAGTTGGAAGACAAGTACCAGCTTAAATCGACTTGGCTTAATGACGATGAGGTTGAGGTGCAGCGCTCTGGTGTGAAGGGGCGGATTTCGTTGAGGCCCGCCGAGGTTAAGGTAGATATTAAGTTGGGCCTGATGATGGGGGCCCTCAAATCGACTATTCAGCGCGAAATTTCGCGTTCTATGGCGGAAAAGCTCGGTTAAATACTGAAGCTCGGTTAAATACAGCGTAGTTTCAGGTTCGCGAAGAAATTCTTAATGTGGGGAATTTTTAGGGGGTGGTCAGCTCTAAAGCTTGTTGTATTTGACCATTCTGAGTGAGTAAGGGGGTTCAGGGGCGTATGAAGAGTCTGAATAATCGCGCTAATCGGCGTAACAAGGAGTTCATGAAAGGCATTTTTTTGTGCTTTTTCTTAGGGTTGGCGCAGGGCAGTTTTGCGTTATTCCCCCAGCAAGATGCCGAGGGTCGAACCCTGCCGAGCTTGGCCCCCATGCTGAAAACCGTAAATCCCGCTGTTGTGAATATTTCAACGTATACCACCCGTAATGTTCAGCAAAACCCGCTATTAAATGACCCGTTTTTCCGTCGCTTCTTTAATGTTCCTGAGCAGCAACTGCGACCTCAGCAGCGCCGGACCCAGAGCGCCGGTTCCGGCGTGATTATTGATGCAAAGGCGGGGACAGTGCTCACTAATCACCACGTTATCAATGGCGCTGATGAAATTACCGTTGCTTTGGAAGATGGCCGGAGTTTTAGTGCCACTTTGGTCGGGTCTGACCCAGATGTTGATATTGCTGTTTTAAAAATCGATGCCAAAGATTTGCACAGTGTGAAATTAGCCAATTCTGAAAACCTCGAGGTTGGTGACTACGTGGTGGCGATTGGTAACCCTTTTGGTCTTGGTCAAACGGTCACTACAGGTATTGTTAGTGCGCTTGGGCGAACTGGGCTGGGTATCGAGGGTTATGAAAATTTTATTCAAACCGATGCCTCGATTAACCCTGGCAATTCCGGCGGTGCGCTGGTGAATTTACACGGCGAATTAGTAGGGGTGAATACCGCAATATTGGCTCCTGCTGGTGGGAACGTGGGTATTGGCTTTGCGATTCCGATCAATATGGCCAAGGTGAGTATTGATCAAATTTTGGAACACGGCGAGGTTAAGCGTGGCCAGCTTGGCGTGGTGATTCAAGATCTTAGCGCCGAGTTGGCGGAAGCCTTTAAACTCCCTAAGCATCAACGTGGCGCCGTCATTGCCGAAGTGCAGGATAAATCAGCGGCGGAGGATGCTGGAATTAAGCCCGGAGACGTGGTTATCGCGATCGACGGCAAAGATGTCCTTAGTTCGGCTCAGTTGCGCAATGCTGTGGGTTTGCGACGAATCGGTGACAAGGTAGCCATAACCGTTTTGCGCGATGGGAAGACAAAAACCATTAATGCCCGTTTAAAGGCCCCGGCTGCAGTAAAGCAAGCGGCTAGCTTGCCTGGAAATGACGTGAGTAATTTACTTAAGGGTGTTGTGCTGCGAGATTCTCCGGATGGGCGTGGCGTAGCGGTGGCGGACGTGGCCGCCGACGCGGATGCGGCCAATAAATTACAGCCTGGTGATTTGATTGTGTCAGTAAATCAGCGTCGGGTAAGGGATGTTAAGGAGTTTAGCGCGGTATTGGCTGGCAGCAATGGTGGCTTACTGTTAAGAGTATTGCGCGGTCAAATGGCCTTGTGGGTTGTTTTGCAGCCCTAATTGTCGCTGAGCTTGTCTCGAGGAGTCGACGAAATGATGAAAAAAGCCCTTGGTGCGGTGTTGTTTGTGCTGCTGTCCGCCTGTGCGGGTATTTCGGTCAACTCCGACTTCGCCGCAGATTATGATTTTGCTGGGGTGTCGACTTTTGCTTGGTTGCCTCGGCCAGCGATCGCGGAAAGTGCAAGTGGCGCGGATTTAGACAACGATTTAGTCCGTCAGAGAGTCACTGATGCTGTTGATGCCCAGCTTGCCGCCAAGGGCCTAAGCCGAGTGCTGGATGGGGTGCCAGCTTCGGTGCTGGTGACTTATCACTTAGCCAAGGAAGAGAAGGTCAATTTTAATAGCTTTGGCTCTTGGTATACCCATTTTGCTTACTACCCTTGTTACTACTGTGACTACAGACCCGGCTATGGGCGCGGCTATTTTGGCCACGGTCATTTTTATGACGATGATATCTGGGTGCGCAGCTATGAAGAGAGTAGCTTAATAATCGATATTATCGACGCCAAGAGTAAAAAACTGGTTTGGCGGGGTACGAGCAAGCGAGTAATGCCAAGTATGGAAACCCCAGAAGAGCGGCGGGTGTATATTAATGAGACTGTGGCCGCGGTATTGGCTAAGTTCCCCCCTGGGATTGATCTTGCGCCATGAGTGATAGCGCTTTGATTAATCGAGAATATTTTGGAATATCTGCGCGGGCGACTTGCATATCAAAGGGCTTTCGTCGACAATAGCGCCCGCGTTGAGGCCTAGCCTAAAACGTGTTTTCTGCGGTAGTCCTTCCGGTCCCCCCGCAACGAGAGATAGCGAACTCCGCCAGGCCTGGAAGGGAGCAACGGTAGTTATCATATCGTGTGCCGGGGTGTGGCTGGTTGGACTGCCACCAGAGTGTTAAACCTTCCTTCTGTATTCATTTCTGTTTGCTTTCATTGGTTTATGTCCTCGCAGGGCTGGTGTATCCTTGCCGCTTCCACGTCAGGAATTATTCAATGAGCTATCAGGTGTTGGCGCGTAAGTGGCGCCCGAAAACCTTCCGTGAAATGGCTGGCCAAAATCATGTGCTTAAAGCGCTGATTAATGCCCTCGATCACGACCGTCTGCATCATGCCTACTTGTTTACCGGTACTCGCGGGGTGGGTAAGACTACTATCGCCCGGATACTCGCCAAATGTTTAAACTGTGAGGTCGGTGTTAGCTCCGAGCCCTGCGGTCAATGTCATGCCTGTGTGGCTATCAATGAAGGTCGTTTTGTTGATTTGCTTGAGGTAGATGCCGCGTCGCGGACCAAGGTTGAAGATACCCGCGAAATACTCGACAACGTGCAGTACACGCCTAGCCAGGGTCGCTATAAGGTTTATCTTATCGATGAGGTGCATATGCTCAGTAGCAGCAGTTTTAATGCGCTGCTGAAAACCTTGGAAGAACCACCAGCCCACGTTAAATTTTTACTGGCAACCACTGACCCTCAGAAATTGCCGGCGACCATATTATCGCGCTGCCTACAGTTTAATCTCAAAAATTTAACCGCCGAGCGCATCGTCGATTATTTGAAAACCATTCTTGAAAAAGAAATGGTTCACTACGAAGAACCGTCGCTCTGGCTGTTAGGTCGGGCCGCTGACGGCAGTATGCGCGATGCCCTAAGCTTGACTGATCAAGCGATAGCCTTTGGTTCGGGGAAACTGGCCGAAAACGATGTTCGGCAAATGCTGGGCACGATCGACCACGGCTCGGTATATCGTTTAATCGAGGCTTTTGCCGCTAGTGATGGCGCCGCGTTGTTAGCGATTGTGGCTGACTTAGCGGAAATGGGCGCGGATTTTGCTGGAGTGGTAAGTGAGTTGTTAGTTGTGCTGCATCGCTTGGCAGTGGCACAAACAGTCGCTGAAGGCTTGGACAATAGTTTGGGTGATCGCCAGCGTATTATCGATCTCGCAGCCACGGTGACAGCAGAGGATGTTCAATTTTATTATCAAATGGCATTGGCTGGACGCCGAGATATGGGTTTAGCCCCTGATCCTCGAGCCGGTTTGGAGATGTTATTACTCAGAATGTTGGCCTTTAAGCCCCAGGGTGTGATTGACGGACCTAGGCAGGCATTACCCCGCGCGAAGTCAGCGGCGGAGGTCGCTGCTCCCGTAAAAAAGCTTTTAGCGAATGAAGCAGAACCGGCGGTAGCGGCGTTACCCGCCCAAGCGGCGCCAGTAAACGTCGAGGCAGCTAGCGTTCAACAGGCTTCCAACCTTGTGCAGCTTCCGCGCGCCGAGCCTGTAAATAATTCAGTTCAGCCCGGTCCTGTGCGAAGTGATTCCATAGCGCCGTGGGAGGAACAGCCCGCTACTCCCGAGTTACACTCTGAGCCTGTGGTTTCAGCCAGTCTCGCGCCCGCGACTACGCCAGCTGAAACACGCCTTGTCGAACAGGCGGTAAATAGGCCCGCTGCGCCAGTAAGTACTGCGCCATTGTCGCCTGAAAAGCCTTCGATCGCGGCTGTCGCAAACTCAGAAAAAGTGAGTTTGACGGTGTTTTCAGAGCAAATTTGGCGGGAGCAATTCGAGCAGTTTAATCTTCCGGGTATGCTGGGCAGTATTGCCGGCCATTGTCAGCTGGTTGAAAAGACTGAGACTAGCCTTGTATTTAATATTGATGAGGCAAATGCAGCACTGTTAAATGACCGCCATATTGAGCGGCTTGGTGAAATGCTCAGTGAGTATTTTGCCGCGAATCTGCAAGTTTCGGTGCATATTGCTGCGACGCCGACGGAAACACCGGCCGCCTACCGCCAGCGCTGCCTAGATGAACGGCTAGTGATTGCCAAAGAGGCGCTAATTGCCGACCCAATGGTGAATCGATTAATTGCTGAATTTGACGGTGTTCTGGACCCTGAGTCGGTCCAGCTTTTAAGTTAAATTGTGTGAGTAACGTAGAGATACCCAGATGAAACCTGATTTAAATGAATTGATGAAAAAAGCGGCTGAAATGCAGGAAAAAATGCAAAAAGCCCAAGAAGAGCTGGCCAATGCTGAAGTGCAGGGTGAGTCAGGTGCTGGCTTGGTCAAGGTGACCATGACCGGGCGTCATGACGTTCGCCGAGTGAGTATTGATCCGAGCTTGATGAGTGAAGATAAAGAAATTCTCGAAGATTTAATTGCCGCGGCCGTGAATGACGCAGTTCGCAAGATTGAAGCGAACAGCAAAGATCAAATGGGGGGCATGTTGTCGGGAATGGGTATGCCGCCCGGCTTTAAGATGCCTTTTTAACAATGAGTTATAGTCCTTTAATCGATGAGTTAATTGATGCGCTGCGTTGCCTACCCGGCGTTGGCGCTAAATCCGCACAGCGTATGAGCTTCCAATTATTGGAGCGCAATAGGCCGGGTGCCGCCCGATTGTCGGCGGCTCTGGCAAAGGCGGTAGATAAGGTAGGTCACTGCAATAGCTGTCGCACCCTAACGGAGAATGAACAGTGCTTTATCTGTGCTGATAGCCGCAGGGATAAGCAAACTATCTGCGTGGTTGAGTCGCCGGCAGATGTGGTTGCCTTCGAACAGAGTGGTGACTATAAAGGCCTTTATTTCGTATTAATGGGCCATTTATCCCCCATAGACGGTATTGGCCCTGAAGAAATAGGCATTGATCATTTGCTGCAGCGCGCCACTGAATTGGCCGTCAATGAACTGATACTGGCTACTAACCCGACGGTCGAAGGGGAAGCAACGGCGTACTACATTACCGAACAAATGCGTAGCCGGGGTATTGCCGTGAGTCGTATTGCCCATGGCGTGCCATTGGGCGGCGAATTGGAATATGTAGATAGCGGCACTTTAGCCCACGCACTGAAAGGACGACGACGCATTGACTGATCCACTGGCATCCTGCCTCTACATTGACAGCGATGATGTATTACACGATTCCTGTGCCATTTGGGCGCAGGCCGAGTTTTTGGCAATTGATACGGAGTTTATCCGCACCGACACGTTCTATCCCATCGCTGGCTTATTGCAAGTTGGGGCGGCTGGGCATTTGTATTTGATAGACCCACTTAATATTAGCGATTGGTCTGCATTCACAGATTTATTACGGCGCCAAGATATCCCCAAGGTCATCCACTCCTGTAGTGAAGATTTAGAGGTCTTTCAGGTGTTGTTTCAGTGTGTGCCTCAGCCTCTTCTGGACACGCAAATAGGCGCAGCGCTGGCGGGCTTGGGTTTTGGTCTTAGCTATCAAAAGCTTATTATGGAATGCCTCGGGATTCACGTTGAAAAGGGCGAAACACGCTCGGATTGGCTGCGCCGTCCTTTAAGCGAAAGCCAGTGTACTTATGCGGCATTGGACGTGTTGTATCTGCAAAAGGTTTACCCCTTGCTGAAACAACGTTTAGAAGAAAAGGGTGCGCTTGATTGGTGGTTGGAAGACTGTGCCGTTATTACGGCACAAGCCGAGAATCCGGCATTGCCCCAAGATTATTATCTGCGAATTAAATCGCTGTGGAAGTTAAACCAGCGCCAGCAGTACGTCTTACAGCAGCTTTGCGCGTGGCGGGAGATCGAAGCCAAAGAGCGCAATATCCCGCGGGGTCGAGTGATAAAAGACCCAGTGTGCTTTGACATTGCCCGGTTATTACCTGGCGATTTAAACCAATTAAGCCGAGTGAAGGAACTATCTCCAGGCAGTATTCGGCGTTACGGTGACGTAATATTAGCGCTAATTAGCAGCGCTCGGTCGGTTGCAGACGACGATTTACCGGCACCGGCCCCAAAACCACTGACACCAGCGCAGACGCAGCTAATGAAACAGATGAAGGCCCTCGGTGAGGTCGCTGTAGTAGCGGCGGATATCGCGCCGGAAGTCCTTCTGAAAAAGCGGGATCTAGAGGAGTTGATTCGCACCGGCGTCTTGCCCCCATCACTTTGCGGTTGGCGTAAGCCCATAATTGGTGACGCGCTATTGAGCCTCGGCGGGAAAAAATAATGAAGCGTATTTGCGCGGTTTACCGCAGCCCTTTGACCGAGGGAATGTATTTGTATGTTGACCATCAGGAAGATTTAGCCAAAGTGCCGGATGCGCTGTTAGCGCGCTTCGGTAAGCCAGTGCGGGCGATGACCTTAGTGTTGACCGCCGAACGCAAATTGTCCCGCGCAGATGTGGTCAAAGTTATGCAGGAAATCGCCGACAATGGCTATTATCTGCAGATGCCGCCTCAGCCTGAGCGCCTAAACCCAATGGTTGGCACCGAACGCGATGGCTGACATCGTGCGGCCGCCTTTTTGGGAGGTGAAATCCCTCGACGAGATGTCGACCGAGGAGTGGGAGTTGCTTTGTGACGGTTGTGGTAAATGCTGTTTGCAAAAACTGGAGGATGAAGACAGTGGAGAGGTGTTTTTTACTGATGTTGCCTGCCGTTTGTTGGATACCTCGAGTTGCCGCTGCAGTGATTATTCCCATCGACAACAGCGTGTGCCCGATTGCGTGCAGCTCAAGTTAGAGGATATTAGCGAATTTCATTGGTTGCCGAAAACTTGCGCTTACCGCGTGTTGAGTGAAGGCGGGCGTTTAGCGCCGTGGCACCCTTTGCTGTCGGACAGTGACGAAAGTGTGCATCGCGCTAAAATATCGGTGCGGGGTCGCTGTGTCAGTGAACTGGCTGTTGCTGAGGAATCGTTGGAAGACCACATAATTCACTGGGTTAACTAAGGTGTAAGATGATTAATATAGATGATTACCGCTTGGCTTGGCAGGTATATTTAGGGGTGGGTTCATTGGCCATGCTGGTTTGGTTTTGGCTATTGCGGCGAATTTCCTCGGTATTTCTGCGTTATTGGTTGTTGTTTGCGGCATTGGCTTTTTTGTTTATACCGGGGCGCCACCCAGCTGAGCCTGAGTTGCTAGTACCCGGTAGTGCGTCGGCGGTATTGAGCTTGATGACTGAGGGCATCGAAAGCGCAATGTCGACCTTGATTCTTTTGGCCGCAGGGCAGGTTTTAGCGTTGATTTTGGCCATCGCGACAGCGACTATGTTGGCAAGCGGACAAAAAGCGCCGGCGCCGGCAAAGACAGCGGCCAAAAGCAGTAAATCTAAGCCCTACAGTGGACGGAAAGAGCCATCGCTATAGTTTCTTGTGAGATTTTCGGCTTAGCCGCTTGAGGATGGATTCCATCTTTATGTTAATTCGCTATACTTTGGCATGGTACCCAAGTTATTTCTTGGTAAAATGATTAAAAAGACTGCACTGATGGCAAGCCAATTGAAAGCAGTTCAGTAGGTAAGCTCATGGATTTGAAGCTCGTCAGCTTGGATGGCAATGAAGCCTATGCTATTGCAGCGGGGACGGTTGTTATTGGCCGAGATAACGACTGCGATATAACGATCGCCAAGGGTTTACTTTCCAGGCACCACGCGAAATTGAGCTATATTAATGGCGAGTGGATACTCGAGGACCTTGGGTCGACTAACGGCACCTGCATCAATAATAGGTTACTAAAAAGCCCTGCTGCAGTTAAAGCCGGCGATGTGATAACTTTCGGCGAAGCAGCGTATTACCTAAAAAGTACGGAAGAGGAAGAGCGTACTATTGTGGCCGCGCGGCTTCCCCAGAAAGATACCTTTAGTGGCGGCTCCGTTGT
>NZ_JBFJWS010000130.1:0-8470 GCF_041623545.1 Zhongshania sp. | reverse complement strand
TCCCAAGCTTGCCGTCGCCCGGCGTGAGAAATAAAACGACATCATTCGCGCCAGCATTGCCGCCGCGGCTTCTGGGTCATTCTTGCGCGCCACAAATTTATCAAAGGTTAGCGGCTGGGCAATATGCACCAGCACATTGCGACGCTGAGCGATAATAATCAGTAATTTACGCAGCGCACCTGCCCTTTCACCGTCCCCGAGCAATAATTTGAAAAACGAGGTTTCGCTGCCCGGGTTACGGCCCCAAAAAATAGAGACCGGTACAATCTGCAGGGGGTATTCCCCTTGTGCAGCCTGTTCAATCAATGCCGCCATCGTCTGTTGACCGCGAGAGCCGCCCCGCTGCCCAGCTAAAACTGGCAAATAAAGACAGGCGGCGCGCTCGGCATCGGGTAATTTACCCGGCGATGCACGAAGCAATGGCAGGTCATGCCCCTTGAAAATACGTTCAAGTAGAAAGCGATCGGTCCAGCTGTGCAATTGCAGTACATAGCAAACTGGTTTGCCCCTAAGCTGATCGGGCAATGCATCGTCAAATTGAATTAATTTCGGTTTCACGCCAGCAAGAAAGGGCGCTGACAACATTCGACACAGCACAAAGTACAAACGGGTAAACCACGGCATAATGCTCAAATCCTTAGTAAATTGGGCGTTAACGCTATTATATTTGTCGTTTTAACCATCAAGTAGGCGCCTAAAATTGGCCCTGCGTTTAGCCACTGGCCGCGATTTTACTTGGTCTGAGCGCTCTCGTCGCGTATTTCACTAAAGCTGTCACCTTGTGCAGCAAAAACACGTCTATACACCATGCGATAACAGGCAAGCCCTCGCGATTGGGGTACAATTCGTTCAATACCATTCTCAACGGTAGTCTAAACCCGTCGTTTTACCGTTTTTATACAGGTCAATGCCATGAGCGAATCCCGCAGCCCCGTGTTTGATAATAGTTTCGCCCGCCTTTCTGGGCCATTCTATTCCGAGCAGGCGCCAAGTTCAGTGCCAAATCCAGGCCTGATTCGTATCAATACCGCCCTAGCTGAGCAACTAAATATTAATTCGGATTGGCTCGCCTCCGCCGAGGGCATTGCCAGCATGGCCGGCAACCACGTTCCCGCAGGCGCACAAAGCCTAGCCGCGGTCTATGCCGGCCACCAGTTTGGTGGCTGGAACCCCCAGCTCGGCGACGGCCGCGCAGTATTACTCGGCGAACTGATTGGCAAAGATGGTATTCGTTACGACTGGCAGCTCAAAGGCTCGGGCCGCACCCCCTACTCCCGTGGCGGCGACGGTAAATCACCGCTGGGACCGGTGATTCGCGAATACATTCTCTGCGAAGCGATGGCCGCCCTAGGCGTGCCCACGACTCGCGCCTTAGGCGCCGTCACCACCGGTGAAATGGTATTTCGTGAGCAAGGCCTACCCGGCGCGGTATTCAGCCGAGTGGCGCAAAGCCATATTCGAGTGGGCACTATGCAATTTTTTGCCGCGCGTCGCGACAACGAGGCTCTGCAAACCCTGAGCGACTACCTTATTAAACGACACTTCCCTGAAGCCGCCGATGCCGACAACCCGATATTGGCCATGTTCAAGGAAATACTTAGCCGCCAAGCCTGCTTACTAGCCCAGTGGCAAAGCATCGGTTTTATTCATGGCGTCATGAACACCGACAATATGCTGCTCTGCGGTGAAACTATCGATTACGGTCCCTGCGCATTCATGGAGACCTACGACCCAAGTACTGTATTTAGCTCCATTGATCACCAAGGCCGTTATGCCTACGGCAACCAGCCGAGCATTGCTCACTGGAACCTAATGCAATTAGCGCAAGCCCTGCTGCCAATTCTGGATAATAGCCCCACCGCCACCGAAGACAGCGCAGTGGCCATTGCCCAAGAAGCAATCAATTCTTTTCCAGAGCGATACCTAAATGCCTACCAAAACATCATCAAAGACAAACTTGGCCTAAGCCAATTTAAAGAGGCAGATGACGCGCTGTTTCAAGCCCTACTCAGCAATATGGAAGCGCAAAAGGCCGACTTTACTCTCTGCTTTCGCCGCCTTGCCGAACTGGCTAACGAATCCGCGTGCATCAACACCAGTATCCGTGAGTTATTCGATTTTAATGAGGCATTCACACCGTGGCTGCAGCAGTGGCGTCAGCGCCTTATTGAAGACCAGCAAAGTCCAGCCCATCGTCAAGCGCAAATGTTTAAGGCAAACCCGGTGTTCATTCCCCGCAACCATCTTGTACAAGAGGCGATTAGTGCTGCGCAATCGGAGGGTGACTTTAGCTATTTTAATCAACTCGTCGATATATTGGCCGAACCAAGCCAGTTTGATCCCAGTAAATTACGCTACGCCATGCCGGCTAAGCCAGAGCAGCGGGTTACACAAACATTTTGCGGAACCTGATCAGCCCTTGGACGTTTAGCCTATTTACGAGGACAGTGCACCGTGCAGCACCCAGCCGAAACCATTAAATTAAAATATCTGCAGGGCTATTCTGAGCAGCTACAAAACCAGGTGCGCCAACTGATTATTGATCAGCGAGTAGATAGTTACCTCAACCAGCGCTACGGACAAAAGCACGACATTCAAAGTGACAAAGCCCTGTACAAATACATCAACGACATAAAGCAAACTCACCTGCGCAATGCCCCGCAAATCGACAAGGTGCTATTCGACAATCGCCTAGACCTCACCCACCGCGCGCTGGGCCTGCACACCGCCGTCTCCCGAATTCAGGGTGGCAAGCTCAAAGCCAAGAAGGAAATTCGTATTGCTTCACTCTTCAAAGCCGCGGCCCCCGAGTTTTTGGAAATGATCGTGGTGCACGAACTTGCGCATTTCAAAGAAGCCGATCACAACAAAGCCTTCTACAAACTCTGCGAATATATGCTGCCCAATTATCATCAACTGGAATTTGATTTACGGATTTACCTCACTGCACGTGAGCTTTAAACCTCCAATTTCCTTCAAACGCCGCACTCTTTTTCCCTTCTTGCATTAAATTACCTTAATTCGCGGGCCAAGTCGCAGCTAATAAAAATCGTTATATCATTGATTCCTATCACTTTCTGTAATTTCAACACAATTAGCGCCAAGTTATTGGCCCTTAATGCCATTGTCACTATTTGATCAAAATGTATACTAGTCGCAATATATGCACTGCCAACACGCATTTCTGCCAGCGTGAAATCATGTGCAAACAATAATACCAAGTGCTCTTTAACTCGCCCAAGCCTGCCCTTGGCTACCTACAGCGAGAAAATAAACTCTTTTGCCACACGCCAGAGGTGTATGCATGAAATACGCGATCAAGCCGCTCACATTACTTATATCTAGCCTTATTTTATCGGCCTGTGGTGGTGGAGGAGGCAGCGGTTCATCTAGTCCCGCGCAGTCACCTTCGTCACAAACCAGTCACACTGGCTACGTAATAGACGGGCCTGTGAAAGGATTGCGTTACACCCGCAACAATAGCTTTGAGTCTATTACCCCAGCCGACGGTAGCTTTCGTTTTGTACCTTCAGAAACAGTCCGCTTCTACGTAGGTAGCATCCCCTTAGGTACGATTGCCACATCGACAAGCACAGCATTTGTCACACCTAGGCAATTAGCCAATAACAATGAAACCGCGCGTATTAATATTGGCCGTTTCTTAATTACTTTAGATGCCGATAGAGACCCTACCAACGGTATCCAGCTCAACGCCGCAGTAGTGCAGGCCGCAGAAAAATTCAGTGGAACCGTCGACTTCCGGAATTTCGATGGCAGTGTTTTAGCAGAATTTGCCCGCACCGCAAACAATGACGGCGCACGCGAACTCGTCAGTAAAGAAGTTGCAAAAGCCCACATTGATGCCAGCGAAGCCGATATCGCCGATGGACAATACGACTACGACAGCGGCACCGACGCCGACGGTGACGGTGTAAATAACGCGGTAGATCAGTGCCCAAATACACCTACCGGTACGATAGTGAACGCCAATGGTTGTGTTGATCAAATAGACGAAAACCAAGATAGCGACAACGACGGTATTCTGAACGGTGACGACAACTGCCCAGACGTTGCCAATCCCGACCAACTCGACCTCGATGGCGACCAGCGCGGTGACGCCTGCGATGTAGACGCCGACGGCGACGGTATCATTAACGAAGAAGAAACAGATACCGACCCACTCAACCCAGATACTGACGGCGATGGTTTTAACGACGGCGCAGACAACTGCCCGAGCATAGCCAACGCCGAGCAAACCGATACTGACCTTGACGGTCTCGGC
Organism: Zhongshania sp.; assembly: GCF_041623545.1. GTDB lineage: Bacteria > Pseudomonadota > Gammaproteobacteria > Pseudomonadales > Spongiibacteraceae > Spongiibacter. Next base: position 4,188 of record NZ_JBFJWS010000130.1, on the reverse strand, counting down.
GATGCCTGTGACGACGACATCGACAACGACGGCGTACCGAATAACAGCGACGCATTCCCCTACGATCCGACAGAAAGTAAAGATAACGATCTCGACGGTATTGGCGACAATGCCGACGATGACGATGACAACGACGGCGTCAAAGACGAAGACGACGCCTTCCCTTTTGATCCAAAGGAAAACAAAGACACTGACGGCGACGGGATTGGCGACAATACTGACGACGATGACGACGGCGACGGTGTTAAAGATGAGGAAGACGCCTTCCCCTTTGATCCAAATGAAAGCAATGATAGCGACAGTGATGGCGTCGGCGACAAAAGCGATAGCTGTCCAGCAACCGCCGCTGGCGACCCCGCAAACAATACCGGATGCAGCGCCGCACAGTTCAAACATGCATCCTGTAGTGATGAATTTAATTTAGAGGGCAACCGCAGCTATCAAGTGGTGTTACCCGTTGCCGACACCGACGGTAAAGTACAGCGAGTGAGCTTCCAAATTATGGAGCCTACCAGCTTTGACTGCGCCAATATTAACCGTGGTGCCCACCCGTTGATGATTCATGGCCCCGGTTATTCGGGCAGTCGCTCAACCTCTGGCTTCGCGAATTATCAAAATGACGGCTACACGGTCATTTCATGGGACCCTCGCGGTTTCGGTGACAGCAGCGGCACGGCAAAAGGCATGGACCCTGAGTACGAAGGTCGCTATTTGATCGCCATACTCGACTGGGTAGAGCAAAACCTCGACTACCTCGCGTGGCGCAACGAAGCCAGCGGCGAATTTATTGCTAGGCCCAGCGACGCCACCAGCGTCGCGGGCGGCGACAACCTTCTTATTGGTTCACAGGGCGGCAGTTATGGCGGCGGCTATCAGCTGCTGACCTTGGCAGTCGACAGCAAAAAACGTCTCGACGCCATTGCCCCCGATATTACTTGGCACGATCTGCGCGACGCGCTGAACCCCGGCGATGTTGTCAAAACTGTTTGGGGCGCAGGCCTGGCCGCGCTCGGCACCGCCTCTGGCTCGCCAAGCTTAATTTCGGCTGAAACATTTGCGGATTTACAAGCCGGTGAAAACGTCGCCCTGCAAGATGGCCAAGACCCTTTCATTCAAGAGACCGTTGCCCGCAGCGTGGCCACCAATGAATGGCCACGACAATCGCTGAACTGGTTCGCCTACCGCGGCGGATTAGGCGCTTGGTGTAAAGCCTCAGGCTTACCGACCCTACCCTACCCAAGCTATGGCAGCGACACCGTGCCCATGCTTGACCCTAGTGGCAGTGACAACACCCCTACTAAGCAAGAAGATGGCCGCCTCGGTTTCGGCGATTATTTAGTGCAGGCCGATGACCCACTTAGCTACTTTGACGGACTCGAAGTACTACTAACGCAGGGCATGATTGACACACTGTTTAACTACAACCAAGCGTGGTGGAACTACCAGTGCTTAAGCGCCGCCGGCGCCAAGGTTTCCCTGTACACCCACAATGGTGGCCATGTTTTGCCCGGCGCGCAATCGCCAGACTCACCCAGTGTGGATGCTGGCAGCTGTGGTTTTTACACAAGTAATGAGCAGAAATCATGGTTCGATGCGCGTTTAAAGCCCCTGCATGCTAGTCCCAGTGAATTCCCAGCGAACACCGCAAAGGACACCTGTTTCGCACTTGGCACGGCTAATGATGTGGTCAAACTCGACGCGCAGGATGTTATCGCGCCGGGCGCGAGTAATAAATTTACTCGCCGTACAGTCACACCAGTTACACCAGTACCCAATGGTCCAAGTGGCTATGGCAATTTGAGTTCAAGCTTGCCGGTCTACGCGCCACTGGGTGTCGTTGAGGCCGATACAAGCGCGATACTCGCTGGTATTCCGCACCTCACGGTAACTGTGACTAGCGTTGCGGGCGTCAACGAGACGGCGCAGGATTGTTCCGCGCCATCCTTAGCCACCCGCAGTGGCTGCGATAGTATTACCTTTGTCGGTATTGGCAAAAAAGCCCCCTTTGGTGGGCCAGACAGCCCCAACTACGTTTTGATCGACGACCAAGTCCAACCGATACGCGGCCTCGGCGAACACGATATTGACTTAGTGGGTATTGCCGAACGTATTAACGATGGCGACGAATTGGCGGTATTGTTTTATGCCGTACACCCGCAGTTTGCCAGCTCCGCTTCTCGCGACCTGAGTGTTCCGGCGGTAACTATTAGCGGCACCATCGCCTTGCCACTTTATGTTGCCGACGAAACTGGGCAAGCCGATGTCAATGCTGATACCAGCACGTTGCTGCCCGGCACCGACCCCGACACTGACGGCGACGGGGTTTTAAACGAGTCCGACGCCTGCCCCAACACCCCAGCCGGTAGCGAGGTCGACGAGCAGGGCTGCTCGAGCCAGCAACGCGACGTCCAGGCCGGTCTTGCGGTATGTACGCCAGATGGTAGCCGCTGCATCTCGACAATTCCCGAACTCGGCGCGCCGCTGCAAGCAGCCGCCGATCAAATCTACGCGGGTATTGTCAGTGGCGGCGCCCCACTGCCAGCCAATGGCGAAGTTATTTTGCACGCCGCCCAAGCGCAGGTTCAGGGCTGCGATATGCTCGACCCCGCTCACTGCTTATTTCCGTTCCCGAGCAATCAATTCACAAGCCTAGCCAACGCTGGCAGCGTGCAATCAAGTGAGCGTGGCGGCAGCGGCAGGAAAGTGAATTTCAATATTCTAGGCATGCCCCGCAATACCGCTGGCAAACCCATTGACCCAAGCGAATGGAATCGCAATGACGGCTTCTCGCCGGGACAAATGATCACTACTTTTGTTCCTGATCTGGCCGCTAACGAAGACGGTACTGTGCCCGGCGCACCCCGCCTTAGCCACTTAAGTGAATCATTAGACCTCAACAATTCTGCAGTATTGGTGCTCGACGCGGAAACCGGTGAACCTCACCCCGTTTGGGCTGAGATCGACCTCAACGCCGGTCTGTTATTTCCGGGCAGCAATATTGCAAACCCAGACCCCAGCAAGCCAGCACGCGCCGCGCTCATTATTAGACCGGCCCGCAATTTTGAACACGGCCGTCGCTATGTAGTGGTCCTGCAACAGCTGCCAAGCGCCACCAGCAGTGGCGAGTTTATCAAGCCCCAGCCCGCCTTCCGCGCTTGCCGAGACCAACAGGCTGAAGGTATTCCAGTGCTGGCCGACCGCTGCGCAACATGGGACAGCGATGTTCGCCCAGTTTTAAATAATGCTGGCATCCCCATCAATAATAGCGACCTCTACCTCGCCTGGGACTTTACCGTTGCCAGCAGCGCCAGTACGGTAGGCCGCTTACGCCATATGCGGGATACAGCATTTGCGACTTTAGGCCAACAGGAAAGCAGCACCGGAGAAATCACCGACCTCGGCAATGCACCAACATTCACGATCGACAAAGTGACTGATAACCCAGGTCGAGGCATGGCACGCCGAATCGAAGGCACAATTACTGTACCCAGCTTCGTTACGCCAGCCGACCCAGCACCAGTCGACAATGTCAGCTTACAAGCAGAAACCCTGTGCAGCAAAATCCCCGAAGAGAATTTCCGCGATGGCTGTAATACCTTCTTTGAAGGCGTTGGTATTGCCGATGGCGGCGCAGTGCCGCCCAACCGTTTGTTCTACCAACCAGATCAGAACGGTGTGTATGGCGACGAGCTTCCCGACTCCGTCGCAACCATGACAACCCGATTTACCTGCCAAATTCCGGCCCAGGCCTCTAGCGAAAACCCAGCCCGCGCCGGCATCTACGGCCATGGCCTGCTCGATGGCCACCAGGCCGTCACCTACGATCAGGTGCCGGAATTCAGTAACGATCACAATTTCTTGTTTTGTGGTGTCGATCTATTTGGCTTTTCCACCGGTGATGTTGCCAATGTCGTAAGCATACTGTTGGACCTATCTAACTTCGCAACGATTCCAGATGCCTCGCAGCAAGGCCTGCTGAACTACCTGTTCCTCGCCCGCGCCCTGCGCCATGAAAATGGTTTTGGCGCAAACGAAGCATTTCAGCTAAATGGCAAACCGGTATTTGATAACAGCGAAATTTTTTACGATGGTAATTCGCAAGGTGGCATCATCGGTGGCGCTGTTGTTGCTATGTCTAAGGACGTGCAGCGTGGCGTACTAGGTGTTGTCGGCATGAACTACTCGACG
>NZ_JBFJWS010000129.1:0-8495 GCF_041623545.1 Zhongshania sp. | reverse complement strand
GGGATAAGAGCTCTTTGCGAGGGATGGTTGGCTCGGCGCTATTAATGCTAATTTTTATGCGCTGGGTTGACGGCTTGAACTCCGCGCCGCAATGACTGATATCGAAAGTCATTGCGACAGATCGAAGAAATGCTGAAGACGCGACGTGAATAGTTGTTGAACAGATTATGCGTGCTAGCCCATTGTGGGTGGGACGGTGTGATTAGCAGGGTGAGATGAGGGCCATCCCAAGTCTATTGGGTAGAGCGAGGGCCGGTAGAGCGAGCCGAAGGTTATATCTTTGAAGAAAGCCCCAAGTGTTCTTTTGGGGGGTGATATGGTGGGCCTTCCCAGACTTGAACTGGGGACCTGCCGATTATGAGTCGGATGCTCTAACCAACTGAGCTAAAGGCCCATTTTTCTTTGTTTGGCTACCGAAAATCCCGAGCGCATTTTAAGGTTCAAATTGCCCAAGCCGTTCGGTAGTAGTCGTTGTCAGCGACGTCTTAGCAAGTACACTAGAAAAACAGCGCGCATTATAAAGCGCGTGAGCGCCGTTGGCCAGTGCTTCCTTAGGTCCATATTCGCGGAAAGTCTTTGAGGTGCCGTGCTATTTTTGTGCTTAAGTAGGATATAAGTGCAATAATTGGCGAGACATTGTCTCTTTAAAGGAACTGACATTGGACGATAAAGAGCGGATTTTAAAGGCCTACCTAGATGATAAGCGCCAGTCCTTGCAGGCGCCGTTAGCGTCGGTCGCTGCCTACACCGAGTCATTACTAGAGTTGCCGATAATTGCCGGTGATGCCGCTTTGCTGGGGGATGCGCGGCGCATTGCTAGCGCTGCTACTGAAATGCTTGATGTATTGCAGGTGGTTTCATCGCTAACAGTGTCCTCCGAGACAGAAATTGCGCGGTTGCGACACGACCTGCGCAATGCCATCGGTTTGGTTGATGGTTACAGTGAAATGCTGATCGAGGATTGTGATGCCCCAGAAGCGCAGTCGTTTCTTGCCCAAATACGCCATCAATCCCGGCTTTTTCAAGAGCGTTTAGATAGTTTCGCATTGCAGTCTGGCGAGTCGTCTAAGGCTGATCCAATTGCGGCGATGTTCCAGAGTTTTAAGCGAGGCATTATTCGTGATGACCGCGATCATCTCACCGGCAGTATTTTGGTGGTAGATGATAATGACAGCAGTCGAGATTTACTGGCCCACCAGCTTCAGCGTCAGGATCACATGGTCATAGAGGCGGCAAGCGGTGCGCGGTGTCTTGAGATCATGCGCAGTGCGAATCCAGATTTAGTATTACTTGATCTCGTTATGCCTGATATGAACGGCTATGAGGTGTTGCAGGTCATTCGCAACGACGAGTTCTTGCGTCGAATTCCTGTGGTCGTAGTCAGTGGGATGCAAGATGAGGAGGGAGCAGTGCGGTGCATCGATGCGGGTGCAAGTGATTACTTACTTAAGCCGGTGAATGCTACATTACTGCGCGCGCGGATCGGCGCGCTGTTGGAGGCTAAGCGGTGGCAGGATAGGGAGCGGGAGTATTTGGCTGAATTGGAAAAGAGTCAGCGTTTTATTCGCAAGGTATTTGGTCGCTACTTGTCTGATGAAATTGTTCAGCGCCTGCTAGACGATAATAATGGTTTAAAGCTTGGCGGCGAGCGCCGTACAGTCACTATTTTGATGGCGGATATTCGTGGATTTTCGGCGATCAGTGAGCAGCTCGCGCCCGAGCAATGTGTGCAATTACTGAATAATTATTTAGGCGTAATGACTGAGATCATTCAACGCTACCGCGGTACCGTTGATGAGTTTGTTGGCGATGGAATTTTAGCGATCTTTGGTGCGCCGGTTAGCGATCACGATGACTGCGATCGGGCCTTGGCGTGTGCTGTGGCCATGCAATTGGCGATAGACGAAGTCAATGTGCGCAACCGTGCCGACAGTTTGCCAGAGATAGCGATTGGAATCGGTCTGAATACTGGCGACGTGGTGGCCGGTAATATTGGCTCTGAATTACGGTCAAAATACGGCGTAGTGGGGCACAACGTAAATCTTACTGGTCGTATTGAATCCTGTACTGTTGGTGGTCAAATATTGGCGTCACCGGCCACTGTGGCTGCGGCAGCGGTCGAGGTCCTGACTGGGAAGGGTGTAACGGTCGCGTTGAAAGGGGTGGCCGATACGCTGGAGCTGCTAGAGATTTTGGGTGTGGGTTTGCCCTATGATTTATTGCTGGGTGCTTGTCAAACACCTTGGCGGGAAGTGTCGCCACCATTGGCATTGCGTTTAAGTTTAATGAGTGGCAAAAAATTAGCAGGGTTGCAGGTAGCTGTTCAACTTGTGGCGGCGGCGGGAGAGCAATTGCGACTGCTGAGTGACGAGTCTCTGCCGCTGTTGGCCGATGTGCGTTTAGAAGGATTAGTTGAGAGTTGTTATGCCAAAGTCACCGAGATAAAAGGCAATAACTACACGCTGACAGTGACGTCGGCATCGGTAGCTTTACGGGAAGCCCTGCTTGAATTATCGACGTCTAAATATTGAGTGAGAAATAAATGCCAAAAGTGTTGCTGGTTGAAGATAACGAAATGAATCGAGATATGCTCAGTAGGCGTTTGCAGCGCAAAGGCTATGAGGTTTTATTGGCGGTTGATGGTCAGCAGGGTATTGACCTGTGTCGAAGCGAAATGCCGGAATTACTTTTGCTAGATATGAGTTTGCCTGTGAAAGATGGCTGGCAAGTGGCAAGTGAAATGAAGGCCGATGGTGGACTTAATCATATTCCTATCATTGCGCTAACGGCCCACGCAATGGCCGACGATCGCCAGCGTGCGCTGCAGGCGGGCTGTGACGATTACGATACCAAGCCCGTGGATTTGCCGCGGTTACTGAGCAAAATAGAGCGCTTACTAGGGCGGCCTGAATGAGTTTTACGCGTCGCCTGACTTTATCGTTTGTTGCTATTTTGGTCTTGTCTTTAGGCAGTGTCCTTATTCAGATATGGGGTAATGACACCCGTCGTCGCAATGTGTGGCTTTTGCAGCATGTGATTCGAACCCAGTCTGAACTCAATGATTTTAGTCAGCGGATGTATAGCACTCACCGAAAAATTTTGGTGGTCGAGGCGCTGTCGGGGTCGGGTATTCAGCATCGTATTACTGAGCAGGAGCTGCAGGAGCTACTCAGCACTATTGAAGCCTTGTCGGCTTTGGAGGCAGAGTTAAATGGTGACTTACAAGAATATCTTGAAGACGGCCGCTATCAATATTTGGAGGCGCAGCAGTTGTTGCGCCGTTGGCGTAAATTCTTAGAGCAGGGTGATGAGCTTGATGCCGCGGTGGTGCAGCGTGAGTACGAGGCGCTGAGTAGTCGAATTAGCGCCAATGAATGGTATTTACTGACCCGCTCGGATGAAATAAACGTCGGCTTGCGCAATGTAGTGAGTATGACGAATAAGGTCGCATTGGGCGTGTTTTTATTGGCTTTGCTCACCACCTTTATTCTCGGTTATTACATGACCCGTTACACCCGCCGCTCCATTCGCCAATTGCAAAAGGGTACTGCCGAATGGGGTAGTGGCAATTTCGATTATAGTATTGGCGATATGGGCCATGATGAGTTTGGGCAGCTAGCGAAATCTTTTGATGATATGGCCTCTAATCTGCGTGAGGCTATGGCGCGGGTGCGCGAGGCGAGTCGTCGCGCGGATGCTGCAAACCAAGCGAAAAGTGGTTTTATGGCCAATATGAGCCATGAGTTGCGCACGCCAATGAATGCGATTATTGGCTACTCGGAAATGCTTCTTGAAGATATTGAAGATGAGCCAGAGATGCCGGTTGAACGTTTGCGACCTGATTTGGCAAAAATTCAGCTCGCCGGTAAGCATTTGCTTACCTTGATTAATGATGTTTTGGATATCTCAAAAATAGAATCTGGCCGTATGGCAGTGTACTGGGAAGACGTGGCATTGGAGGAGATCCTGCGCGACGTCGAGATTACCATGGCGCCGTTAATGGCTAAGAATGGTAATACCTTACACTGCCATTTTGATCTGCAAAGTGAACTGATTCGCACCGATGTGACACGCTTTCGTCAAGTGCTTTTGAATCTGCTGAGCAATGCGGCTAAATTTACCCGTCAGGGAGATGTCTACCTGTCGGTATCCGAGCAGTCTTTGGATGGTCGTACTTATCTTGTTGCGCAAGTTCGTGACAATGGTATTGGAATGAGTGAGGAGCAGCTCGGCCGGGTATTTGACGCCTTTGTGCAAGCGGATTTGTCGACCACAAAACAGTACGGCGGCTCCGGCTTGGGTTTGACCATTTCGCGTAAATTTGCTGAATTGTTAGGGGGCTCCATTACCGTTGAAAGTCAGCCTGGTAAAGGTTCGACATTTGAGTTGAGGCTGCCTTTGGGGGCGCAGGAGCTTGGCCTAGCCACTGAGTTTGATGGTGTCGCGATAGGTGATGTGCTGGTCATTGATGATGACCCAGCGGCGTTGGAGTTAAGCGCCAGAACCTTGATAAAAGCGGGTTATCGAGTGCGCCTTGCTAATTCGGGCGTCGAAGGTATGCGCATGGCGAGAAGCCAGCGTCCTGACGTTATCTTGCTCGACGTCATGATGCCCGGTATGGATGGATGGCAGGTCCTGCACAATTTACGCAGTGATCCAGGCTTGTCTGATGTTCCGGTGTTAATGCTGTCAATGCTCAATGAGCGCGATTTAAGTTTGCTGCTTGGCGCTAATGAGTATTTGGTGAAACCTGTCGATAGCGCGGTTTTAACTGCGACTGTTCACGAGCTTTTGCCTGCGACGGCGGTGGGTAATTTGCTGCTGCTGGAACAGGGTGGCGCTTTGTCAAAGGCGATTGCCTTGTTGCCGGGCGCTGAGTACTGGCAAATTTTTCACTGTGTTGACGTCGCCAAAGCCAAAGCTTTACTAAAGGATTTGCCATGGCAGTTAGTGGTGGTGGGGCCGCACAGTGATGCTGATGCTGTTACTGAGTTCTTGGCGTTTTTACGTAAAGACTATGGCCGCAAAGTGCCTATCATGTTGGCCCAGACCGAGTCTGATATTCAGAGTTTGTGTGACCAATTGGGTGCGTATTTGAACCGAAACTAGGTTTATTGAAGGCTTAATTGGCGTAGTTTTTCAAGGGCCTGTTGTAAGGCCTGCGCTTCACTGTGTAATTGTAGTTGCTTGGCCTCTGCGGCTAAACGGGCTTGATTCTCAGTAGCGAGGTGCAGGGCGTTCTCAAGGCTAAGCGTTAAGCTTAGGCGCAACATTCTGAGGCTGATATCACTTTGCGGCTTACGCAGTGCGCGGAGGTAAAGCTCGTCGAGGGCGCTGGTCGCCGCATTGATATCTTGGTTTTGTAGATGAACTAAACACAGTCCGGCCAAGGCTTGTTGCTTCAGCAGTTCATTGTCGGTTTTGAGTGCTGTTTGGAATTCGGTTTCAGCTGTTTGATATTGCTGATTTTCAAGCTGTTGCAGTGCTGGAAGTAACGCTGAAGGCTCAGGGCTTTGTAGTATTGCTGGAGTTTGGCAGGCGCTAATGGCAAGAAGAGTGCAGAGCAAGGATGGGCGAGTAAGGCGGTATGGCATAAATCTGTTTTCCGTGTGCTGTCTTTAAATCACTCGGTTTGAATTTGTGGCCGAATCGAATTCGTTTCGGCCACAACAGATTTTACTCGTCGAGGAAGCTGCGCAGATGATCTGAGCGAGTTGGGTGGCGCAACTTACGCAGTGCTTTGGCTTCAATTTGGCGAATCCGTTCCCGGGTAACGTCAAACTGTTTGCCAACTTCTTCCAGGGTATGGTCGGTATTCATATCAATACCAAAGCGCATTCTGAGTACCTTCGCTTCACGTGCGGTGAGGCCGGCCAAAACGTCTTTGGTCGCTTCGCGAAGGCCTTCGCCCGTTGCTGACTCTATCGGTGACGAGATGGTGCCGTCTTCAATGAAATCACCTAGGTGCGAATCTTCGTCATCGCCAATCGGGGTTTCCATTGAGATTGGTTCTTTGGCAATTTTCAGTACCTTGCGAACCTTGTCTTCTGGCATTTCCATGCGTTCGCCAAGCTCTTCTGGCGTCGGCTCACGACCCATTTCTTGCAGCATCTGCCGCGAAATGCGGTTTAGCTTGTTAATGGTTTCGATCATGTGTACTGGAATACGGATAGTTCGCGCCTGGTCGGCGATCGAACGGGTAATTGCCTGACGAATCCACCATGTTGCGTAGGTCGAGAATTTGTAGCCACGACGGTATTCAAACTTATCTACCGCTTTCATTAAGCCGATATTGCCTTCCTGGATCAAATCGAGGAATTGCAGGCCGCGGTTGGTGTATTTTTTGGCAATCGAAATAACGAGACGCAGGTTGGCCTCGACCATTTCTTTTTTGGCGCGGCGGGCGCGCGCCTCACCGATAGAAACCCGGCGATTGATTTCTTTGATATCGGAAATCGTCAGGTCTTGGCGTTCTTCGATATAGGCAATTTTGTTCTGGATGCGGCGAATAACGTCGCTGTAGTCAGCTAGCTTTGGGTGCTTCTTAAGTAGCTCGTCGGCCCACTTTAGGTTAGCTTCGTTGCCCTGAAAGCTGCGAATAAATTCTTTGCGATCAATACCGACATTTTTAACGCAGATTGTCATGATCTCGCGTTCCATTGAGCGGATAGAGCTCAAGGTGGTGCGCACCTCTTCAATGAGAGGGTCGAACATGGCTGGGGTGAGTTTGAAGTATTTAAAAATCTCACCCAGCTCATTCAATTCTTTTGCAGTCTGCTTGCTATAGCGACCGTGGGCGGCAATTGACGCCTCCACCTTGTCTGATTGTTCTTGCAGGGCGGCAAAGCGGATGCGGGCTTCTTCTGGGTCTGGTCCAGACACTGCCTCGTCTTCGTCTTCTGCGTCAGCAGTGGTGTTGTTTGCTTCGGCGGCCTCAGCAGCTGCAGCAGCCTGCTGCTGCGGCGATTGCACATTTTCGGCAGGGTTTAAGTAGCCGCTCATGATGTCGCCTAAACGACGCTCTTCAGTGGCAACTTTGTCATATTGTGCCAAGATGCCAGTGACGACGCCGGGGTAGTAGGCCAGTGCGGCCATGACTTCCCGAATACCTTCTTCTATGCGTTTGGCGATAACAATTTCGCCTTCGCGGGTCAGTAGTTCAACTGTGCCCATTTCGCGCATATACATGCGCACTGGATCGGTGGTGCGGCCAGTTTCAGTTTCAACGGCGGCCAGTGCCGCAGCCGCTTCGGCGGCAGCAATATCATCTGGAGAGTCGCTGCCAGACATGATAAGGGTATCTTCGTCAGGTGCGTGTTCAAACACCTGAATACCCATGTCATTGATCATCTGAATGATTTCTTCAACCTGATCCGGATCAGAAATGTCTTCCGGAAGGTGGTCGTTAACCTCAGAGTACGTTAAATAACCCTGTTCCTTGCCTTTGGCAATGAGTTGTTTAAGGCGCGATTGATGCTTTGAGTCACTCATTCTTTCAAATTACCCGCTAGGTTCAGGTGAAAAACAGCCGCAAATTATACCCTATGCGTACCCTATACGACCAGTAAATTCCGGCTACGTTCGGGTAATGGCCAAAGTATTAGCGTTGATGTTTCTGGTTGAGCAGCTGCTGAATGGCCAATAGTTGTCTTTTGAGGTCGTCGTTTAGTTCAGCGTAGTTGTCACCGGCTGTTTTGTCGAGCTGTCCAAGTTCGCGTAGCTGCTCAACTTGCTGGCGTAAGTGCAGCTGGGATTTCTGTGTGGAAAGGTGCTTGAGGGTGTCTAAAAAAGCGAGCTTGGCTTTTTCGTCATCAAGTTCTGGGCCGAGTAGGGCGATGGTTTTAAGTGCTTCGATTAAAATATCGTATTCGGCTTGGCCATACCAATGGCCGAGGAGCATGGCAGTGCTTGAGCCGGGGCGCTTGTTGAGTAAGTTTAAAATATCGCTTAGTAAGCTTGCTGCGGGGCTGGCGCCGTCGGTGTCGAGTGCGAGGTTTTGGCTCGCGGCACCTCGGGGGTTAAATAGTACCATGGCGAGCGCAAATAACAGCGGGTCGCGGCTGCTGCTGGGTAGATTGGCAACCAATTTCTTGGTGCTGCGGGCGCTTGGTTCGCTGGGCGGTGGACTCGGGTTGTCTGCGGGTAGTGGCGCTGGTGATGTTTCGCTTAGCAGTTGATCTAGTGCATGGCGGCTGAGACCGGTGCGCTCCGCTAGAGAGTCGAGCATCAGCTGCCTGAAAACCCCCGGCGGTAATAACTGCAGCATTGGCAGGGCCAGCTTGCTCAGTCGCGCCCTGCCTTCGAGGGTGCTGGGATCGGTCTGGCTGTTAAATGACTCGAAAAAATACTGTTCCAGCGGTTGGGCTTGGGCGAGGAGTTTTTGAAAGCCCGCGGCGCCATCGCGATTAACAACGCTGTCTGGGTCATCGCCTTCGGGTAGGAATAAGAAACGAATGCGGCGGCCGTCTTCCATGGTGGGTAGGGCATTTTCGAGG
>NZ_JBFJWS010000128.1:0-8504 GCF_041623545.1 Zhongshania sp. | reverse complement strand
GGCCGTACCCAGTGCGCCAAAACCAATCATCAAAGCAACAGCGATCAGTGCTAAACCCATGGTAGTTCTCCTACTTTCAACTTTAAGTTAATAAAAATGGTAATCAGTGAAACTGGTCTTCTTCTTCAATTTGGTGTGCCGACGCCATGTAGACAACGGTTAATACCATGAAGACGAATGCTTGTAAGGTGATTACGAGAATGTGGAATACTGCCCACGCCCACTGCAACACACCTGCAAATATACCTAGTACTAAGCCCGCACCAAACATAGTTGCAATCAGTATAAAGATCATCTCACCTGCATACATGTTACCGAACAGTCGCAAGCCCAAAGAGATTGGTTTAGAGATCCAAGAAATTGCTTCCAGTGCAAAGTTGATTGGCACCAAAATTATATTCACATACCACTTGGGGCTGTGGAAAGGATGCAGAGTAAGCTCCTTTACAAAACCCATAAAGCCTTTTTTCGCGATAGTGAAATACACCATCAAGCCAAATACGGTGAAACCCATACCCAAGGTCACGTTCGGGTCGGTGGTTGGTACAACTTTAAAGAAGAAATGTGGGTTGCCTGTTACCCAAGCCATGAAGGCTGGAATCCAATCAACCGGTACTAAATCCATGGTATTCATCAGAATAATCCACATGAAAATAGTCAATGCCATAGGCGCAATCATAGCGTTTTTATGATGGAAGCCGTCTTTAACGGTGCTATCAATAAAAGCGATAATCATTTCAATGGCATTTTGTGCGCCCCGTGGCACACCGCTGTGAGCACGCTTAGCGATACGCGCAAAAAACAGCAAGAATAAGAAGCCAAGCCCTATTGACCACAACATGGAGTCAACATGAATTGCCATAAAACCCATATCTGAAGCTTCAGCACCGCTGTGGGCCAAGGTCCAAGTATCGCTAGTCAGCACTTCATGTACCTGACCTTTGTCATCTAAGCGCTCATAGCCGGCGGGAAGCTTACCATAAGTTAAATTGGTAAGATGGTGCTGGATATAACCAACGGTAGACTGTGATTCAGCTGCCATGTGTCTCTCTCGTAAATGTTAACGCGTTGAGCTAATTTGACGCTTTTTGCCGGCCGCGCTTTTGCGTGGCAAGTAAAACAGCGTTCAGCAGCATAACGATTAGATATGCCAAAAATAAGACAAACACCTGCAAAGGTTTTACAAAAGCGAATGTTGTCGCAAATAAGCCCAGTGTCGTTATAAATTTCCCTGACTCACCCCGGTAAAAAGCCTGGGTGACTTCACGTGCGTACGCCGCTCCGGCGTATCGGAATACCTGGCGCGCAAAATACGCATTGGGTATAACGGAAATCATTCCCCCAATAAAAATGGAATAGGCTATAACCTTATCCACTGGGAGTGCTGCGACACTGGCCAAAAGCACAACTGCAATTTGTAATCCGTATATTTTCAACAGCGGGGGTCTGGCTATCTGATGAGCAGTGCGCGGGATTTTCCGCTGTCGATCTGCTGTCATATGGCCACCACTACTGCCTAAAATAGGCTAATTTACTGCCTGCGCTGCTTGTCCAAAAAGCGGGGCGAATTATAGGGGCAATATGGTTAATGTTCAACCGATTTCAGCGCTTGTAATCGTTATGCCACATATTCACACAAACTATTTTCATCTCTACAATCAAGAATTTATGGCTCTAAACCACTGATTCTACATTTCAAGATACTAGATAATGTGCTATTAAACAGAACTGTATACTAAATACGCTATTTAATATGATTTAGAATGCCGTCGAGCTCGTCTAAGCTGCTGTATTTAATACTGACAGTGCCACGACCTTTGGCGCTGTGTTGAATAGCGACGGGGGAACCGAGCCGTTCCGACAAACTTTCTTGTAATTGTTTGATGTCGGGATCTAATGATTTTTGCGGTTTGCTACTACCCTTCTCTTCGACGAGGCGCCGCACCAATGCCTCAGTTTGCCTGACGGAAAGACCACGACTAACAACCATTGACGCTGCGGCAGATTGCTCTTCTTGAGGTAAACCCAAGAGCGCACGGCCGTGACCCATTTCGATATCGCCGTTCTCCAGCAAGGTCTGCACTTCTTCACGCAGGCCGGTTAGACGCAGTAAATTGGTAATGGTCGTTCGTGATTTACCCACCAACTGGGCAATTTCTGCGTGGGTTAATTCAAATTCTTTTTGCAAGCGCACCATGGCTAAAGCTTCTTCCATGGGGTTGAGGTCTTCGCGCTGAAGGTTTTCAATTAACGCCATCGCAGCCGCAGATTCGTCGGGCACTTCGCGAATTAATGCGGGAACTGTATCCAGACCCGCTAATTGACACGCGCGCCAGCGGCGCTCACCCGCGATAATTTCATAGCGACCACCTTCAATCGGACGAACGACGATGGGCTGCATAATTCCTTGTGAACGTATCGAGCTTGCCAGCTCTTCTAAAGCTTCTGGCTGCATGTCACGGCGTGGCTGATAGCGGCCACGTTGCATAAATTCGATTGGCAAATTGCGCAGACTGCCGTCTAGCTGCACCGTTTTAGCTTCATCCGCTGTCGCTATGTCACTAGTTTGGACGTCATTTTGCTGCGGCTGAATAGCGACAGGTGTCGATGCTTCGCCCAACAAGGCATCCAAGCCACGACCTAAACCTCGTTTTTTAACCATGAATTTGCCCAAGCTGTTCGTTTGCACTCAAATCATTGGAGGCGTCAGACTTGCCCGCCCGCCGCAGTATTTCTCCGGCCAAGGCTAGATAGGCTAAGGACCCCTTCGATTGCTTATCGTAGAATAAAATTGGCAGCCCGTGACTTGGCGCTTCTGCCAAGCGAACATTACGCGGGATAACGGTGCTGTATAATTTTTCGCCAAAATGCCGCCGCAATTCGTCGGTAACCTGACTTGTTAGACTATTGCGCCCATCAAACATGGTACGCAGAATTCCTTCAATTTCTAATTTTGGATTAATTAACTGTTTAACACGATTAATTGTAGTGATCAGTGCACTTAGACCCTCGAGCGCATAATACTCACACTGCATAGGGATAATTACCCCAGTCGCTGCTGCTAATGCGTTGATTGTTAGCATATTTAATGAAGGTGGGCAGTCGATCAGAATATAATCGTAATCAGCCAGCACTGCTGCTAGGGCTTCACGAAGGCGAAATTCGCGACCGATTTCATTCAGTAATTCGACTTCGGCAGCCGTGAGGTCTTGGTTCGCCGGCAATACCATAAAACCACAGTCTGGCGCCGCAACAACCGACTCCGCAACACGCCGTCCTCCCACTAGAACGTCGTATACTGAATAGCTGAGCTGTGCTTTATCGATACCGCAGCCCATGGTTGCGTTCCCTTGGGGATCAAGGTCGATTAATAGAACTTTACGTTTCGTTGCCGCCAGGGACGCGGCCAGATTAACGCTGGTCGTGGTTTTACCCACGCCACCTTTCTGGTTGGTTATTGCATATACCTTAGCCACGGAATATCCCTGTTGTGTGCTTTGTCGACAGATAACTTAACGTCGACCAATCAGCAGTAAGTGCCGAGCTTCTTCCACGTCGGGCACTGTCAACGTGTGTGAATGCTCGACGATAAAGTGTTTTGGCAATTGACTCAACTCTGCCTCAGGAAAAACGCCTTTCATGGCATAGAGTTTACCGTCTGGGCTTAGCAGGGCTTCACAGCCCGTCACCATGTCTTTCAGCGAGGCGAATGCGCGCGATAGTATGCCATCGAATAATACTTCACTGTGAAATTGTTCGACGCGTTCGCTGTGTACACTGATGTTATCGAGCTTGAGTTGCAACTTCGCTTCAATGAGAAAGCGGGTTTTCTTGCCATTGCTATCTAGCAAAGCAAATTGCTTGTCTGGGTAAATAATCGCCAAAGGTATACCAGGCAAACCCGCGCCGGTACCCACGTCCAAACAGCGCTGTGCCGCAATAAACGGCGCAATACTCAAACTATCTAGGATATGCCGGGTGATCATTTGTTCAGGGTCGCGAATAGCCGTTAGGTTATAGGCCTTATTCCATTTATGCAGCAAGGCTACATAACGTAGTAACAAGGTTTGCTGCGTCGCACTGACATCGAGACCGAGTGTATTAATCCCTGCTGACAAGGTCTTTTCTAAAACATCCACTCAGGCTGATTTCCTGTCCAACAAACCACGTTTCTTTAAATAAATTAACAACAGGGACACCGCTGCCGGAGTCACACCGGGTATCCGCGAGGCCTGAGCCAATGTTTGCGGTCTCGTGTTTCCAAGCTTCTGCTTTACCTCATTCGATAAGCCTTCAATGATGCTGTAATCGAAGTCCAGTGGTAGAGAAGTGTCTTCATAACGGCGCAAGCGATCTATTTCTAGCTGTTGCCGATCGATATACCCGGCGTATTTCACGCCTATTTCAATTTGTTCTGCAATTTGCTCGTCAACGATACCTATTTCACCGTGGGCAAACGGCGCTAAATCGACGTATTTCAATTCAGGCCGCTTAAGCAAGTCGAGCAAATTGTACTCATGGCTTAGTGGCTTCTCGATTTTTTCCGCCAAAATAGCGGCTTCGGCACTGCCGGGTTGTACCCAGCAGTCGGCTAAGCGCTGACGCTCTATTTCGATATTTTCGCGTTTAGCGGAAAATGCCGCCCAGCGTTCATCGTCCACTAAACCGAGTTCACGGCCTTTTTCGGTCAAGCGGAGGTCGGCGTTATCTTCTCGCAATAAGAGTCGATATTCAGCCCGCGAAGTAAACATCCGATAGGGCTCTTTGGTGCCCATCGTTATCAGGTCGTCAACTAGGACACCGATATACGCTTCGTCACGACGGGGACACCATGCTTCTTTGCCTTGCGCGAGCAACGCGGCATTCGCCCCAGCCAATAGCCCTTGCGCGGCAGCTTCTTCGTAACCGGTGGTGCCATTGATCTGACCGGCAAAAAACAGGCCTTTAACAAATTTTGTTTCCAGCGAGTATTTTAGATCGCGAGGCTCGAAGAAATCATATTCGATAGCGTAGCCCGGACGTGTCATGTGGGCATTTTCAAAACCTTTGATCGAGCGCACTAAATTTAGCTGAACATCGAAAGGCAAGCTGGTAGAAATGCCATTTGGGTATAACTCATGAGTATTTAAGCCCTCGGGCTCAATAAATACCTGGTGGCCGGTTTTATCGGCAAAGCGATGAACCTTGTCTTCGATTGAAGGGCAGTAACGGGGACCTATGCCTTCAATAACACCGGTGTACATGGGTGAGCGGTCTAGGCCACCGCGAATAATCTCATGAGTGCGTTCATTGGTGTGTGTAATCCAGCAGCATACTTGCTCTGGATGCTGGCTACGGTTGCCTAAATACGACATTACGGGTCGCGGCGTATCGCCCCACTGAGCTTCGAGTCCGTCAAAATTAACCGTTTTCGCGTCAATTCTTGGCGGAGTACCCGTTTTAAGACGGTCAACTCGAAAGGGTAATTCACGTAGACGTGATGCCAATGCTAATGATGGCGGATCACCTGCGCGGCCACCACTATGGTTGTCTAAGCCAATATGAATTTTCCCGCCAAGGAAGGTACCCGCAGTGAGTACCACGCTTTTAGCAAAAAAACGCAGGCCAATATTGGTAACAACGCCGCGAATTTCGTCGTTTTCAACAATTAGATCATCAACAGCTTGTTGGAATATCGCGAGATTTTCTTGGTTTTCTAAAATAGTGCGAATTGCGGCTTTGTATAAAACACGGTCGGCTTGTGCGCGAGTGGCGCGGACTGCTGGTCCTTTACGGGCATTAAGTACGCGAAACTGAATACCGCCTAGATCGGTAGCCTTGGCCATAGCGCCGCCAAGGGCATCGATTTCTTTAACAAGGTGGCTTTTGCCAATCCCGCCTATAGCCGGATTACAGGACATTTGCCCGAGGGTTTCAATGTTGTGGCTCAGCAATAGTGTGGCACAACCCATCCGTGCAGCTGCTAAGGCCGCCTCAGTACCGGCATGACCACCACCTATGACAATAACATCGAAATGCTGCGGATAATCCACGAAACACCTTATTTTGAGAATATGAGAAGAGGCGAAATTATACGGGTATCCCTGAGTCCTGCAATGAATTGGTGAAAATTTAATCAGTACACTAGTTTATAAATAATTATGTATATATCTTTTATATATCTTATGTTCTTTATACTTAATGTAGTTATTAAGAACGCCTATTTTGTTAATAACTTTGTTAAGTTGTTGATTTTTAATAGTTTATAGAGATGATAACTAGGTGTTTTATCCACAGGGAGCCTGTCAGGATCATGGGGGGGACATGGGGATGAAATGTGGATAACTTTGGTCTTTCTTGGCTGCTGTGAATAATGACGTTTATTGGGGCCTGTTATCCACATCCTCAGCTGCGCTTGTCCCATGCCTTTGCTCGAGCCAAAACGTCATTTTTTCCTTTAAATTGCTCAGTGATACCGGTTTACTGAGAAAATCATTCATTCCTACACGAAAACAATAGTCGCGATCGTCAGAAAAGTTATTGGCTGTGAGGGCAATAATAGGGGTGTCGCGGTATTGGTGACGCTTTCGTATTGCTAGCGTGGTTTCAAACCCGTCCATTACCGGCATTTGTAGGTCCATTAGAATAATATCGAACTGCTGTTTTTCTATTGCAATTAAGGCCTCCGCACCGTTATTCGTGGTGACGGTTGCCATACCCCAACGCTGCAATACTTTGTTAACGAGGAGCTGATTGACAGGGTTATCTTCTACGATAAGTACTTCTTTACTGCGCAAGGATGTTTGGTCCTTGGCTTGGTCTTGCTCAAGATCACTAGATCCTTGGTAGGGGCATGACCAGCGGACTGAGAAAATTGACCCTGTGCTCTCGGTACTTTCTACACCGATGTCGGCTTTCATTAAGTCGCAGAGCCGCCGGACTATCGCTAAGCCAAGTCCTGAGCCGCCGTACCGTCGACGATGGCTGCCATCTGCTTGGCGGAAGCTTTCGAAGATGAGTTGTTGGTCTGCTTCATTAATACCGATTCCTGTGTCACTGACGGTTAGACTTAAGCTGAGCTGATCATCCGTTTTTTCGATGACGCTAAGATGGATTTCGACACGTCCTTGGTGGGTGAACTTAACTGCATTCGCGACGAGGTTAAGTAATATTTGGCGAATACGGATATCATCGCCAAACACCTTGATATCATTCAGTTCAGGATCTATAAAAATATTGAACTTTAAGCCCTTGTTTTCTGCTTCATAGCGAAGTGGAGCCAATATATTGTCGAAAATACTGACGATATCGAAGTAATTTTCCTGAAGCTGTAACTCGCCTTTCTCAATTTTTGAAAAGTCGAGAATGTTGTTCACAATACTTAGTAGGAGTTCGCTAGATTCCTTTGCTATCGTTAAATAATTATTTTGTTCAGCGCTCAGCTGGGTTTTTAATAGTAATTGCATCATGCCAAGGGAGCCATTCAGAGGTGTTCTAAGCTCATGGGTCATTGTGGCTAAAAACTGGCTTTTCGCGGCGTTTGCTTTATCTGCTTGTTCTTTAGCGATTTGCAGATTATGTAAGTTTTGCATTAGTTCTTGTTGTTGCTTTTCGATACTTTCGGCCATTTCGTTGATATGGCTTTGTAGCTCGCCTAATTCTCCGTGACTAATATTTTCAATTTTAGCGCCGTACTTCCCTGCGGTAATATTCTTAGTGAATGTGTTTATTTCGGCTAGGGGGCGGGACAGACGTCGACTAATGAACCAGGCAAAGCTGATAAAAATTAGCGTGGATAGCAGCGCAATAAGGGCTGACACCTTAATAATCTTTTTTTGCAGGCGTAGTAGTTTTCCCGTCGATTGCTTAAGGCTTACGGTGCCAATTAGCTTTTCCTCTATATCACCAATATTTTCTCCCGTTATTGAATCTTCTAGGCTGATACTGTGCTGAACAATTGGTACGGTTATTACCTTATGACTAGCATTATGATCTTGACTATTATTTAAAACGAGATGATTTCCCGCTTCGGCATTGTAGATCGTGATTGACGTAATATCGTCATCTAGCGCTGAGGCCATTATGTCTAATAATTGGGAATCGTCGCCACTGATGATGGCGAGTTCACTCACTGATGAAATATTCTCGGCGATGCGGGTCGCAATTTCTATTTGACTCTGTGCGGCATCATTTAAGCGCGCAAAAAGCGAGTAGCCAAATAATGCCAGAAACAGAATTAAAGCGGGTGTTAGGGTCGCAATAAGAATTTGGCGGAAAATTGTACTTTTTCGGAGGTGATGACTGATTTTCATTTTTCAGCCTTTTCTAGTGTTGTGTGTAACTGGTTTTCGCTGGGCAGTTCTATTCTGAAGGATTCGGCGACAGTCTTATTAACTTTAACTAGAAAATTTCTAGGGTGACGAGATTCCGGTAGCGTATTGGTTTGAATGTATTCCGTTAGCATGGAAATTATTTCGTCGATATACTGATCTGAACTTGTCGTCACTGATGCTAACGCTCCGGCG
>NZ_JBFJWS010000127.1:0-8575 GCF_041623545.1 Zhongshania sp. | reverse complement strand
GCGCCGCGCCGTGTTTGGGGTGGGTCTGGCGCAGGTCGCGCTCAGTGGACTTTTAATCGGGGGGGTAGCGTACTTCAGTTTTGACCAGCCGGTGCGGACGGCCATTGTTCTAGGCTTAGGCTTGGCGCTGTCGTCTACCGCCTTCGGCTTGCAAATTTTAGCCGAGCGTAAGCAACTGGGTAGTCCTCACGGGCGCTTGGCTTTTGCTATTTTGCTATTTCAGGATATCGCGGCGATCCCCCTGATTGCGCTAGTACCCTTGCTTAGCGGCAATATTGGCGGGGATGGTGCCGAGACCGGCACGTCGGTAGTGCGGATACTGCTGTGTATTGCTGCGGTGGTGATCGGTGGTCGCTATTTATTGAGACCGGTGTTCCGCATGGTGGCCCGCACTGGTTTGCAAGACGTGTCCACCGCAACCGCCTTGCTGGTGGTCATTGGCACGGCTTGGTTGATGGAGTTGGCTGGGGTGTCGATGGCATTGGGGGCATTCTTAGCTGGCTTGTTGTTGGCGGACTCAGAATACCGCCACGAGCTGGAATCTCAGATAGAACCCTTCAAGGGACTTTTGCTTGGCTTGTTTTTTATCAGTGTTGGGATGACCGCCGATGTGCATCTCTTATTGCAAGCGCCCTTAACCGTGCTGGGCTTAAGTGTTCTATTGATGATGTTAAAACTGCCTATATTGGCTTTAGTTGGTAAAACACTGGGTGGCCTGGATCGTAGCAGTGCCTTGAAATTAGGTATTGTCTTGGCCTCGGGTGGAGAGTTTGCCTTTGTCATTTTTCAAATAGCCCGCCAGCAACAATTGTTTAGTGCCGAGCTCCACAGCTTGCTGATCTTGGCCATCACGGTGTCGATGGCGCTGACACCGTTCTTGATTATTCTTATTGCCAAGGTATTACAGCCTAAAGCGCAGAGCCAAGCGGTACCGCCGGAATACGAAGAAATCGACAGCGATGAGCCTAGGGTTGTGATCATTGGTATGGGGCGTATGGGCCAAATCGTAGCGCGAATTCTGCGCGCGCAGCGCGTGCCCTTTGTCGCTTTAGACTTGTCGGTAGACACCATTGAGCTGTCCCGCAGTATCGACAGCATGCCGGTGTTTTATGGTGACCCCCTGCGCCCAGAGATATTGCGCGCGGTGGATGCCGATAAGGCCGAGTATTTTGTCTTGGCAGCGGATGACCCGGAAACCAATATTAAAATTACCGAGTTGGTCAGCCGCTTGTATCCCCATATTAAATTTATTGCGCGGGCGAGAAGCCGATTTCACGTTCATCGCTTAATTGAGTTGGGCGCTACACCCATTCGAGAAACCTTCCATTCCAGCCTGGAAATGAGCCGCTTAACCTTGATGGGTTTAGGTCTAAGTGAGGAGCGTGCGCAGGCGCGAATTAGCCGTTTTCAGCAGCATGATGAGGAGTTGTTAACTGAGCAGCATAAGGTATTTAATGACCGGGAGGCACTCATCCAGAGTGCCCGAGACGCTCACGATGAATTACAGGCCTTGTTTGACGCGGATGTTATTGAAGAGCGTGGTCTTTGATTAGCGATCCGTTTTTCTACCTCTGTGCGATACCGGCCATTCTCATTTTTGGCATGGCCAAAGGTGGCTTTGGTGGCGGTATCGCGGTGGTGTCAGTGCCGTTGATGAGCTTGGCAATATCCCCGGTACAAGCTGCGGCAATTTTACTGCCGATACTGCTGGTCATGGATGCGGTCGCCTTGTGGAGTTTTCGGGGGCAGTGGGACAGAGCTAATTTAAAAATTATTTTGCCTGGAGCCATGGTCGGTATTTTGCTTGGCAGTATGGGGTTTCGCTACTTGTCCGAGGACATGATTCGGATTTTAATTGGCGTGATCGCCGTGGCCTTTTGTCTGAATTATTGGTTTAAGCCTGCGGCGCAGACTCAGCGTGGACCGGACAAACTGCGCGGAAGTATTTGGGGTGCGGTTGCCGGTTTTACTAGCTTTGGTATTCATGCCGGCGGCCCGCCAATCAATATTTATTTACTTCCCCAGCGCTTAGAAAAATCCTTACTAATGGGCACCATGGCCATATTTTTCGCGGTGGTGAATGTGGTCAAGCTAATACCCTATAGTCTACAAGGTAGCTTTGATCACACCAATTTACTGACCGCCGCGATTTTGATGCCAGTGGCGCCGGTCGGGGTACGACTTGGTTTTTATTTACTACATAAGGTGAGTGAGGTAAGTATTTATCGAATCTGCTATTTCTTTTTGTTTGTGGTGGGCGTGAAACTGCTGATAGATGGTGGGCGCGGCGTACTCGTCTAAGTGCTTTTTACTTTGGCGGAATGGCGTAGGTGCCGGTCGCGTGTGCGACGGGATTCGCATCGTGCTCGGAGTAGAGAGTGACTTCGCCAATAATAAGTAAGCGACCAACTTTAAGTAATTTGCAGACCCCAATAATATCGCTGTCAGCATTGGGTTTACGCAGAAAATTGATGTTTAAATTGGTGGTTACCGCAAGTGGTACAATGCCAATCTCACCAAGAATAGCTGCGTACAGACCGAGGTCGGCAGTTGTCATGAGTACAGGTCCCGATACCGTGCCGCCGGGTCTGAGTGCACTGTTGTCGACTTTATAGCGAACGACTGCTGATTTGTCGCCAATATCATCGACGGTGCAGGGGCTTTGAGGGAATTCGCGGGTTAGAAACGCAATAATTTCTTGTTTTGTAGCCACGTCTACTCCATTTAATAAGGGTGGTATTTGTTGGTTGCGATATTGTTGGCGCTAATAGACGTCGTGTGCAGATTTCTTATCGTTTAGTTCTTTTTCTAGTGCGGATACTACTCCGCGAAATTCCTGCCAATTTTTTTCATTCAAACCCGCAAGGTCGCGGTGAGCATTTAAAATCATTTCTGCTGTTTCGACGTCAGAGGCAAAATTTTCGGGCAAGTCGTTTTCGTTAATAGCCAGCTGTGGCTTTTGCTTAAGAATAACAAAAATGTCACTGAAACCGGCGGTGTCTAAGGTGCGCGTAATGTCTGGGTTGGTAGTGAAAATGGCCGTTTTATGCTTAAAGTGAGTGCTAATATGATTGCTGATTTTGGCAAGTAGGCCGAGCCCAGTGCTATCGATACTACTGGCATCGGTGAGGTCGATTAATACATTTTTAATTTTCCCTCGAGAAAATGCGCTATCTAATAAGGCATTTAAGGGCCCGCACTGCGTATAGCGTACTTCATCACAGAAATGCAGTATCAGCGTATTGTCAGTTTCTGCATAGCGAATCATGTCGAGCTACCTTTTTAGCAGTAGAAACGTAATGTCGTCGGGTAAGTCGCTGGCGCCAGCGGGGATGCCCAGTTTTTCAATTAGATCATCGAGATTTAGCTCTGTGGTGTCAACCATTGCCAGTAGTGCTGCTTCTTTTTCAAGAAGGCTCTGGTGGGGCATAATTTCAAAAATACCGTCAGAGATGAGAAGTAGCGCGAATTTTTCACTGAGTTGGCAATCGTGGCGCGGGTAATTTGCTTGATTAAACAGGCCCGCTGGCGGGCTTTTATAGCCCTCGTATCGCGCGCTGCCGTGTTCAAAAAGAATGGCATGAGGGAAGTGCCCAGCACTACTATAACTTAGCTGATTTTCTTTTAGGGCGATCACGCCATAAAACATCGCGACATGTTTGTGAAGGCCGCCCTCGAGAAATAGGTTGTTCAGTCTGCTCAGGGTTTGCTCTGGGTCAAGCAGTACCTTGTCGCGTTGTTGCCAGCAGTCGTTCAAAAAACGCGTCATGGTGTTTTTCAATATGACGGTAACTAAGGCAGAGGGGATACCATGTCCCGCCACATCGGCGAGGTAAAACCCGATATGATTGTCGTCGATACTAAAATAATCGACAAAGTCGCCACTTAAGGTTGATGAGGAAAGCAGTCGATAAAAAAGCTGGAGTTGATCAAACCGCGCGCCATTCTCTGGCAATAATTGAAATTGCAGTTCTCGGCCTGCTTGTTCATCGGCGCTCATGTGTTCTAACGCTTGGTGCAGTTTTACGTTTGCCGCTTCGAGATTACGCTGATATTCTCGGTTTTCCTGTATGAGTCTGGCGCGCTCCAAGCAGCGTTGCATAGCACGCTCCAGCATTTCCATGTCGGCAATCGGTTTGGTGACGTAGTCCCAAGCGCCAAGTTTTAATGACTGAATAACATCACTCATTTCGCCCTGGCCAGAAACCATAATGACAGGGATATTCGGGAATTCAGTGGCCATTACTTCGAGCACTTGCAGGCCATCCATATTCGGCATGCGTAAATCGCAAAGCATAATTTCTGGTGGTTTTTTGCGGCAGTGATTAATGGCGACGAGACCGTCTTCCGCTTGTGAAACATGGTAGCCACTGTCCTCTAGCCATGCGGCAAGTGACTCGCGCACGGCGAGATCGTCGTCGACCACGAGTAAGCGGGTTTTTGCATCGTTCATTGTTGACGATCCTTAGCGCGGGTTGCGCGCTCTTTTATTGCACTTGCCAATATGTGCATATCGGCGAGGGGCTTCATGAAAATATCGCCGTCGCTTAAGCCAATAGCTCTTAGCTCCGGGGGTAGTGCATAGTTTGTTGACCCGGTGTGAATAATGAATGGCAGTTGCGGCGCCAATTGATGTATGGCCTGAATCGCTTGGTTGCCATCTATTCCCGGTAGCCGCATATCCATAATACAAACGTCAAATTTTGCTAAATCAGCCGCCAATGCTAGTGCTAGTTCAGCGGTGGCCGCGGTTTCGACTTGCATTCCCTCGTCTTCTAAAAACGCCGCGATATTAATGCAGACGGCCAGTTCATCGTCGACGATTAAAACTCGAATTGGCATTAGCTATTCTCCTGCTGAATCGGTAAGCGGAGCGAGAAGCAGCAGCCGTGGCCAGGCGTAGATTTAACGCTCAGTGTGCCATGATGTTGTTCGCTAACAATAAAATAAGATACCGATAATCCCAGGCCAGTGCCGACGCCCACTTCCTTGGTAGTAAAAAACGGTTCGAAAACGCGCTTGCGAACATCTTCTGTCATGCCCGGGCCATTGTCAGCAATATCAATGCGTACAAAATTACCTTCGCGACGAGTGCGCAGGAAAATTTTCTGTGTTTTGTCGGTATTGGCTTCGCTCGTCATGGCCTGCGCCGCATTGCGTAGTAAATTTAAAATAACTTGTTGAATTTCATTTTTATCGCAACTCAGTCTTAGGCCTTCGCTATAGTCGCGATGTATTTGAATGCGTTTAAAATCATAACTTTGTTTTAGATCGTAATCGCTGGTTGCAAGGCGAAGGCTGGCGTCCAGTAGCTCGCCGGGCTCAACGGTCTCGAAGTGCAATATACTGCGGCGGCTGAAGGCGAGCATATCGGTCACAATTTTTGCGGCGCGGCTACCCGCTTCGTGGATGTGATTAACGAATTCAAAAATCTGTCTAGTTTCCAAGTAGCGCTGCATGTCTTCAAAATTTATTCCGAGTGCCTCCGCTTGTTCTCGATTTTTTTTGAGTTCGGGGCTGAGGCGCCGGCGCAGGTTTTGCGCGCCTTGCAAAATCGCGCCTAGGGGGTTGTTAATTTCATGGGCCATGCCAGCGGCAAGCCCGCCTACTGAGAGCATCTTTTCGGTTTGTACCATCATTTCCTCTAGGCGTACGCGGTCGCTAACATCGTCGACACGAATGACGGCGCCAGGTGAACTCTTAGTGGTTAGTGGGTAGATGATGATGTCGATGAAGTGGTTTTCGTCGCCGACCTCGACAGCTAGGCGCTCGCTACGATGTGGGCGCTGCGTATTGATGGCGGCCTGGATATGTTCGATATGCGCGCTGAGCATAGGCAGTACGTCTACAACTTGCAGGCCAATAGCGCCGCTCGCAGAGACACCGGTTTGGCTGGCGGCAGTGGCATTCCATTGCGTTATTTTTGTGTCGGCGTCTACCCCAACCAGCATTGATGGCATTGAGTCGATAATGTTTTGCAGATACTGACGTAAATCCCTGCCTTCAGCTTCCGCTGCTATTTGGCGGCTAATATCCTGCATTTGAATAACCAGCATCAAAGCGTTGCCATCGCGATCGTGGATGATGCCGCCTTGGGTCGCGGCGATTGTAACGTCGCCGTTTTTACAGCGATAGCGTGCGGTGCGCTCATAGTGCGTGATTTGGCCGGCGCGCATTTTCGTCAGCGTGGTTTTGGTGTGGGGCCAGTCGGTGGTCGATATAAATTCTTCGAGGGGGTGACCTATCATTTCGTCGCGAGCATAGCCTAATTGTTTGCATTGGCTAGCGTTGACGTCAATAAGTTGATTGTTGAGATCGACGATAGCGATGCCAATTGGCGCATTTTCAAAAGTAAGGCGCAGGTATTCTTCGCGTTCGCGCAGTGCTTGCTCATCGGCTTTGCGTTGAGTGATATCTTCTAATAAGCCCAATAGTAATTTTGGTGCGTTGTGCTCGTCTCTAACCAGCGCCATACGTTGATAGCCATATAAGTTAGTGCCATCTTTTTTGTGGTATTGGCCTTCGGCGGCGAAGGACTCAATGTCGCCACTCTTCAATTTGTTTTGCAGCTTGAGTAAGTGTTCTTGATCGCCGTTGCTAAATAGTTGCTGTAAGTTCATTAGTCGAAATTCGTCCCTCTGGTAGCCGAATAGATCGCAGCAGTAAGGGTTGGCATTAAATATATTGCCATCGAGGTCGAGTACGCCGATGGCAATTGGCGCTTGTTCGAATATCAGCCTTAGTAATTTTTCATTTTCGCGCAAGCCCTCTTCAACTTGATGAAAGGGGGCGGTATCAATTGCGATACTGATTAAGGCCTGAGCCTTGCCGTGGTGGTCCAGAAGGGGAATGCGTATTGTAAAGAAAACAAAATTTACGTCGTTGATTTTTACGCTGTCTTCGCTGCAGCTGATGCGACCGCTGGCAAGGGCGATTTGGTCTTGGCTGGACAGGCTTTCTACGGCGGTGGCGGTAAATAGTTCGGCATTGGTTTTGCCGAGTATTGCGCTTTCATCGCAGTCGAGCGCGCTTGCATAGGCTTGGTTGATGCGAGTGTAGCGGCCCTCCCGATCTTTTATGGCGAGTAGCATCGGCGCGGCCGCAAACTCTAAGCTAGACCACGAGGCCCAGAGTCGCTCGCCGCGGTTTTGCCAATTCTCTATTTGCCAAATAAGGCGGCGATGGCTGAAGTAGGTGAGGGCAAGGATTTGGATGCTAAACGTGAGTATCAGGATTGCATTTAATCCAGTGGTGGAGATTGATGTCCTTGCTTGCAGTAGCGGTTGAGCGCCGATAAACCAGAATAGTAGGGTCAGTGCGCTCAAGCCGGCAAGGATTGCCGCCTGCGGCATAATGGCGGGCTCGCGGTGTTTTTCAGCAGTCTTTAACACTGTGCCCCCTGTCTTGCCGCCGATTGCGCTTTCTTCGTGCCGAGGCTTCGGCAGACCGTTGCTGTATTGGATAGTGTAGACCAGGATTCTGCCGCTAGAGCGGCTGCTGGATCTTTACTCTCCGCCAGGAATAGTGAATTACTGTGTTGCCTTATTCCCGTGGCAGCTATACTTAACAAGATAATCACGAGAAATATTGAGGATGTATGGCTAGCCGTAAAAAGCCCATAGTATGGAGTATCGCCGGTTCAGACTCTGGCGGCGGTGCTGGAATTCAGGCTGATCTTGCCACCTTTCACGATTTTGGCGTTCATGGCTGCACTGTTGTTACTGCGATCACCGCACAAAATAGTTTCGCCCTTGGTCATGTATCGGTTACCCCGCGGCGCACTTTGGCTGCGCAAATAAATGCGCTCGACAGTGATTTGCAAGCGGATGTCATAAAGCTGGGTATGCTCGCCGACGACGGTGTGGTCACGATGGTGGCCAAGTATCTGGCGTCCTATATTGGCTTTGTTGTGTGCGACCCGGTAATGGTGTCGAGTTCCGGAGGCGAATTAAGCAGCACAAGCCTTAGTGAGTGCCTGATTGAGAAGCTGTTACCGCGTTGCGATTTGCTGACCCCCAATTTGGGTGAGGCCGAGGCAATACTAAACCGAGAGATTGCGGGTTTAGAGGAAGTAGAGCGGGCGGCGGCAGATATTGTGGCGTTGGGCGCGCGCTCGGTGTTAATCAAAGGTGGTCACCTTAGCGCTCGTAATAACGAGCGCCACGACTACTGGAGCGATGGTGTTGACGGCTTTTGGCTCAGCGGTGCCAATGTCGACACCTTCAATACCCACGGCACTGGCTGCAGCTTGTCCTCGGCTATTGCGGCAGGATTAGCGCGGGGCTACGCCTTGCCAGATGCACTGGTAATCGCTAAAGCCTACGTCAGTCAGGGGCTGAGGATGGGGGTGCAGCTAGGTGGTGGGCCAGGTCCGGTGGCGCATGTTGGCTGGCCCCAGCAATTGATTGATTTCCCAAGTTTGCGTCGGCGACTGCCGGCAGATGGGCCGCGTCCAAGTTTCCCCTCATGTGATGGGGAGCTTGGCTTGTACCCTGTCGTGGACAGTGCAGATTGGATTGAGCGCTTGCTGGCTTGTGGGGTAAAAACGATTCAGCTGCGGGTTAAAGACCTTGAG
>NZ_JBFJWS010000126.1:0-8582 GCF_041623545.1 Zhongshania sp. | reverse complement strand
CTGCTGCGATCAACTTGATGCAGCGTAACAACGGCTTTGAGGGTGTAGCGGAGTACGATGGCAAATTGTATGTCGCGTTTCAGCGCGCTTGGCAAGGTGAGGTCAACGTCCGTATCGGTATATATGATATTGCTACTGAAAACTGGAGCTTTGTGTTTTACCCGCTTGACGCGCCAGAATCCCAAAACGGCGGTTGGGTTGGCTTGTCTGAGATTAGCGCACTCGGAAATGGCGAGTTCCTTGTGATTGAACGCGACAACCAAGGTGGGCCAGATACGGCTATTAAACGTTTGTACAAATTCGATGTTAGCGGCTTGGCTGATGGTGCTTTACTTAATAAAACTCTGGTGCGTGATGTGCTAGATGATTTGCGAGGCACTGGCGGCATGGTGACCGAAAAAATAGAGGGCATTGCCATTCTAGAAAGTGGTAATGTAATTATGGTCAATGACAACGACGGTGTAGAAGACAGCAATGGCGAAACCCAGCTGATTAACCTTGGTAAGCTGTTTTAATTCACCGGAGAAATTTAAGCCCGCGTTTAGTGCGGGCTTTTTTATTTCTCGGCGTAATACCTGTGCAGCCCTGCCTCATTAGTGCAGGCATTGCAGTTACAATATTGGTTTTATTAGACGCTGTAATTTTGCCGCTTTAATTTCAATTGCCGCCTATCTTGCGACTCTTCTATATTGATATAGGCCGATATTTATCAGTATTGAAAAGGAATTTCTATGCGGGCTGGTCAATCAAGATTAGTCAAAGGTGTTGTTGCGGTGCTTATTTCCTTAACAGCGTGTACGACCACACGAAGTTACCGACCTGTTGTAAACAATCGTCCCCCCTTAGTTTCTGGAGACGCCTATGATGTGCGCTTTCTAAACGGTAAACAGGAGGCGGCAGTTATCGCTATGGTTTCTGATGACGGCTTTACCGATCGAGCAGGACATTCTCATTTGTTTTCTGAAATTGACGAAGTTAGGGAGAAACGATTTAGTTTTCTCAAAACTACTGGCGTGGTGGCCGGAACGTTAGTGGTATTTGCCGCAGCAGGTTTGTATTTAATTGCTAATGCGATTGACGACATGTTAGCCGATAGCGCCACGAATATGATGTCTGAGCCCCCGGCGAATTCAGAACGCAAAAATTAAGGAGCAACAGAAAATACCGCAGTATTTTAAAAAGTGTTCATGAACTACCCCATTGGTGACGATGACCATGGGGTAGGCATATCTCAATCTCAGTATTTCGCAAATTGAAATGGATTGGCTTAGGTTCCGCGCTTTTTACGCATAATGCCTTCTTGGGTGCTACTTGCGACTAAATTGCCCGCGCGATCATAAATTTTGCCGCGCACAAATCCTCGTCCATTAGAAGCACTGGGGCTTTCCATGTCATAAAGCAGCCAGTCGTTAAAATCAAAAGGCCGGTGAAACCACATGCTGTGGTCAATGGTGGCCATGCGCATGTCTTCGGTCATAAACGAAACCTTGTGGGTTTGGCTAGCCGTAGATAAAAAGCAAAAGTCAGACGCGTAAGCTAAAAGATAATTGTGCACGCAGGGGTTGTTTGGTAATAGCCCGTTTGGCCGCATCCACATTTGCTTTGTGGTGTCGGGGTTAACGGGGTCTTTGATGCTCGCAGCGCGAAAGTCGATGGCGCGCACAGCATTGAATTTGGGTAGCCATTCCTCAGGGGTTAGGCGTATCGCCTCTGCGGATAATTCCATTTCCTTGGGTAAGTTCTCCGGCGGCGGGGCTGGCGGCATCGGTGATTGGTGATCGAAGCTATCGATGTTGAGCTGAAATGAACTGGTCATAAAAAAGATGGTTTGGCCACGTTGGACAGCTTTAACGCGACGGTTAGAAATGGTGCCGGCATCGAGGTTGCTCTCAACCTCAAAAATAATGGGATAGTCGGGATTGCCTGGCCGCAAGAAATAAGAATGAAAGGAGTGAATGTGGCGCTCTGGGTCAACCTGTTGAGCTGCCGCCGACAGTGCTTGCGCAATGACCTGACCACCGTAAACTCGGCCCCAATCTGTGGCTTCAGACTGACCGCGATATAGATTTTCGTCAATCTTCTCTAAACTGAGCAGGGCGATGAGTTGCTGCAATGGATCTGACATCTGTAACTCCTTAATCACGGTATATACTTTGTAGCACCTTGCGCACAGGGGCTGGTATTGGTACAGGTCGATTTGTTTGGCGGTCTACATAAACATGTACAAAGCGGCCTAGCGCAGCAGCTTCATTATCAGCGTTGCGAAACAGGGCGGTTTCATAGCGCACACTGCTATTGCCTAAATGAACCACTTTTAGGCCGACAGTCACTTTGTCAGGAAAGCTTACCGAAGAAAAGTACTGACATTGAGTTTCTATCACAAGCCCAATAGCCGAGCTCGTTGCAATATCGAGAACGCCGCTGCTAATCAAATGTTCGTTTACGGCAGTATCGAAAAAAGAATAATAAATTACGTTGTTCACATGCTGATAAACGTCGTTGTCGTGCCAGCGCGTTTGAATTTCACAGAAATGGGGGTACTCGTCGCGTTTAGGTACAGGGGCTTTTTCGCTCACAGAGCCTCCTTGTATAGGGTTGCTGCGTCGGCTAATTGAATTTCTCTGGGATTATTAATCAGAAGGCGAGTTTGCTTCATGGCGTCTGCTGCTAAGGCGGCGATGTCGCCTTCAGTAATGCCAACATCCTTAAGGCGAGTGGCAATGCCGAGCTCTTGCGGTAGGTTTTGTAAATACTCAACGAGCATATTGGCGCGGCGAAAGCTGGTACCGCTGGCAGCGGGGTAAACCACATCCGCGAGTTCGGCGTACAGCGTTTCAGCATTAGGCATATTAAAACGCAGCACTGGCCCGAGCATTAAAGAGTTCGACAGGCCGTGGGGAACATGAAAACGGGCTCCCACCGGATACGCTAAAGCGTGCACACCACCTACTGGCGCATTGGCAAAGGCCATGCCGGCCAAACAGGCCCCGAGTAGCATATTTTCCCGGGCTTTAATATTTTTACCGTGTTTACAGGCCGTGTGAATATTCGCGGCGAGCAGGCGGAGGGCATCTTTCGCGAGGGCATCGGATATGGGGTTTTTTAAGCGCTTGCTGGTATAGGCCTCAATGGCGTGAACCATTGCATCGATGCCAGTCGCAGCGGTGACCGCGGCAGGTAGTCCCAGTGTGAGGCTGGCATCGAGAAGGGCAATGTCTGGCAGTAGCAGCGGGGACACTACACCCTTTTTCTCATTCTCGCCGGTGGTGACGATGGCAATTGCGGTGACTTCTGAACCGGTGCCCGCGGTTGTGGGTACTAATATTAACGGCAGGCGCGGGCCTTCAGCCTGATTGACGCCATAGATTTCAGGCAAAGATTGACTGCCGCTGGCAAGCAGGGCAATCAGCTTGGCAACATCCATTGAACTGCCGCCGCCAAAACCAATAATACAGTCTGCATTGGCGATTTGGGCTGCCTCGACGCCAGCGTAAATAACGGATTCTGGCGGATCGGCAAGGACATCAGAGTATACGCTGACCTTAACATTGTGCTGCGTAAAACTCGCTAGTGCAGTGTCGAGTAACTGCGCGGCCAGTACGCCTGGGTCTGTGACAATTAATACTGAATCACACTGCAAGGCGCGCACGCGAGACGCGATATTGGCTGCTGCACCGGGTTCGACAATGATTGACTTGGTGGTGTGAAACTCAAAAGTACTCATGCGCAGATTCCCTCTGTAGCGCGGAACGCGTTGACTGTCTGAAACCTATAGTTGCTGCTGAGCGATCAAAATCGATAACCAAAGCCGAGTTTGGCTACGGGAAAGAATTCCAGAGACTCCATGTCTTCCTCAATTTCCCTTTCCTCGTCGTCAAGCTGGGCGCGGCAGGATTCTGTGTTGTTACATGAGCCGGTGGTCTGTATGTCGGCGTTGGCCTTACCTAAAAATGCCACGCCCAAGTCGGCGCTGATAAACCAGCGTTTATCCTGCTGAAATGCCCAGCCGAAGCCGATATAAGGCGCAATACTCTCCTCAAAGTCGATTGTGATGTCGACCTCGCCAATATCACTGCCGGGTACGCTGCTGCCACCAACTTCGCAGCTATTGGCGACGGGCACTGCGCCAGCGGTGTTAGTTTTACAATTGGTAACGAGTTTGGTGCCGCTATTGTTCAGTAACAAGCCGGTGGTGAGTCTAAAGACGCCTTTAAAAGGGTGCCAATCTGCGAGCAAACTGCCATTTTTCAGGTCCAGATCGCCTTCATATGTTAATTCATCGCCAGGCACACCGTTTTCGTCTTCGGGCTTAAAGTCAAAGTCGGTAGAAAACTGCTGCCAACCGGCACGTACACCAAATGTCGGACTCAATTTATAGCCTAGTTCGATACCTGGACCAATTGTCGACAGGTGAGCAGTTAGGCTTAGTTCAGCTTGCAGGGTGCTGGTTGTGCCAAGAAGCGCGAGACTCAAACCGAATGCTTTTAAAGTACGTGGCGTGGCGTTAAAACGGGGTAAATAGCGCAAGAGACCTCCGGCAGATATATCGGGAATGTTAACAAGATAAACATTATAGACCAGTGACTCCTCAGATCCATATTCCCACGGGTGTTTAGTATTGGCTGTTCCGGGATTAACCCTACCCAGCGACAATTGCCTCGCATACACTAGGGCTTTAAATTAGCTGCAATGACGATATCAGTGTTAAATCGCCCTTCATCAATGAGTTCAGTGCCCGAGTGGACTGTTAATAGCTCCGCCTTTAAAGCTTTGTTTCAGGCCGCGGAGGCCTTGGACGCGAATATAGATGGCTTGTTCGTTGAGGCGGGAATAGCGAAAAGTGATTTAGACGATGCCGATTGCCGCTATCCGGTGGACATTCTGTTTTTTCTATACGACTTAGTTGGCGAAAGAACAGCAGCGCCAGATATTGGCCTCTATATCGGCCGTATAGATTACATAAACCGCTTGAACCTGCAGCTCTATGCCTGCTCCGCGTGCACGACCTTCCGTGAATATCTCAATGTCATGCCGAGTGTACTGCGGATCGTCGGGGATATTGGTGAAGTTAATGTACGACGCGAAGGCGAGTTCATTCGTTTAGATTGGCAGCCTTTGGCGCCAGAGACCGCTGCCCAGCGTTACCTGACTGATTCATCCTTATCGGTTGCCGCAGCAATTGTTAATTCAGTGTGTGTGCGGCCGATACCCGTGCGAGAAGCGCATTTTAGCTACGCTGAGCCGGCCGACCTAAGCTTATTGAAACAGCAATTTGGCAATAACTTACTTTTTAATCAGCCTGTAAGCTGCCTGTATTTAGATCGTGCTTGCCTTGATTATGCCCTCATTAAATTGGATGCGAATTGGGTTCAGGCCTTGGCCCAGCCAATTCGTTATTTATTCGAAGATAATAGCGATAGCAATGATTTTATTGTTGCCGTACGTAAAACCCTGCTGCGCTTGCTGCCCAGTGGCGATATGAACATCGACAAGGCAGCTGGAGCTCTTAATATCTCGCGGCGTACTCTACAGCGTCGCTTAGCTGAGCAGGGCACCCAGTTCTTACAGGTATTGCAGGAATTACGTGCCGAGCTTGCGATTCAATACCTCAGTGATGAGCGGCTGAGCATTACCGATATTGCCTTTTTGTTAGGCTATATGGATCAAAGCTCCTTTTCAGGTGCATTTCGCAGCTGGCATGGCCGGTCGCCGCGAGATTACCGCAAGCAATAACTTTAGCTCATTCTGGCACTCATTCCCGACTATGCTGGCACCGTTGCCCAAGCCTAAATCCCTCAAGTCGCTAGACTAAG
The DNA here is from genome assembly GCF_041623545.1 of Zhongshania sp. Lineage (GTDB taxonomy): Bacteria > Pseudomonadota > Gammaproteobacteria > Pseudomonadales > Spongiibacteraceae > Spongiibacter. The sequence continues at coordinate 2,769 of NZ_JBFJWS010000126.1, read as the reverse complement.
GCGCTGAAGTTCCAAATAGTCATTTTCAAAGAGTGAGCATAATGTCCCTAACGTTTGATAGTGCGCGCCTGTACAACCCCTATTTACGCCCCGAACATGAAGAGTGGCGTACTCAGCTCCGTAAATGGTTAGAAAAAGAGGTTGTGCCCTTTCTCGACGACTGGGAAGAAGCGGGCAAAGTCCCTGACAGCCTCTGGAAGAAAGCAGCTGATATTGGCGTACTGCAACTGGGTTATCCTGAGTCCTACGGCGGAATTTCCGAGGGAATCGACCAGTGGCACGTGAACATCACTAACGAAGAATTTACTCGCGCTGGTTCAGCTGGCGGGCTGATCAGCAATTTGCTAATTCACGGTATTGGCCTGCCGCCAGTGATGAACTACGGCAGTGAAGCGTTAAAACAAATGGTCGCAACGCCGGTACTGGCTGGTGAAAAACGCATATCACTGGGGATCACTGAACCGTCCGGTGGCTCTGATGTGGCTAATATCACCACAACCGCAGTGCGTGATGGCGACTACTATATTGTTAATGGCAGCAAAACATTTATCTCTGGCGTAATGGGTGCTGACTGGGTATCTACGGCGGTGCGCACTGGCGGCGAGGGTGGCCGAGGGGTGTCGATGTTACTCATTCCCACGGACTTAGAGGGGGTGGCGAGAACGCCGCTAAACCGGAAGCAAGGTTGGTGGTGTGCCGACACAGGAACCATCTACTTTGATAATGTGCGGGTGCCCGCTAGCAATTTATTGGGGGAGGAGGGGCAGGGCTTTTGGGTCATTATGACCAACTTCAATCCCGAACGTTTAAGTTTGGCTGTCACTATGGAAGCGGCCGCGCGGGCCTGTTTAGAAGACGCAGTAGAGTGGGCGCAGCAGCGTAAAACCTTTGGCAAGCGCTTGGCTGACCATCAAGTGATCCGCCATAAAATCGCGAGTATGAAACAAAAAATCAACGCCACTCAAACCTATTTACAATACCTCACACAGGCCTCGATCGAGGACCGCTGTGATCCTGGCGATTTAGCCATGGCCAAAGTACAAGCGAGCGAAACAATGGAGTATTGCGCTAGAGAAGCCAGTCAGATCTTAGGTGGGGCCAGTTATTTGCGTGGCAATCGCGTAGAGCGCTTCTATCGCGAAGTACGGGTTAACGCCATTGGCGGCGGTTCCGAAGAGATTATGCGCGACCTTGCTGCCCGCCAATATAAGCTTTAAGGATACAAACTATGACGACAATATTGAGCCCGAAAACCAAGCCAAAATTATGGCATTGTTATACCTCACGCTCACTGCGCGCGCTATGGGCGCTAGAAGAGATGGGTATCGAATATGACCTAGAAGTACTGCCGTTTCCGCCGCGTATGTTTCAGCGCGACTACCTCGAAGTGAATTCACTGGGAACAGTGCCGTATTTTGTCGACGGCGATACCCACATGACAGAGTCCTCCGCCATTGGCCTGTATTTGGTAGAGCGCTATCAGCGCTATGATTTTGGTCTGAAAGCAGGACACGCGGAATATGGCGATTATCTTAATTGGCTGTTTCACAGCGACGCTACACTCACCTTCCCGCAAACCTTGGTATTACGCTACTCCCAGTTAGAGCCGCCGGAACGCCGCCAACCACAAGTCGTTGACGACTACTATAAGTGGTTTTTAGCACGGCTTAAACGCTTGAATAGTCATATCGTTGGCCGAGAATTTCTCTGTGACGAACGCTTTACCGTAGCGGATATTGCTGTGGCTTACGCTCTGTACCTTGGTGATGGTTTGGGTTTGTCGCAGTTTTACGAACCCCAGGTGCTCGATTATTTTCAGCGTATGACGGCGCGACCGGCTTTTATAAAAACGGAGGCCATTGGCAAGGAGACGTCCTTGTTTTCGCCGACACCTTATCCTTTTGAGAATGTCCCCAATTTGTTTGGATGAGTGCGGCCCACATTTAATAATAAGGAACGACTATGAAGTTTACTGAAGAGCATAATGCCATACGCGAAACAATTGCGCGTTTTATCGATACTGAAATTAACCCCTATGCTGATCAGTGGGAAGCTGACGGTATATTCCCCGCCCATGAACTGTTTAAAAAAATGGGTGATCTTGGCTTGCTAGGTATCGCTAAGCCACTGGAATACGGTGGCATGGGATTGGATTACAGCTACCAAATCGTCTTCTCCGAGGAACTGGGCCGTATCGCTAGCGGCGGCGTGTCGATGGCAATTGGTGTGCAAACCGATATGGCGACCCCGGCTTTGGCGCGCTTTGGCAGTGATGAGTTGCGCCGCGAATTTTTAGCGCCTGCCATTGCTGGTGATGCGGTGTTTTCTATCGCGGTAAGTGAGCCCCACGCGGGTTCTGATGTGGCGGCGATAAAGACCACTGCGAAAAAAGACGGTGACGACTATATTATTAACGGTACTAAGATGTGGATTACCAATTCCACCCAGGCTGACTATTTGTGCTTGTTAGCCAATACCAGTGACGACAAACCCCATCTCAATAAATCGTTGATCATTGTGCCCACAAATACCCCCGGCGTATCCTTTTCCGAGCGCCTAAATAAATTGGGTATGCGCTCCTCTGATACCGCTCAAGTATTTTTTGACGATGTACGAGTACCGCAAAAAAACCTGATCGGTGAAGAGGGACACGGTTTTATTTATCAAATGTTGCAGTTTCAAGAGGAGCGATTGTTTGCCGCTGCCGGCGGTTTAAAGGGCATGGAGGACTGTATCAACAAAACCATTGAATACACCCGCGAGCGGCAG
>NZ_JBFJWS010000125.1:0-8623 GCF_041623545.1 Zhongshania sp. | reverse complement strand
TTTGATGACGAGCCCAGCAGTTACATCAAACTCGGCGCGGGAAGCTTTAACGCAACGAGCGCTGAAGCTGGCGCCGAAACCCAGCTTATTGATGGTGTTTTGTCCGCACGCGGCGCATTAAGCTTTAAACGTGACGACGGTTACGCTGAAATTGTCGGGCGCAGTGAAAATGGCGCGCAAACGGATTTTCAAGGTGCTCGCCTCGCGTTTCATTTGTCCCCCAACGACACTTGGGACGCCGTTTTGAAATACACCGTGTCCGGCAATGACGCCCTCAGCACACCGGCGCGAAATGAAGGCCGCACCGATCTGCTCGGCGCGCCAAATTCAGATTACAACGCCTACTCGCGCCAAAGTCGCAACTTAGATTTTCACGAGACCGAGGCCAATGAGGTTGGCGCTCTGATTACTAATACCGAAATTCTCGGTTTAACCGTCACCTTCGCCGGCGATAAATTTTCCATCACCTCGGTATCGTCCTACTATGACGCCGACTACTACCAAAAAGCGGATACCGATGGCTCGCCAAATGATTTGCTAACGATCACTTGGTCATCCGACACCATCGGTTACAGTCAAGATTTGCGCTTCTCGTCGGAGTTCGATGGCATATTCAATATCATCGCCGGCGTTTATTTTGGTTATGAAGATCAATATATGCACAATATCTATGACATCTTTGATACCCCACCAGATGTTCGGGTCGGCGTCGCAAAACCGGACACCGCCCAGCAGTATCCGTTTTTACTGGATTACGGCATGCTCGATCAGCGCATGGAAACCCAAAAAACCAGCGTAGCGGCCTACTCGCAAATGCGTTTTGATTTTACCGATCGCTTCGGCATGGATTTAGGTCTGCGCTACACCAAAGACGGCAGCGAGCAAAGCTACTTCAACATCTCTCGGGTCGGCTACGACGGCAGCCCAAGAGGTACTTACGTTCCCGGCAACAACACTGGTGTCGACGATGCCTATATTTCGCTACCGCTGTCACAGTCACAGCTCATAGACATACTTGGCGACCCAACGCTGCTGCTAAACCTCCTTAATGCGGGCTACACCCACGGCCCCTACACGCTGGACTCAGCCCCCAGACTCGAGGCTAACGAAGCTGAATGGACTGGTAAACTTGGCTTTGACTACCGTATAAACGAAGATGTAATGGTTTATGTAAGTGCGAGTCACGGTTACCGCAGCGGCAGCTTCAATGGCGGCGCATATTACCTCGCCCGCCCGATTGAGACCGCTTATGCGTCGCCCGAGTATATCGATGCACTGGAAATCGGTTTCAAAGCCGATCTCCTCGACAACAGCATGCGCTTGAACGCAGCGCTATTCTCCTACGATTACACCGACCAGCAATTTATCAACGTAGTCGGTTTCTCTAACTTCTTAGAGAATGCCGGTAGCTCCCAAATTGCCGGTGCAGAAGCTGAATTGTGGGCGCGTGTAACCGAAAAGCTCACTGTGCAAATCGGTCTCGGCTACTTACAAACCGAGTTCTCTGAGCTGACACTAGCCAATACCGAAACCATTGCTGACGCAGATGATCGGGTTGACCTAAGCGGCAATGAGCTAATCTCAGCACCCAAACTGAACTACAGCATTTCGCTGGATTACGATATTTTGGTCACGGAAGCGGGCTACCTAACCACCAACCTAAATGGCAACTTCCAAGATGACCAGTGGTATAGCGCCTACAACGATCAATACGGCTACGGCGCCATTCGCCAAGACGCCTATTGGCTGTTCAATGCTCGAACCAGCTGGCACGCCGCCGACGACAGCTACTCAGTGTCACTGTGGGTAAAAAACCTAATGGACGAAGAGTACGATAGTTACGCGATCAATCTACAGGCAGGCTTCGGTCACGATAACTATCTCGCCGGCCCACCGCGGACCTACGGTGCTGAATTCACTTATCGTTTCTAAGCCCCCTTCGGAAGCAGGCCACGCAAGGACGCGGCCTGCTCCACACCACTTACTACTGACGTTGATACCCAGCCCATCATCCGCCTCAAGCAAACGTACCGTTTTATAAGTCGATTTCAGCAAGCGCAATGCAGGTATAAGCAATACTCTGTCCTAGCGGCAGGCCTGAACACCGACATTTCAAAAAACCCTTTCAAAACAATGTGTTTTCACAAGAATAGGTTAAGCTCGGTAATGGCCGCAAACTTATGCGGGCGCATTACAGTGATTATTGCCACAAAGGTTTGTCGCCAAATGCCAATATATTCACTGTAAACTTAGGTACTGTCCACATACTGCAACTTTGCTCAATAACAAAAACAATATTTGTACCAACTGGAAGGATCATTTGCCCATGCAAAAACGCCCTATTTCGTCCTCGTGCGCGCGTAAAGCGCTATTGCGAAACAGCCTGTATTTGGCCATTGCCGCCACCACAGCCAATACTGCGACTGCTGCAATGCTAGAAGAAGTACTGGTTACGGCGCAAAAGCGCAGCCAGAGCACTCAGGATATCCCGGTAGCCGTTACCGGCATGACCGACACCCAGCTGGACAAATACGGCTTTGAGAACGCCAGCGATATCGCGGCGCAGGTTCCCAACATGCAAGTCAGTGGCCCCTATGGCGACATTCAGCCGATCTTTTCGATCCGTGGCGTCAGCATGTCTGACTACAGTTCCAACCAAGCCAGTCCAATTGGTGTCTACGTAGACGAGACCTATTTAGCACCGGTTTACAGCCACGGCGCTAACTTTTTTGACATCGAACGCCTTGAAGTACTACGTGGCCCCCAAGGCACCCTCTACGGCAAGAACACCACCGGTGGCGCCATAAATATCATTACCCGCACGCCGCAATTCAGTGATGAGCCGAACAACTTCATCAAACTCGGCGTGGGTAGTTACAACGCCACGACGGCCGAAGCTGGCGTCGAAGGTGTAGTAATAAACGACATACTCGCCGCACGTGCCGCGGTAAGCTTCAAACGCGACGACGGCTATGCCGAAATTGTGGGTCGCGACGAAAACGGTGCTCAAACCGATTTCCAAGGCGGTCGTCTGGCCCTCCATTTCGCTCCTAACGATGCCTGGGATGCCGTATTCAAATACACCGTATCCGGCAATGATGCGCTGAGCACCCCGGCCCGCAACGAAGCTCGCACCGACCTGCGTGGCAGCGGCATGGAAGGCGACTCCAACGGCTTTATCGACTACACCGGCTACTCACGCGGTTCACGCAACTTGGACTTCAATGAAACTGAAGCCAATCAAGTCGGTGCGCTTATCACTAACACCACGATCACGGGCCTTACCCTGACCTTTGCCGGCGACAACTACTCGATTACGTCGGTATCGTCATACTACGACGCCGACTATTATCAAAAGGCCGATACCGACGGCTCACCCGACGACATGCTCACTATTACATGGTCATCCGACACCGTTGGTTATAGCCAAGACCTGCGCTTTTCCTCTGAATTCGACGGCGTCTTTAATATCATTGCCGGCGTTTATTACGGCGCCGAAGATCAGTACATGAACAATCTGTACAGTGTCTTCCAAACCACACCAGATCTTCGTGTGGGCTTTGCCAAGCCAGACACTTCCCAGCAGTACCCCTTCCTATTGGATTTCGGGATACTCGACCAGCGCCTAGAAACCCAAAAGGCCAGCGCCGCAATTTACTCGCAAATGCGTTTTGACCTAACAGACCGCTTTGGCATTGACCTTGGCTTGCGTTACACCAAAGATGACAGCACACTGTCATACTTCAACATCTCACGAATTGGCTACGATGGCAGCCCACGAGGCACCTATGTGCCCGGCAATGAAACCGGTGTTGATGAAGCCTACATCTCCGCCCCACTGTCACAGTCACAGCTAACTGATTTGATAACTGACCCAACTAAGCTGCAAACGTATACCAATGCAGGCTATACCCATGGCCCCTATACCTTGGATTCTGCACCCGAGCTCGAAGCCAATGAAGCCGAGTTCACAGGTAAACTCGGCGCTGACTATCGCATAAACGAAGACATCATGGTTTACGCCAGTGCCAGTCGCGGTTACCGCGCGGGCAGCTATAACGGTGGCGCCTACTATCTAGCTCGGCCGCTGGAAACCGCCTACGCCTCACCAGAATACATTGAGGCACTGGAATTAGGCTTTAAGGCTGACTTGCTAGAGAATACTATGCGATTGAACGCCGCATTGTTTTCTTACGATTACACCAACCAACAGTTTATCAACGTCGTTGGTTTCTCCAACTTCCTCGAAAATGCTGGCGGCTCAACGATCCAAGGTTTCGAAGCAGAATTGTGGGCGCGAATTGGTGAGCGGCTAACCGTGCAAATTGGCCTTGGCTACTTAGAGACTGAATACACTGAGCTGACCCTCGCCAATACCGAAACCATCGCCGACGCCGACGACCGTGTTGACCTAAGCGGCAACGAACTAATATTGGCGCCAAAGCTGAATTACAGCATCTCCCTAGACTACGACGCCCTGATTACCGAAGCGGGTTACCTGAGTATCAACGCCAACACCAACTTCCAAGACGACCAGTGGTTTAGCGCCTACAACGATAAAAATGGCTACGGTCAAATCAGCCAGGAAGCTTACTGGGTCTTCAATGGTAGAGTAAGCTGGCACGCCTCAGACGACAGCTACACCGTGTCAGTGTGGGGTAAAAACCTCGCTGATGAAGAGTACGATGTCTACGGCATTAATCTGCAAGCCGGCTTTGGCCACGACAATTACCTCGGTGGACAGCCCCGTACTTTTGGCGCTGAAGCAACTTACCGCTTCTAATTATTTGTGTCAGGTAACTGACGCCGAAGCTAATAAGCGCGCAGGAACGCGCTTGTTAGCTAGCACTAAACTCCTCTGCAACACCACCCCACACCCAAACACCACGATTAAGCTGCGATATCTACGTATTGAAAGCTTCTGCGCAATATAGGCATTATGGTCATCAGTGTATTCATCCATTCTGGTCCAGAGCCGGAATAGGAGCCAAAAATCTATGAGTCAGCAAAAACGTGGGAACATCAATCCCAGCCCGATCTCTCTTGGCCAATTATTAGTGTCTGGTGGTTTCATCCACACTGGCACCCTACAACAGGCCCTAAGCACCCAGCGATGGAGTCACCGCCTCCTTGGCGAAGTCCTCGTACAGCGCAGTGAACTCAGTGAAGTCGAAAAAAAGGCAATTCTGAACCTGCAAAAAAAGCTCTCGACACACGCGCAAGTACTAAAGCCCGATGGCAGCATGCCGCAAACCTTGCAGCTCAGTCTTGGCCAACTTCTTATAGAAAACGGCGAAATCACCCAACAGCAACTCGACACTGCATTAGCCGAGCACAGCAGCAAACATCGCCGTCTTGGTGAGGTGCTGATTGAACAGCAGCTGCTCACCCCAGTCCGCTTGGCAAGCTGGCTACAACTGCAAAAGAAACTAATTAGCGCCGCAGCTGTGACCGCGTGGATGATGGCGGGCAGCTGCAATGTTGCCGCCGATGAAAATCAGCCAAGCCTCTGGCAAAAATTTATCTCGGGCAAATTAGTCTTAGAAAAGACCAGTGATTCACAACACGCCTGGGGGCAGCAAGGCAAACAAAAACTGGCGGGACTGAGCATAAAGCATCGCGACTTAAGCGAATTGAGCCGCAGCAGCGACGGCACCCTGACACTCAGGTTTGGCCAAAAAGGCTTAAATATCGTCAAACGATTTTGATTTATTCTGGGCGCCCAGCCTGCAGCGCCCGCTTTAGCATCAAGCCTCAATCTTCCTCATTAGCCTCACGAATCCGCTCGCGGCGCTCGGCTTCTTCTTCCATAACAGCCTTTATCTCCATTAACACCGCATCGACATCGGCGGCTTCGCCGCTGTCTTCAAACAAGCCCGTTAACTCGGTGTCTTCATTGAGTTCGCCCTCTTCATACAGCGCCCAGATTTCATCCGCGTAACGGGTTTGCAGGAGCTCCGGCGCGTATTGACCGTAGTACTCGGTCATATTGTTGACGTCCCGCGCCAACATACTCTGGGCGTTATTGTTACCCGCAGCGTCCACCGCTTGGGGTAGGTCAATTATCACTGGGCCGTATTCATCAACCAAGACATTGAATTCGGATAAATCGCCGTGCACTAGCCCGGCGCAGAGCATTAGCTTGACGTAGTGCATTACCACAGCATGGTCTTCTATAGCTTGCTCTGCTGACATTGACACGTCATTTAACCGCGGTGCAACGCCACCCTCTTCGTCGGTCACCAACTCCATAAGCAGCACGCCATCGAAACAGCCATAGGGTTGCGGCACCCGCACACCGGCTTTGGCCAAACGGTACAAGGCGTCGACTTCAGCATTGTGCCAGGCGTCTTCCTGTTGCTTACGGCCAAATTTAGAGCCTTTCTCCATGGCGCGCGCACGGCGACTGTTACGGACTTTACGACCTTCCTGATACAGCACCGCTTGTTTAAAGCTGCGCTGCGCAGCTTCTTTATAGACCTTGGCACAGCGAATCTCGTCGCCGCAGCGCACGACAAAGACCGCCGCTTCTTTGCCGCTCATTAGGGGCCGCAGCACTTCGTCAACAATGCCATCATCAATCAGCGGCTGGATACGTTTGGGTGTTTTCATTGCGCCCTTTTTGGGGTCTGGATCAAGACCATTGAATAATAGCTGAAAATCAGCACCGTTAAGCTCATTGTAAACGGCCACGCCAATTTAGGCGATCAACGCTACATTCAGAACGAGTACGGATAAAGCTTAATTGGTTTTCTTTACGAAGGCACTGATAATGACAATGCGCGTACCATTTACCCGGCCTTCAATATGCTCAGGATTATTGGTAAGCGAGATATTGCGCACTGGGGTTCCGCGCTTAGCAACAAAGCTGGTGCCCTTAACATCTAAGTCTTTAATCAGCACCACGGAATCACCCGCGGCGAGGCGCGCACCATTACTGTCAAGGCACGGTTCGCTATCATCACTGGGAGCAGCCTCAGTCGCTATAGCCCAGGCCTTAGTCTCCTCGTCGAGATAGACCATTTCCAATAAATCCTGAGCCCACGGCTGATCGCTCAAGCGCGTAAGCAGGCGATACGACAGTACCTGCACGGCGGGGATAGCGCTCCAAACACTGTCATTCAGGCTGTGCCAGCGATTCACATCCAGCTCACTGCCGTCAGCCAATTGCTCTCTGCACAGCTGGCAGCTCATCACACAGCGCTCGGCATCGGCATCGTCGTAGGGCGCCACTGGAAATACCGCCAAATGCTCAGCAGAGGAACACAGCTCACATTTGGAGTCGCTGCGTTGCATCAAGGCCTGTTCGGTGTTCATAACTGCGATTCCACGCTAAAAGCGAGGTATTTTACGGGCAATAGCAATGAGAAACGACCTAAAAATGCCCGTGAAAGTGGTTCCTTTACGTTTCGAGTGAGGAGTTTATCGCCAAGCACTGCTACTACAGCGCTTGGCAATAAAAATACTTAGGCCGTTTTATTTTCCCAGTCGTTACTCGGCTTCGCGTCCGTCGCAACCGCTGAGGACTCTTCGACTGAGCGCAGCTGGGGGGTATCGTGCTTTTTCACTTGGCTTGCACCAATGAACTGACCACCGGATTCAATAACCAGCTCCCGCACTTTGATTTCACCGCTCACTTGACCTGAAGCAACAATTTCCAAACGGTCGGCATCCACCTTGCCATCAAGAATCCCACTAACCAATACGCGCTTGGCGCTGACATCCCCGGTATAGCGACCACTACTTCCAATCGTCACATCGCCCTCTGAGTTCAGCTTGCCTTCCATGACGCCGTCGAGGTGAAAATTATCGCTTAGCTTGACGTCGCCGATAAGGGTGGTACCAGCTGCGACCACCGTCGTTCGGGGGCTATTGTCTGTTTTCTTAGTGATTTTGCCAGAGAATCCCATTTTATTTTTTCCTCGCGAGTAAAAAGTACGTCGTAATTTTCCCAAGACCACTCCATAAAGGGCCCAGGAGCTAAACGCCGGTGCAAATGCCGTACCTCATAATGCAGGTGGGGCGCACTGGACATCCCTGTGTTACCGCTATATCCCAATAAATCGCCCTGCCTAACATAGTCACCGAGACTTACCGCTGTTTTGTTGAGATGACCATATAGGGTGGTAAAGCCAAAATTATGATTCAACTTAACCATCCGCCCAAAACCATTGTTGTTCATACCCGCCCACTCCACCACACCGTCGGCCGTGGCATAAACTGGCGTACCAATACTGGCCCGCAAATCCGCACCGCCGTGCAGCGCCATACGCCCGAGTACTGGGTGGTTACGCATACCAAACCGGCTGGTAACATGCGCATCGGCAAGGGGGTAGCCGCTGGGGATGGTGCTGAGCATGAAGCGCTTTTCAGACGCGGTTTGGCTGGCGGTATCTAAGCGTTGATAAAGTGCGGCTTCAGGCTCAGGGCTCAAGCCAATCATGGTTTCAATGGTGCCCAGTTCATCGCTCATTACCGACAAGGCGGCGACTTTTTCTTCTACCGTGGCTTGCAGGAGCTTTTGCTGATGCAATAAGCTCTCATTCTTTTCCTTAACTAGAGCTTGGTAGGCTTGTAACTCGAGAACCTCGCCGTTTAAGCTATCGAGCTTATAGGAAAGAAA
>NZ_JBFJWS010000124.1:0-8637 GCF_041623545.1 Zhongshania sp. | reverse complement strand
TACCGCTAAGTCGTCGCCCAATACTCCTGCGGTCTTTTTAACCGCGACCTTAGACATCGCAGAGATGTCATCCAATAAGGTCGCAATATCGTCAAAAAGTGCTAAAAGAGAACCCGCTGCCATTGGTCAAATACCTTTAATTTAAAATGTGAGTCAGTAAAACCGCTGTTGAGCATACTACAAAAGCGCATCTAACTCTGAGACCGAGTTTATCGGTTCTTGCTTAGAAACCTGAGAACATCAGTGGCACTTTGGCTGGGTGCTTCTAACATCGGCATGTGGCCAAGTTCTGGGTAGGTGATGAGTTCTGCATTGGCTATGCCGTTTTGCCATACCGCCGCTGAGCTTATATGTAATAGGCGGTCACGCTCGCCCCACATGATCAGTATGGGCACTTGGATTTCAGACAAGCGCGTATCAAGAAAATCGGTGTTGTGAAAGTCTTGGAATATGCGGGTAAGGGACTCGCGACGAACGATATAGTCATCGGCCATATAGTCCAAAATCATTCTGGGTAACCACGGCGGCTGCGCCATCGTCATGGCGTAGAATTCGATAAACTCGTCGCGATTGTGAATTTCAAAGGGGTTGCGGCCGGTAGCGAGCATCTTCGCCATATCGCTTTCTTGGGGTGCAACAAGGCCTGCGGCATCGATCAACACGGCGCTCTGCACGCGATCGGCGTGGTGTAGTGCGAGTTGTGCTGCGATAAAGCCGCCCATGGAATTGCCAACGATATGGGCGCGTTCAATATTCAATGCGTCCATGGCTTCGACGACACGCCGAGCTTGGCTTACCGTGTCGTATTTCAGGGCGGGATCGAAGGCAGTTTCGCCGTGGCCGGGCAGGTCTAGAATTAAGACCCGATAATCGGCGGTAAAGTGCTTGGCAAAACGCATCCACACGGTTTTTTCTGAGCTATAGCCGTGAATCATAATCACGGTTTCTTGTGCTTTTTGTGGGCCGCCTTGCCAGCTCATCATGCGGCTATCGCTGATCTCGACCTCGGCGCGATGAAGTCCGTAGATGGCGGTTTCAACGCTGCGAGCTAAGTGCAGTACGTCGCCGCCAATGCGGGGGTAGGTGACGCCAGCCCAAATGGCAAAGCTGGTTGCCAGCGCGATGACGGCAAGTGTAATGGGCTTCTTCATCCTGTGTTCCTTTTGTTAATTGGGGTGGCAATGGTTGGGCTGGGTGTGGGGCGAAGTGGATAGTCGCTACGATCAATGACGTTGCGCATATCCCGCCAAATAAGTTTGTTCAGTAGTCGGAGGGGCGCGAAGTTTGATCCAATCCATGTTTTTAGTGAATCTCGGCCGTAGACGATTTTGGGCGTACCTCTACGAATACCGCGAATAACATGGCGCGCAATAGCTTCAGGTGGCGTAGATAAGTACTTATTCGAAAAGGCTTGGTGTTGAGGGACATTGGCAATATTGGTTGCAATACCGCCGGGGTGGACAAGGTGTACGCTGATGGGGCTGTTCTGTAGTTCAACCATGAGGGCTTGGGTAAAGCCACGCACGGCAAATTTGGCGGCGCTGTAATCGCAGTGATTGGGTGGTCCAATCAGGCCAAAAATGCTTGAGATATTCACCACGGCGCCTTCGCCATTTTCTATCAGCTGCGGTAAAAACACTTGGGTACCGTGAACCACACCGTAAAAGTTAATTGCCATAACCCGCTCGATGTCGGCGAGCGGTGTTGCCCAGACCGGCTTGCCAGCGCCGGATATACCCGCATTATTGATAATGACATGGGCGTTACCAAGTGCGGCTTTTACATCGGTGGCGAAAATTTCCATCGCCGCGCGGTCAGCGACGTCAAAGCTAGCGCTGTACAGCTCCGTTTGGCGTTGTTTTTGCACTAGAGCAACAGTCTCGGCTAGACCTTTGTTGTCGTAGTCGTTAAGCGCGAGCCTTGCGCCGAGTTTCGCAAATTCTATGGCGTAGGCACGACCCATACCGGAGCCCGCCCCGGTGATAACAATCAGTTTATTATTAAAATCTTTCATAGATTAGGCCTTAGCTGAACAGGTGATGTTTTAATTTGAAGCGGCTCGCTAAACGACGAAAAGTGAAACTAAAGCCTGGAAACATGGCGACAACATGACCACTTTTACTTTGGTACCAGCTGGTGCAGCCGCCGGACTTCCACACGGTTTTTTCCATTTCGGAATGAACCATTTGGGTATATTCATCTTCGGCGCACTCGCGGACTTCGATGGCTTGCTTGCCGGATTGCTCGAGGTGACGAATGCTGTTGGTGATGTATTTTATTTGCGACTCAATTACGAAAAGCGCGGAGGTATGACCGATCCCGGTGTTGGGGCCCGTGACCACAAACAAATTAGGAAAGCCCGGTATGGTCGTGCCCAAGTAGGCGCGGGGGTATTCTTCCCAAAAACTTGAGAGAGGTTTCTTATCTTTACCAATAACCGGGTAGGAGATTAGTCCGTCAGTAGCATCATAGCCAGTTGACCAAACGATAAGGTCTACATCTACTTGCTGGCCCTGCGCCGTGACAATGCCAGTTTCATTTATTTTCTGAATGCCGTCGTGCTTGTCGTGCACCGTTACATTGCTTCGGGATAGGGCCGGGTACAAGGTGCTAGACAGGATCACCCTTTTACAGCCAATGGTAAAATCCGGGGTGAGCTTGTTGCGCAGTATTGGATCTGCTACCTGTGTTTTAAGGAGCTTTAAGGCTTCGCGTCCAGCTAACAGATTGAGCAAGGTCTTTGAATATTTAAAACCGAGAACGCGCGTTTCGAGGCTCCAATAAATTGACCAGCGCAGTGCCTTGTAGAGCAATTTGATGCCGATTAATTTGCGCTGGAAAGGCGAAAACTTTCGGTCTGGGCGTGGTAGCACCCAGTGGGGGCTACGCTGAAAAACATGCAATTTAGCGACTTTATCGGCAATGGCAGGAATGACTTGTGCTGCACTGGCACCACTCCCAATAATCGCGACCCGTTTGCCCGTGTAATCGTAAGAGTGATCCCAGCTATTGGTGTGGAAGGTTTTACCCTTAAATGTATCGCGGCCGGGGAAATCTGGAACGACTGGCGTGCTTAGGGGGCCGGTGGCGTTAATTAGTATCTGCGCCTCGAAGCTACCTGCACCTTCGGTTTCGATCAGCCAGTGCTTGATGTCGTCATCCCAGTGCACTTGCTTTACATCAGCGTTAAGCGTGGTCTTTTCACGTAGCCCGTGCTTGTCGATTACCTCGTTGGTGTAGCGCTGTAACTCATCTTGCTCGGCAAACATTTGCGTCCAAGGGTAGGGCTCTGAGGAAATAGAATAAAGTGGTGACTGCACATCTACCGCTGCGCCAGGGTAACTATTTTGGCACCAAGTGCCGCCCATATAGTCGCGGCGTTCTAGAATACGAATATCGCTTATGCCTTTTTCCTGCAAGCGCATTGCTGCACATTGGCCACCGAATCCACTCCCGATTATGACAACCCGATAGCGTTGTTGTGTTTCCATGTATTTATTCTCCACTAAGGGGCGTGCTAATTATTTATCTGATGACGGGTGACGTCACTTTACTTCTGATGGCGCTTGTCGTCAAATGCTGGAATGGACAGTAAATTACAAAATACCCCATTAAATAAGCAGGCAGGCCGGACCTACGGTGGTGAGAGCGCCGAGGTGCGACTGGCGCGCCAGCGTCGCCAATTTATGGACGCTGGTTTAGAGCTGTTTGGCACTGTTGGCTACCGCGCGACCACAGTGAGAATGCTGTGTAAGCAAGCGGGCTTAACCGACCGCTATTTCTACAAAACCTTTGCAGACACCGAGGATCTTTTGGCGGCGGTGTATACCGAGTCGCTAGATCAGATCCAAACTGAGGTTATCACTGCAATTAATGCAGCCGCGAGTGGTGTAATTGAAGCCGGTCTTGAGGCCTTTTTTACTGCTTTTGAAAATGCGCGTATGGCAAGGGTGTGCTGGTTGGAGGTTATGGGTGTGAGTCCCCGTATTGACTCTCTGTACACCGGCCGTATTCAGCAATTCGCAGATTTACTCGTAGGTCTCGGCAAAGCTATCTTGCCAGGCTGGCCGCTAGGTGAAGAGGAGACTCGGATCACTGGTATTGCGTTGATTGGTGCTATTAGTCAATCCGCGCTGCACTGGCTCTTGGAGGATTATCGCTCATCGCGTGCAACCTTGATCAGCGCGAATGGACGATTGATTCGTAGTTTGATTAATACCTTGCCGAAGGAAGTCTAAGCAGGTGTTAGCGAATATCAAAAAAGCCGGTTTTGAGTGTTTTAACTCAAAACCGGCAAGCATCTGATCGTTACCAGCGGTATGAGGCTTGAAGTGCAAAGGTTCGCGGCGGGTTGGTGAAACCGTGGTGCGTAGTGGTACCCGCAATCACTTTTTTCGCGACCGGCGTGTCGATTGCGTAAAGAATAATGAGTTCGTCGCTAAGGTTTTTACCCAGCAGAGCCACGTCCCATACGCCGTCATTGGACGAGATTGAAATACGTCCGTTGAACTGAATAAAGGCATCTTGTTTTACCCGATCATCCAAGTTTGGCGAGGGGTGATACTCGTCGCTGAAGATGGCATCGAGGTTGGCGCGCAGGATGAGTGACTTACCTAGATCGCGCTCGTAACCCAGTAGCACGTTACCGGAGTAATCAGCGGCATACTGATTGGTTTTGCCGCTGTAGTCGCAGTTAATACCGTTGGCGTGGTCTGGGATTTGGTCTTGAATACAGGTGCCTAGTTTATGGTCCTGAAACTCAAAGTCTAAAAATGCGAGCCCGGCACCTAAAATCATGTTTTCGCTTAACGCTATTCGGCCATCAAATTCGATGCCCTGAGTAACCGCGCCTGCTGCATTGCCCACGTTAAAGCCTAGTGTTCCGTCGAAAACGCTCACTTGGAGATTGTCGAACTGGGTGTAAAAGAGCGCTGAGTTTAATTCGGCTACGCCCTCGAATAGGCTGGCTTTTAAGCCAAATTCGTAGGAGGTCGCACGCTCTTCTTCAAATTCAAAGCTACCAATTAAAACTCGTGGATTCGGGATGGTCGCTGTTGGATTCGTTGCGGTGGGCTCAGCACTGGGCGAGGAGTTTGATCGGGCATCGTAACCACCGGATTTAAAACCGCGCCGCGCAGAAAAGTAAGCCATGGCGGCGTCGTTGATATCCCACTGTAAATTGAGTAGTGGTGCAAATTGTGACTCGGTGCGTTTGCCCGCTAAGTCGTGACGCTCCGCCGCGAAGGTGACTGCAGCTGCGGTGTCAGTTTCGCCAATCGGCAATAGGCTGCCGTCGGGTAGGCCGAACTCAAGTTTGCGACTGCCGCTTTTCTTTTCGAAGGTATAGCGACCGCCAAGGGTGAGGCGCCAGCTGTCGTTCATTATCCACGTACCTTGAACAAAGGTAGAGGCAATGATGGAGTCACTTTTAAAGTCACGCGGCGAACGAATATCTATCAGCGAATTACCCGCATCGCCTATGCCGAGCAATTCAAAACCGGTACTGCCATTGGCGCCAGGGTCGTAATCGCCACGGCCACCACCTTCCAATATATCTGCCGCATTAATTAGCTGAGGAATAAGCGTTGAGGGCAGTACGATCGAGTCAAAGAAATAAACGTCGTTATATTGAAAATAAGCACCGGCGATCATATCAAAGTTTTCGCCGGGTGCTGATATCCAGCGAAACTCTTGGCTAAATTGCTCGTATTCCTCCTCCATTACAACTTGGAATAATGGTGCGCCGGTGAAGTCGCAGTCGCATTCTTCATCGTATTGGTAGGCCATATACGCAGTAATAGACGTGAAAGTATCGCCGTCTACATATTTGTTCATTTTTAAGGTGACGTTTTGGGTGTTGTTATTACTGAAGTCGCCATTGGAGTGACGTTTGCGATCGGCCTTAACATCCAGTACCGAATCGTCTGCCTGCATATTCAAAATCGAGCCGTTATCTTGTAGCTGGATTAAGTCGCGGATACCCGCTGGCAACGAGCCGACTAGGCCACCGGCGGCGCCTAAGTCTGGAAAGGTGGTGTCGTTTAAAATCTCACCGTAGGTGCGGCCGGTAAATAAAAATATGTCGGAATCGGAGGGATAGTCGGTGAGAATTTCTGATTGACGACCAATGACGTCGAAGCTGCCAAGTTCGAACTTCAGCATAGCATCGGCGTCGTCGCCGATATCCCATGCGAGTTTAAGGCGATATGTTGCCTCGTCGCGCTGGGCTTCGTCCCGACTAAGGATTTGGTTTATGACAAATCCGTCGGTGTGGCGCTGGCGCATGGAAAAGCGCGCTCTTAGATTATCGCTAACCGGGCCAGAGGCGACAAAGTCAATTACCTTTTCGTTTAGCTCAGGCTCGAAGGTACCTTGCATATAAAATTCAGTTTCATCGCTTGGTGATGCGGTG
This sequence comes from Zhongshania sp., assembly GCF_041623545.1. Taxonomy (GTDB): domain Bacteria; phylum Pseudomonadota; class Gammaproteobacteria; order Pseudomonadales; family Spongiibacteraceae; genus Spongiibacter. The sequence goes on along the minus strand of NZ_JBFJWS010000124.1, from coordinate 2,225 downwards.
CTGATATTAATGGCCCCGGCGATACTGTTTTTACCTAGCAGAATATTCTGCGGGCCGCGCAGTACTTCGACGCGCTCTAAATCGAGGAAGGGCGCCCGGGCAAGCTGGGCGCGGCCATAATATATCCCATCGACATACATGCCGACTGACTGTTCAAAGCCTTGGTTTTCGCCAGAGCCAATTCCGCGAATATAAATATCAGTGCCGATACTGGATTCAGTCATGGTGAAATTGGGCACGTAGGCCTGTAAGTCTTCGATTTTAGATAGGCCGGCCTCCATCATTTTACTGCCACTTATGGCGCTCACCGAAACCGGCACATCTTGTAGGCTTTGTTCACGTAGCTGGGCCGTTACCACAACTTCTTCTAGCTGGGCGGCAAATAGGTTTGGGCTTTGTAGTGCGCAAGCGCCAATTAAACTCACTAAGGATGCTTTTTTTATCATTGTGAACTCCATTGTCGGCACACCGAGGCACCGAATGATCTAGAATAATATTGATCGCGCTGTTATGCGCCGACACTGTATTTAGCTGAGTTGAAATATGTTTTGAGCTTTTCCGCCTTACTTGGATGTACATTCGCTTTGTTGAAATCACCGCGGTGATGAGCCACAACGCGCGGATTCATAACTTTGAACCACAGTGGCGGAAAGTAAGCGAGCATCATCATTGATGCGTAGCCCGAGGGTAGCTGGGGGCTGTCTGAAAAATGGCGCAAAGCTTGAAATGCGCGATTGGGGTGGGCGTGGTGGTCTGAATGACGCTGCAGTTGGTAGAGCACTAGGTTGGTAACAATATGATTGCTATTCCAGGAGTGCTTGGGCAGGCACCGCTCATAGCGGCCGTTGGCGTCTTTTTGACGCAATAAGCCGTAATGCTCAACATAATTGATAACTTCGAGCAAAGATGAACCTAAGGCCGCTTGAATGGTGAGAAAGGCAAACGCTGGCCAACCTAAAACCATGGTGCAGCCACCAAATAAAATGACAGTCATTGCCCAGGCTTGCAGCACATCATTGCGCCAGTGCCAAAACCCTAAGTTTTTGCGGCCGAGGCGCTCCCGCTCAATTTCACAAGCAGAACGTAGGCTGCCAATAACCGTGCGGGGCAAAAACTGCCAAAAACTTTCACCCATCTTGGAGCTTGCAGGGTCTTCTGGCGTGGCAACGCGGCGATGATGACCAAAGTTATGCTCTACATAGAAATGCCCGTATGCCACGGGGGCGAGGGCAAGCTTCGCAAGAAACTGACTGAGCGCATCGCGCTTGTGGCCTAATTCATGGCCGGTGTTAATACCGATACCGTTGACATAGGCGCAGCTAAATAAAGCGGCAATGATCCCCAGAGTGCCAAGTTCAGTACAAGCGAACCAGACCGTGATCAGGGTGCCTACATACTGCAAAGGGATATAAGCGTAAACAATAAATTTATAGTAGTTGTCTGCTTCCAATTGGCGAACCGCTGATTCAGGCGGGTTCGAGCGATCTGTTCCGATAAAATAATCTAAAGCGGGAATGATGAAGTACACGATTACTGGTGCTAGCCACCAGCCCCATATCTGTCCTGTCTGGAGATAAATCAGTGCACCAAATATAGGGAGTAGTGGTACCAGAAGTCCAAGGGACCAAAGATAACGTTTTGGATCTTGCCATTGCTCTTTGCTAGCGATGCTCATTTATTATTACCCTTTGCTAAAGTTAACGCATGTAAAGTTGTACTTTAGAGGCTAACTTTACATGTGTCAATATGTGCGCTTGAGTAATGTATACTGTGTCGCATAGCTTGCAGGCTGAGCGATGGCTTGTTCTGTTATCGCTGTTTCACACATAATGACGGCCGAGAGTTGGTGTTGGGGAGAAATTCATTGCGGGCGAGGAAGGTATGAGTGCAGTTAAGGCAAAGCAGAGTCGCAAAGGAAATCGTGAAAAATTAATGAATGCGGCTTTGGAGCTTCTTGCTGAGGATCAAAGTGGATTAGCAGGAATAAGCTTGCGCCGGATTACCAAGGCTTGCGGCCTAAGTCCGCCAGCTTTTTATGGGCATTTCGCATCGATGGAGGAGCTTGGTCTAGCACTGGTAAATGATGTTGGCAGCGCGCTAAGAACCTTATTGAAAGGCGTACGTGACGCTGACACTGAGGCAGATGTTATCGCCGCGTCGGTAGAGGCCGCCTTTACTTATATTCGTGGTAACGAAGCGCTATTTATACTCATTGCCCGAGAGCG
>NZ_JBFJWS010000123.1:0-8869 GCF_041623545.1 Zhongshania sp. | reverse complement strand
TAAACCGCTACAAAAGCGTCGAATTCCCCTAAGTAAACTTCGGCAACTACTTATTTATTTCATTCTGTGTAAAGCCCAAAGTATCTACCAAGGCCGAGAGGGAATCGCCTTTGTATCGGTCCAATTCAATGTAAACGGAGATAGCCCCATGTTGAAGAAACTTGCCAATAAATGGACCCAGTTCAAACAAGACGAGAACGGTGCCAGCGCCATCGAGTACGCAGTCATGGCCGCAGTACTTGTCGGTGTCATTGTCTTAGCACTTGCCTTTCTCGACTTTGATACGGCCTTTACCACTATTAACACTAGCATGCAGTAAGTATTCTAGCGTGCTGGCATTCTGGGCACTGCTTTTGGCGATTGCTTTTTACGACTGGAAACATCGTCGTATTTCCAATCACTTATGTGCCCTATTATTGCTAAGCATTGCATGCAACAGCTTGATAGTCGGTCAAAGCATACCAATAAGTGCAGTGCTTGTTAATCTCGCCATTGCGCTTCTGCTTACGCTCCCCGGCTATTGCAAGGGCGTGTTAGGTGGTGGCGATGTAAAGCTGATGATTGTACTCGCACCCGCATGGCAACCGCTGTTCTTTCTACAGGCCTTTGCGATTGGCGTGCTCGGTTTAGTGCTACTCATGACAGCAAGAACTTACTTTAACAAAACGAACGCCCGCACCGCACCAAACTTCGGTGCAGACAACGAGCGAACGTTTTCTCGAGGCTTACCACTGGGTACAGCGATGGCCATGGGTGGTTTGGTTGGCAGCGCTTTAAGCCTGTTCCAACACTAGGAACACAGGTTAATTTGTGCGCGCACTGACGCTCGCATGAGTTTAGTTTACGTACGACACATTCCCACCCTGCACAAACAGGTCGGGGGGAGCGGAAAATGGACAGGATGAAAAATTTCCCACGCAAGTATCAGCGTCGCCAGCACGGCGCGGTAGCCATCGAATTCGTTTTTATATTCCCCGTTTTTTTTGCGATTGTTTATGCCATCGCTTGCTATAGCCTTGCCTTTTTAATGGTACAAACCTTTACCCACGCGAGTGAAGACGCACTGCGCGCCGCTATCGCGGTGGAGTGCCCCGGCGGTTGTGCAGAGGAAGATTTACAAGCCACCGTGTTGCTGCAGGCACAAAATTCACTTGCATGGCTGTCGCCAACGCAGATTTCCGAAGCCACCAGCGGCGAGAACTTCTTCACATGTGACGCTGACATGCTTTGCACGGTAAGCCTCAGCGCAGCACCTATCATCGACGGCATTAATTTACCTGGCTTCGGCAAGTTGCCCAACTTGCCAGACACCCTCAGTGGAAGAGCTAGCCTAAGACTATAGCGGTGATTACAGGAGTATCAACTCACAATTTCAGAGCCTCTTTAGCGCTGTTTGCAATCTGCCGCTATCTGGGAAAATTTTAAAATGGAAAGCACTAAGTCACATAGGTAAATGTCGCGATTACTAGACTATGACACAAAGCGTAGTATCAGAGTACAGCAGCAAATTACATAGCGTCTAGACTGTGTAAAGCATTACCTCAATTACAGGCCCAACAACTCAGACTGATTTCAGGGACTTTACTATGCAATCAAGGACTTTAAAAATTATCGCGGCCCTGCTTATTATCAGCGCCATTGTCATGGGGATTATCGGTTACAAAATTAGCCGTGAAGATGCCCAAAGAAAATCAAGTGTTTCAATAAGTAGCACTGATAGCAGCAACTTTACCTATGCACAAAAAGTGCTTATTACTAACCGTAACATTGCCAAAGGCGAAGTACTCTTAGCAGAGGACCTACAAGCCCTGCCCTTCCCCATTACAATTGACGATGGCTTCGAAAAAATTGCTGATGTTGTCAATAAAACGGCCGAGGCGCCTATCGCCAAGGGCGCCATTGTTCGTCAGAGCGACTTTGAAGTGCGCAGCCTGTTAGCGAGCCACATTACTAGCGGCCATCGCGCACTTGCTGTAAAGGTCGACGAAGTTATCGGCAGCGGTGGCTTCCTTCTCCCAGGAGACTATGTCGACGTCATCTTTACCACCAGGGCAAGTAAAGAGACATACGACAAGAGCCTATCTAGAAGAATACTTCGCAATGTTCGCGTCTTAGCCTTTGGTTCAGAAATCGAAGGGAAAGCCGTTCCGAGCAGTAACACTGATATTAAAACAAAAACCAAAAAGGCCAGCAGCGATAAAGACAGTGGCAAACGCAGCCGCTCCGCTGTTCTCGAAGTAGCGCTAGATGATATCAACACACTCGTCCTTGCTGAAAATAGCGGCGTACTCCGTCTTGTCGGCGTCGGCGACGCGGATAGCATGCTCGAAAATGGCAACGCGTCAAACCAGCTGGACAATACTGAAGACAAGGCAACGATGATGCGCGCGGTCACTGGGCTAAAACCACCCGCGGCGCCGAAATCAGTCTATGTCTACAGTGGCGACAAAGTAGAAACTATTCGAGTAAAGAATTAATGAACGCTGGCAACCCAATGCAACAGGGAGTATTTACCATGAAAAAAGGATTATTCTTTATCCTGCTATGCGCGCTGCTGATACCAGCAGAAGCCAGCCCCTATAAAACATTGCGTTTAACCTTGGGGGAGCAACAAGCACTAAACACCCAATACAGCGTTAAGCGCAGTGCCATTGGCAATCCTGAGGTCGCCAGTTTACGGGTATTAAACTCTCGGGAGTTCTTACTCACAGCGAAAAGCCTAGGCTCCACCCAATTGCTCCTTTGGCAGGGTGGCGGCGAACCCACTGTATTTAAAATCGATGTCGTGCCGGACCTCCCCACCACCGCAACTTACGGCGTGGCGGTGGACGCCAGCGGCAGTAGCACCGTGCTCTCAGGTAAAACCAGTTCACTAAGTCAGCACGATCATCTACTAGCCATGACTGGCCCCAAAAGTATCGACGACACCGAGGAGCAAGGTGCAATTCAAGTACAAACGGATATCCGCATCATTGAATACAGCCGCTCGCAGTTAAAACAAATTGGCACATCGATGGCTTACACCGGCAGCAATGGTTCCATCGCAGCGGGTTCATCCAGTTTAATGCCGACAATCGCAGGCAGCCCGATCGGCGCGCTTCTCGGAAATGTCGCTAGCGGCGCAGATGCCTCGTCGATCCTAGTCGGCTACGCAACCAAATCATTTAAAGGTGCGATAAATGCCCTGCAGCAAAATGGCTATGCCTACACATTGGCAGAGCCATCACTGGTAAGCCTGTCAGGGCAAACCGCCAGCTTTTTAGCCGGGGGCGAGTTTCCCTACCCAATATCAAACCGGGATGGCCAAGTACAAATTGAATACAAAGAATTTGGCGTACGCTTACGTCTAACACCGACCGTATTAAGCGAAAACAGCATTATGCTCAAAGTAGCCCCTGAGGTCAGCGACCTCGACTTTAGCAGCGGCGTTCAAGCTAGCGGCGTTTCAGTACCACTATTAAGAGTACGCCGCACTGACACATCAGTTCAGCTGGCGCCGGGAGAAAGCTTCATCATAAGTGGTTTAGTCAGCCGCAGTACGTTTAACAATGCTAATCGCGTACCTGGACTCGGTGACATCCCGATTCTTGGCGCACTATTTCGCTCGTCTAAATTCGAGCAGGAAGACAAAGAATTACTGATGATAGTAACGCCTCACTTGGTTAAGCCAATTGCTAAGCACGCAAAACTTCCTGAGCTTCCGGGCGAAACCTATCGCAGCTATACACCGTCATTTAGTGACATGATGTTTGGTGACTCGCTCAAGCAAGACACACCAAATACTGCACCGCAATCCACGGCTGGCGTTGGCTTTGCAAACTAGCCCACAGTCATTAAGGAGAGCAGCATGAGATTAAAAGAACGCCGGAAGGAGCCTGTACTCGACAGCTCGGGTGACTCTCACGAGGATCTAAAGGCCGCCCTACACCGCTTTGTTATTGATCGAATCGAAGATGACAAAGTGATTTATGACGACAACCCACAAAAGTTGAAAGAAGTGATTTCGGCCTATATGCGTCAGTACTGCCGAATTTACGATGTAAATATCGGTCGCGATCAATATGCCGAACTTGAAACTGCGCTGGTTAATGAAATCACCGGTTACGGACCACTACAAGCCCTACTCGACGACCCCAGTATCAACGATATTCTGATCAATGGCCCGCGCAAAATTTATATTGAGCGCGCGGGTGTGTTGTCCCAGGCTAATATGCGCTTTTTAGATGACCGTCACGTACTCCGAGTAATTCGGCGGATGATCTCGCCCCTTGGACGCCGGATAGATGAGTCCAGCCCCATCGTTGATGGCCGTCTCGCTGACGGCAGTCGGATAAACGCCATCGTTCCACCTTTGGCGCTCGACGGCCCCTGCCTGTCAATTCGTAAATTTCGTAAAGACCCTTTAACGGCGGAAGAGCTCCTCGCCGGTGGTTCTATTACCAGAGAAGTGCTCGACTATATGATTAAAACCGTTGAGCAACGTCGCAATGTCTTAATCAGCGGTGCAACGGGCTCAGGTAAAACGACACTACTTAATATTCTCAGCCAGTTTATTCCCCACACCGAGCGTATCGTTACTATTGAAGATGCGGCCGAACTGCAATTGCGCAACGGTCACGTCGTTAGGCTAGAAACGCGACCAGAAAACAACGAAGGTGTCGGCGAAATCAGTGCACGCGAATTAGTTAAAAATGCCCTGCGGATGCGCCCAGACCGGATTATTGTCGGTGAAAGCCGCGGCGGCGAGGTGCTTGATGTTCTTCAGGCCATGAATACCGGTCACAATGGATCAATGAGTACCGTGCATGCCAACTCTGCTGGCGATGCGCTTACCCGCTTAGAAATGATGGTCGGCATGTCTGGGTTTAAAGGCTCCACGGAATTAATCCAGAAAATGATTGGCAGCGCCTTGGATTTAATTATCCACATTGGGCGGAAATCTGACGGCCACCGCTGCGTGTTACAAGTGAGCGAACTGACGGTAGTGAAAAACACCTTAGTGCTTACCGACATTTTCCGCCTTGACGAAAACACCCGGAAATTAATCGCTGTCAAAGACCCCAAAGCGGTACCACTACTTAACGACGCAATTCACGGATGAATTAAGGGAGTCATGGCAAATGTTTTGGATTGTACTTGCGCTACTAGTAACTGCCCTGGCTTTCATCCTGGTTATTTTAATCACCAGCGATGATGAGGGTACAGAAAAAGACAAGGCACTGGAAAACAGCTCCCCAGTAGTTCCTCAAGCGATAACCTTATATTTAGCGGGTAATGGTGTGGAGTTACCGGCAGCGATCGTATTTGCCAGTTTGGCCCTTGCCGGCAGTGCAGCACTATTTTGTCTCTTATTATTGCCAATTGAATACGGATTTATTGCCGCTCTTTGTTGCCTGCTTTCACTTATTGGCCTAGTCAAGTTTGTCGGGAATCACCGCCGCGCAAAAATGCTGGAACAACTGCCCTCCTTCATTAATCAGGTAACACGACGGCTATCCGCTGGCGTATCGGTAGAAAACGCCTTTAGCGACTCAGTAGAAACACTTGAAGCACCCCTAAGCACTGTAATGAAACGTATTGTTCGGCGGGTACACATGGGTTACGAACTCCATCAAGCCTTTGACCGTGAAGCAGGCATCACCAAACTCCACGAATTTAACGTGCTCGCCACGTCAATTAGAATAAACGAGCAATACGGCGGCAGTATCCGCTCTATCCTCGACGATATCGTTTCCATACTCCGCTTAGAAGACGCCGGTAAACGGGAATTGAGCGCCATGACGGGCGAGACTCGGTTTACCGCCGTTGTACTCGCGGTATTACCCCCCCTGATCGCCGCTTATATGTTTTCCATGAACCCCGAAATGCTATTAGGCATGTGGGCGGAGGCTGGTGGTAAATCCGTATTGATCGCTGCCGCCGCAATGGAAATACTAGGTGTTATCGTGTTGTGGCGCATGATTAAATCCATCGACGCCTAAAAGGGAAACTATCATGGAAGTGCATCACTACTACTTTATTTTTGGCGCAATTGTCCTCTGCACAGCACCGGTATTTTTACTCGTCGTAGCGCACATGGACACCAAAACCGAAAGCCCACAGACGGTTGAAGGATTTAGCCCGCGAGATACTTGGCGCCAGCTGCGTGAGGAAAACACCCATATTGCCTCACTCTCACAACTTCTACGCCGTGCAGGTTTATTTAATAGCGAACAGCAGTTGAATGCGATTACCGTCACTTTAATTGGTATCGCTAGTTTGACAGTGATCGTGGCAGCCCTCGCGTTCTATCGCGATCTCGCAGTCCAAAAAATAATTTTTGTCGCGATTGGTACATTTATTACCAGCTTGCTATTTGCTTATCTCTTTCTTAAAAAAGCGGCGGAAGATCGCCAAAAGCTGCTTGAAAAAGAGAGCATGATGTTGATTCAAACCACCCGGATGTTATGGCGGGTTGGCTTATCGCTACCGAAAACCCTGTCAATCATTTGTCAGGAACTCCACGAGTTGTCGCCCAATTGCGCGACTGAACTCAATATCGCAGTGAAAAAAATTGAAGCTGGCCAAAGCCAGGAAGAGGCCCTCTATGAACTCATTAATAGCTGCAGTGCTGAAGGGTTTAAAGAGTATCTGATTGTCATTCGCCAGCAGTCTATTACTGGCGGTAGCATCGATAGCTCACTCGATGAACTCTACGTCCTACTCCAGAATCGTCGCCGCCTCGACCTGCAAGAGCAGGTTAATAAACTGTCGGGGAAAATGTCGTTAGTCATGATGGTTTTTTTGTTCCCCGCGCTGCTGCTCTTTGTCGCCGGCCCCGGTATGTTCTCAATTTCAAAAAGCCTCAGCGGCCTTGGCGGTTAAGAAGCGATAATGAGACTACCTATATATTTGAAAAAGGATAACAAGATGAAAAGGATAATTTCTTTAGGATTGACGCTTGTTCTTGCTGCCGCCGCAAGTGGCTGTGCTAGCACATCGACAAGTTCAGCCAGTGCGAACAACCAATCCTGCGGCCCAAATCTCGCCCAAGCTGAAAACATGAAGCTGGACTTGGTTAGCCAGTTGATCAATGAAGGAAATTACTACTCCGCCTTAGCACACTTAGAAAACGACTCGACAAAGAGCCCGCAAGCACTGTGGTTGCGCGCAGAGGCGCAGCGAAAAACAGGCTTACTCAGCGAGGCTTATAGTAGCTACCGCGACTTGAGCTTAAGCTGCATGACGGCATTTGGCCACGCGGGCATGGCTAAAATTCTTGCAACACGAGGAGACGTTTCCCAAGCGCACCAACATATGCTCAAAGCCCGTCGACTCGCACCAACTAATTCCGACATTCGCAATGACTACGGATTTATTCTGCTTGCCCACGGTGATTTTAAGGCTGCCCAACGCGAGTTTATGACTGCTTTACAACTAAAGCCTGGGCATCCAGTCGCCATTCGCAATATGGTCATGAGCCTAATCTTAGACGGCGATAGCCGCACGGCAATGCGTATGGCAAGCAACAATGGCATTAACAGCGCGGAGTTTAAACAGCTAGTAAGCAAAGCCAACTCTTTTACCCGACCGGCACTGGCTAACAAGGCCAATTTAAGACATGGAGCACCACTATGAGCAATTTATTGAAAATAACGGCAAGCACATTGTTACTGCTACCACTTGCTCTTAATGCAACGCCTGACACCACGGGCGAACCTCAGACGGCGACTGCGCGCCTAATGGCGATGCAAAGTTCAGGGGAACAGGCCAGCAGTACTGAGCAGCATCTCTCTGGAAAAGTACGCAGCGAAGTTTACCAACGCTATGTAAAAAGCTTTGCGCAGCCAATTCCTAATAAATTCATTGATGAATCATTCACTGACAAGTAGGTCAACATGAACACTCTTCAGCTCGGTAAAGTACCTAGCAAGCGTCAGCAGCGGGGTGTAATGACTATTTTGGCGGCGCTAACGCTGACCACCTTAATTGCGTTCTTGGCCCTTGTCGTCGACACCGGACGTTTGTACTTAGAAAAGCGAACCCTGCAAAAAAATGCCGACCTCGCCGCAATCGAAACAGCCCTGCTGTATTGCCGCGACCAGGAATTAGATGAGGCTGGCCGCAGAGCAATTGCCCTTGATGCGCTCTCAGCCAGCCGCAATAATTTTTTAGGCGAGGAAGGCGACATCATCGTTAAGCTCGGGCTTGTTGGCGCAGCTATTGACGAAAATGGCGCTAATAGCAAAAGTTTCACCGAGGACAACAGTGGTAAGGCTATTCAAGTTACCCTAAGCCGCACTGTGCCGGCCTCACTGTTTGAAAGCTTCAGCTTTGGCGGAAACGACACCGTCACCTTAAGCCGCACCGCAGTTGCCCAAGCCTGCCAACCTGAGGCATTAGTCAGTCTTGATAGCAGCATACTCAGCATCGACTCCAGCCAATCTGCCCTTTTAAACTCTGTGCTAGGTGGCTTTTTAGGCAGCGCGGTGAGCGTCAGTGTTGGCGAATGGAACGGCTTACTCACCAGCAATATAAACTTATTGAGTTTTCTCGACGCACTCGCAATTGATTTGGGTGTAACTGCAGGTAGCTACGATGAAGTACTCGGTACCAGTATCTCTCTTGCCGATCTCCTAGATGTTGCCGCCGACGTACTCACCTCCGACGGCAATATCATTGCCGCCAGCGGCTTACAGGCCCTAGTATTGGCCATACCGGTCGCCACTCCGCCAATCCAATTAGGCGAGTTAATCAGTGTACAAACCGGGGCACCCGACGCCGCCTTTGACATTGCAATATCTGCCCTTGACCTAACCCAAGCAAGTATTCAGCTCGCCAACACCAAAAATGCACTGGTCGCCGATATACCCGCAGGGCTGCTCGGTGT
>NZ_JBFJWS010000122.1:0-8980 GCF_041623545.1 Zhongshania sp. | reverse complement strand
CGCCGTCTTGCTGGGGCGCTCTGATTCTGGTGTTGGTTCAATCACAGTAAAGTCCGTTGCTATTAAGCGTAAAAATAGGTGGCCAAGCCGAGGAAGGACATAAAGCCGATAACATCGGTGACGGTGGTGAGTACTACACCGCCAGCGAGGGCTGGGTCGATATTTAATGATTTCATGATAAGGGGTAGCGCGGCGCCGGCCAGCGCCGCCGTGATTAAGTTGATGATCATTGCGGCGGCAATAATGGCACCCATCAAGGGATCGCCAAACCATACTGTCGTCGCACCGGCGACGATGAGTGCCCAGAGGCCGCCGTTTATCGCGCCTACCATTATCTCGCGGTTAATTAACCAGCGGCTATTGTCTTTGCTGATATGGCCAAGCGCCATGCCGCGAATCACTACCGTTAAGGTTTGGGTACCCGCGACGCCGCCCATGCTCGCCACAATCGGCATGAGTACTGCCAGTGCGACGACTTTTTCAATAGTGGCTTCAAACAAATTGATAACGCCTGAGGCGATAAAGGCCGTCAGTAAGTTAATACCCAGCCATATGGCTCGCCTTGGCGCAGTGCTCCAGACGGCTGCGAAGGTGTCTTCATCTTCATCCAAGCCCGCCATGCTCATCAGAGAGTGGTCCGACTCTTCACGGATAACATCGACCACGTCATCGATGGTGATTCGGCCTAATAGCAAGCTGTCGTCGCCAATAACCGGTGCGGATACCCAGTCGTGGCGGGCGAAGAGGGTGGCGACTTCTTTGGAGGACATACTGGCGGAAATAGGCTCCACCTCGGTGTCCATGATTTCCCGCACAGTGACGCTGGGATCGGATACCAGCAATTTGCGTAGCGAAAGAATGCCGATGTACTGATCGTTGCGGTTGACTACGATTAAGCTGTCGGTCATCTCTGGCAGGCTCTCGTGGCGGCGCAAATAGCGCATCGCGACATCGAGGGTGATGTTTGGCCGCACGGTAATCGTGTCGGTGTTCATCAAGCCGCCGGCGGTGTCTTCGTCGAAGGACAAAACGTGCTCGACGCGGAGGCGGTCCTGGTGGTCCATCGACTCTAGGACTTCGCGAATGACTCGATCAGGCAATTGCTGGAGGATATCGGCGACATCGTCGGCTTCGAGGCCTTCAGTGATCGCGGCGACTTCCTCGGCGTCCATTAGCCGCAGAAATTGGCTCTGAACTTCGTCATTGAGGTGCTGAAGGATGTCACCTTCATTCTCTGAGTCAATAAGTTGCCACAGTACGGTACGGATCTTGTGTGGCGTTGATTCAATGAGGTGAGCGGCATCTGCTGGCGGCAGGCCGTTTAGCATGCGGCGAATTTGCAGGAATCCGCCGGAACCCAGGGCGTCATTAAGGGTTTTGAGCTGGCTCTCGGTTTGTAATTTGTCTGCAGTCTGGGCCATACCTATCCCTAGCCTGAGCCGTGGTGGATTTGTGTAATATCTGGGTAATTATCCTTGAAAGCGCGGCGCGCAACAATCGGCAAGCGAATCTCGGATGAAATAAAGTTTCTTACTCTCCTTCGCCAAAGCGTTGATTTATTAGATCTTGTATCGCGGCCAAGGCTGCAGCCTCATCGCTGCCATCACAGCTAACAGTGATATCACTGCCTTTACCTGCGGCAAGCATCATGACTGACATAATACTTTTACCGTCGACACTTTTGTTGCCAATACGCAAGGTGATTGCTGAGCTAAAGGCACCGGTGGTGGCGACCAGCTTGGCTGCAGCGCGAGCATGTAAGCCCAATTTATTGATGATTTTGAGTTCTGCTTCGACCATCGTAGTGTCTCTAATTCTGGAGTTCGCGATGGCGAACTTGGAGGTCTGGGTAAGTGTTGCGGATGGTCTTGGCCAAAGATTCGACCATGTATACTGAGCGATGTTGGCCACCGGTGCAACCAATGGCAATAGTGAAATAGCTACGGTTACTGGCTTCAATTTTGGGTAGCCAAGTCTGTAGGTAGTGCAAAATATCTTGGTGCATTAATTGCACATCGGCCTGTTTAGCGAGAAAGTCTTGAACGGCTTGGTCGCGGCCGGTCAGGCTGCGCAAATTTTCCTGCCAGTGGGGGTTGGGCAGCATGCGTAGGTCATAGACAAGGTCGGCATCAATCGGTAGGCCGCGTTTAAAGCCAAAGGATTTGAGCTGCACGGCAAGACGACTGGCATCGACGCCGAGAATGCGATCGCGAATTGCATCGCGCAATTCGTGTACGGTCAAATCACTGGTATCGATCGCCAGTGATGCCTCGACAACGATCGGCTCAAGTAAGCGCGACTCCAGTTTAATGGCGTCAGCCAGTGGCAATGAGTCGGTGGTTAGGGGGTGGCGGCGCCGAGTTTCACTAAAGCGTTTGATTAGCTTGTCATCGCCAGCATCGAGAAAAACGATGCGTAGATGAGCGTGTTGCTTAACTTGCTCGCAGAGGCTCTTAAATCGAGCTAGGCCATCTTGAGCGTTGCGGGCGTCGATACAGACCGCTACGTGCTGATGGACCTTTAAGGGGCTTAAGGATAGTTCGCGAACCAATTCCGGTAGCAGTGACACCGGTAAATTATCGATGGCGTAGAAGCCTTCATCTTCCAATTGGTGTAGGGCGGTACTTTTACCGGACCCAGATCGCCCACTGAGGATGATGAGTTCCATTAGCCTTTTAACGCTCGTTCAAATAGGGCTTGGTCCGAGCTCGCACTGCGCAAATCGTCGCGGAAGTCTTCTTCGTTAAATGCCGTTGCCAGCGCGCCTAATACTTTGAGGTGTTCGTCGTGGGCTTCGGCTGGAACGATAAGGGCAAACACTAGGTCAACGGGTTTATCGTCAATGGCCTCGAAATCAATCGCTTGGTCGAGCTTAAGTAGCATGCCAGTGATTGCCGTGCAGCGACTGCTGCGGCAATGGGGAATCGCTACCCCATGACCGATACCGGTGCTGCCTAGGCGCTCCCTAGCGAGTAATTCATTAAATAATTCGTCGGCGTCAAATTCGCTGTTGTCAGCGCTGATACCGGCTGAAATAAATTCGAGTAGTCGCTTTTTGCTGGTAATGGACGCACCGCTATGGGTGCGTCCTAAGGTGAGAATGGAATTGAGTATCATGGTTTCTTGCAACAGTTTGAGTGGGTCAGGGGCCTTAGCGGCCCAGGGTTTTTTCTTTGTGCTTAATGAGTTGTCTATCGAGTTTGTCGGTCAGGCTGTCGATCGCCGCGTACATATCCTCCGATTCGCAGGTGGCAAATAGGTCGGCGCCGGCGACGTGCACGGTGGCCTCGGCTTTCTGTATGAGCTTTTCTACTGACAGGGTGACGTCGGTATTGGTGATATTGTCAAAATGTCGTTGAAGTTTGCCGAGCTTAGTATTGACGTAATCGCGAAGAGACGGGGTAACGTCAACGTGGTGACCACTAACAGTAATCTGCATATCTTGCTCCTTCATCGCTGAAAATAACCAGCGCCTCACGGCGCGTGTATGACGACAATGACCGTAACAGGGGCACTGCCACTATACCAGTCGTTTCCGCTCGTTAGACGGCGGAATAACCAGTGATTCTCGGTATTTTGCAATGGTGCGGCGAGCAACTTGAATGCCTTGCTCGCCGAGTAAATCGGTAATTTTGCTGTCGCTTAAGGGCTTGCGAGGGTTTTCAGCTGCAACCAGCTTTTTAATTAATGCACGAATCGCGGTAGATGAACACTCGCCACCAGTGTCGGTCGAAACATGGCTGGAGAAAAAGTATTTGAGCTCAAAAATTCCCCGTGGGGTGTGCATGTACTTTTGCGTCGTTACGCGGGAAATCGTGGACTCGTGCATACCGACCGCCTCTGCTATGTCATGCAAAACCAGTGGCTTCATGGCCTCGTCGCCGTATTCTAAAAAGCCGCGCTGGTATTCGACAATTTTGGTAGCGACTTTCATCAAGGTTTCATTGCGGCTGAGCAAACTTTTGATAAACCAGCGGGCTTCTTGCAGATTGTCGCGAATATAGTCGTTGTCACTGCTATTGCTACTCTTTCTCGCCAGTGCTGCGTAATGCGCATTGATTTGAATTTTGGGGGCAATGTCTGGGTTAAGTTCTACCAACCAGCGATCGTCCTTCTTGCTGACAAACACATCGGGAACCACATACTCAGTATCATCGGCACCAATGCCGTCGCCGGGCGTGGGGTTGAGGGATTGCACCAGTTTTATTACTTCGCGAAGCTGGTCTTCTTTCAGTCGGCAACGGCGCATAATCTGGTTATAGTCGCGATTGCCTAATTGCGCCATGTATTGACTGACAACAAGCTGGGCTTCTTCGACAAAAAGGGTGTCGGATGGCAGCTGCTTAAGTTGAATTAACAGGCATTCTTGCAGGTCACGGGCAGCGACACCTGGTGGATCAAATTGTTGAATAAGGTGTAAAACCGCATTGAATTCTTCGATCTCGATTTCGTCATTGTCGAAGCCTTCAACAAGGTCTTCGGCGCTAACAGTGAGCCTACCGTTGTCGTCGATCGCGTCGATGATGGCATCGGCAATTAGGCGGTCGATATCTGACATGCGGCTAAGATTTAACTGCCAGCGTAAATGATCTTGGAGTGAGTCTGCGCTGGAGTTGCGGTAGTCATTACTGTAATCGTTGTCTTCTGAGGCTGAGCCGCTCCCAGAGCCGCTGCTAGTGCCGCTGGTTTGATATACGTCATCCCACTGGCTGTCTACGGGTAAATCGTCGGGGATATCGCTGCGCTCCGCCCATTCAGTATCGGCTTCGGGCTGGGGGGCTTCGGTTTCTTGATCGCTAGTTTTCTCGGCTTTTTTGGGTTCAGCGGACGTCGGCTCGATATTGACCTCGAAATCGTCGGCGTCGTCGCTAATTTCAAGTAGAGGGTTGGAGTCCAGTGCGGTTTGTATTTCTTGCTGGAGGTCCAGGGTAGAGAGTTGTAATAAGCGAATCGCTTGTTGCAGCTGAGGCGTCATGGTCAAACTTTGACCGACTTTGAGCTGTAGCGATTGTTTCATAGGCAGCGGCTTCTACAACAGGATAATGGCAACACGAGCACGGGGTTTTGCTCTACCGGCAATAATTTTTGCCTCTCACTCAGTGTAGTCGGGACAACCATCTCCTGCAATACCTGTGCCGTGTCATTTACGCTATGCGCAAATTACAAGGTAAATTTATCGCCTAGGTAAATGTCGCGAACAACCTGATTGTTTAGCACAGTATTGGCGTCACCTTCGGCAACGATTCTGCCTTCGCCGACAATATAGGCTTTGTCGCAAATATCGAGGGTTTCACGGACATTGTGATCAGTTATCAATACGCCAATGCCGCGGGCTTGCAGGTGTTTTACGATATTTTGAATATCGTTCACCGAGATCGGGTCGACCCCGGCAAAGGGCTCGTCAAGCAGGATGAAGCTGGGTTCGGTGGCCAGGGCGCGGGCAATTTCAACCCGGCGCCGCTCGCCGCCAGAGAGTGCCATACCCATGGACTTGCGGATGTGAGTAATATGGAATTCTTGAAGCAGCGCCTCGAGCTTTTCTTTACGTTGTTTGCGGTTGAGGTCGCTGCGAGTTTCAAGTATCGCCATAATATTGTCGGCGACCGTCAATTTGCGGAATATTGACGCTTCTTGAGGCAGGTAGCCGACGCCGTTTTTTGCGCGGCCATTTATTGATAGTCGCGTCAGGTCGCGGTCATCGAGACGTATGCTGCCACGGTCGGCGTTGACGATACCGACAATCATATAAAAACAGGTGGTTTTGCCGGCGCCGTTGGGGCCAAGTAGGCCGACAATTTCTCCGCTGCGTATCGTCAACGAGACATCTTTAATGATTTCGCGACCCTTGTAGGCCTTGGCGAGGTTGCTGGCTTGCAGAACTGGCATGGTTAGCGCGAGCCTCCACTGGGGGTGTTGTCCGGGGTGGGGCTAACCGTCTCATTTTTACCCGCATTGCCGGGCAGCTCGCTGTCTGGGATTGCCTGGGGCTGGAGGGTCATTTTAACTCGGTTTTCTTTTTCGGTGGTGCCGCCATCGGCGACCACCATTTGCTTGCGGCCACTGTATACCACGCGGTCACCTGAAATCTTAGAACCTTGGTGGGTAATTGAGGCATTCTTTTGAAGTAAAATTTCTTCCTGCTGTAAACTGTATTCAATGCGTTGGGCGCTGGCGATCACGACCCCCTCGTCGGTGCGGGGCTGTTGCTCAAAGTAGGCGGGGCTGCCTTCGGCGATCACTTTCTCAACCTTGCGATTTGACTCAATAATGGTCAACTTATCGGCCCGTATTTTTAGCGAGCCTTGACTCATATTGACATTGCCAATGTAGACGCCTTGGTTGTTCTCGTAAATGGCGCGGTCTGAGCTGAGATTGATGGCCTGTTTGCGATCATCTGGTAGGCTCAGCGCAGCGCTGCAAACACTCAGCGCCAGTGTGGGCACTAGCGCAGCTTTAAATAGGGTCATATTGGCCTTTTACCTGGTCAAGGAGTTCAACGCGCTCATTTTTCATGCTGGCTTTCATGCCTAGCGAGTGAGTTTTGCCGTTGCGCAGTGACAAGGTCAGTGGCTGATCGGTACTCACTTCGCTGTTCTCCAAATTTATTAATAGTAATTCAGTGCTTATTTGCGCCTGGCGAATCAGGTCTTTAACCAGCACGGTGTCCTGTAGCGTTAATTGCTCGCCGTCTTGGGAGAGCTTGCCCGTCTTGGCACTGGCGGTCCACGGTCGCTGGTCAGCGATATTGCCGATATATGAGGGGTCTTGCAATGAGATTGAGCCGTCGGAAATTAATCGCTCAGCGCTACTGGCGCGCCATTTGTATGCGATACGACCATCGATGCTGTATTTTATGCCGTCAACTTGGCTGAGGTGGGAGTCGGCGTCAGGGACTGCCTTGAAGCGTTCAACAATGCTTAATTTACCGCTTTCGCTGTATTGGGTGAGGTAAATAACCGTGCCCGCCAAAGCAGTGATGGCCGATAAGACGGAAAAGATGGTGAATTTAATTTGTTTCATTTTTAAAGGTATTGTTCCAGCGCGCCATTGAGTTTGTCTTGCGCCTTTAAAATAAGCTCGCAAACTTCGCGAATCGCACCGTTGCCTCCCGCTGCGCGGGTTTGCCAGTCAGCGTGACGGGCGACAAATTCGTGGCCATTGGCGACGGTGATGCCGAGTCCGGCTTGGCGAATTGCCGAAAGATCGGGGAGGTCGTCGCCGACATAGGCGATTTCGCTCATTTCAAGGCCAAGATCGGCGCGCAATTCCTCGAGTGCAACGAGCTTGTCTTCTCTACCTTGGTAGATGAGTTCTATTTTCAGCTCGCCGGCGCGGCGCTTAACTAATTCCGAGCAGCGCCCGGTGATAATGGCGGGCTTAATCCCTGCGTCGCGGAGTAACTTAATACCGAGACCGTCAAGAATGCTAAAGGCTTTCATCTCCTCGCCACTATTGCCAAAGTAGAGACTGCCGTTGGTGAGGACACCATCGACATCCATGGCCAAGAGTTTGATCGTTTTTGCTTTCTCAATCACGCTGTGCATGTGGCAAGGGGTTCCTAGGCAACGCCTGCTTTTAGCAGGTCGTGGGTGTGTATGACGCCAACGGGTTGGCCGCTGTCGTTGACGGCGACCAGTACCGTAATTTTATTATCTTCCATGATTCGCAGCGCTTCAGCGGCCATAGTGCCAGGTTTAATGGTCCGGCAATTGCGGGTCATGATGTCATCGATGGGGCACTTATGTATATCAATACCGCGGTCGATCGCTCGGCGGAGGTCTCCGTCAGTAAAAATACCGGCCAATATACCGTTTTGATCGACCACGGTTGTCATTCCGAGGGTTTTACTACTCATTTCCAGCAGGGCGCCACTCAGGGCGCTGCCCAAGGCGATTTTGGGGATGCTGTCGCCGGTATGCATAATACTGTCAATTTTTAGAATCAAGCGGCGGCCGAGTGCGCCGCCGGGGTGGGACAGTGCAAAATCATTTGCGGTGAAGCCTCTGGCTTCCAGTAGCGCAATAGCCAGCGCGTCCCCCATTACCAAGGTCACCGTTGTGCTGGAGGTCGGGGCGAGGTTGAGTGGGCAGGCTTCTTCGGCCACGCTGACGTTTAGGTGCACGTCAGCAGTGGTGGCGAGCTCGGACGCCGGGTTGCCGGTAAGGGCGATCACCGGTACCGCGAGCAGTTTTAGTAGGGGTAAAATGGTAATTAACTCGCCGGTGGTGCCTGAGTTAGATAGCGCAATGACAACATCGCCCGCTGTAATCATGCCAAGGTCGCCGTGGCTGGCCTCGCCGGGGTGGACAAAAAATGCGGGTGTGCCGGTACTGGCAAGGGTGGCTGCAATTTTATTGCCGATATGACCAGACTTGCCCATACCGGTAACCACGACTCGGCCCTTGCACGACAAAAGAATATCGCAAGCTTGGCTGAAACTGTCGTCGATACGGTCGGCGAGGGTAGCGACGGCGTCGCGTTCCATGCGGATAACACGCAGAGCAGAGCTAGTATATGATGTGCTATTGGTCACACTGAGTTACCTGGTTAATTAAAGTTGCCCGTTAAGCTGGGGCTAATGTTGGCTATGATAATTTCCAATGTGACAAAATAACAGGATTAGCTGGCATCGTATGCGGGAGTCATTTTCGTAAACAGTGGTCGAAGCTTGCAGTTAGCAGTGTTATGCCGTGTTTTAGCGGTTAAAAATTATTGAGGGGATGATATGTTTAAGCGAATTTTATTAGTGGCGTTTACGGCCTTTGGCTTGTTAGCCCAAGCATCGGCGGCGCAGAAGGGGCCATACGAAGTGGTTGCCGATACGACTCAAGAACTCGTTAAAGTGATTGAGGGTGCGCGCAGCTATGTCGACAAAGACCCAGAGCGTTTTACTGGTGAAGTGCGCCGGATTATGGATGAAGTGGTCGACTTTCAGAGCTTTGCCCGGGGCATTATGGGGAAATACGGCAGTCGCGGCTAT
>NZ_JBFJWS010000121.1:0-8988 GCF_041623545.1 Zhongshania sp. | reverse complement strand
CTTGCCAAGATTTTCAATAACCACCGGATCAACACCTTCTTCCAGTAGCAATGCACCCTCATCAATATAGGTAGCGAACACCCGCGAGGTAAAGAAACCCCGCGAGTCATTAACGACAATTGGCGTCTTCTTAATTTGCTGGCTGTAATCAAAAGCCCGTGCCAAGGTTTCGTCCGAGGTTTTGTCGCCGACAATAATCTCTACCAGCGGCATTTTGTCTACTGGTGAAAAGAAATGGATGCCGATAAAGTTCTCAGGTTTCAACGACGGCTCGGCGAGCAGCGTGATTGGCAAGGTCGAGGTGTTCGAGCCCCAAACGCCATTTTCGGCAAGCATGGGCTCGAGCTCTTTGGTAATATGGTGCTTGAGATCAACATTTTCAAACACCGCTTCAATAATCAGATCGCAGCCGCGCAAGTCCTCCGCATCTACAGCCGCAGTAATTAAATTTAACACCGCCGCCTTTTGCTCTTCACTCATCCGGCCCTTGGCCACACGTTTGCTCAGTAACTTTTCGGTATAGGCCTTGCCTTTATCGGCCGCATCTTGGCTTATATCCTTTAAGACCACCTCAATTCCGGCCATAGCAGAAGCGTAGGCAATACCTTGCCCCATCATTCCCGCGCCTAAAATACCGACTTTTTTGACCTTGGATTTGGCAATCGCCTTAGGCCTACTGCCGCCGCCATTAACCTGATTCATCTGCAAGAAAAAAGTCATGAGGTTTTTAGCACTTGGCTCCGTCAGCAAGCTGATGAAAGTACGGGTCTCGACCAGCTGGGCTGTATCGAAATCCAAACGCAGAGTACTGGCGATAACATCTAAAATTTTAATTGGCGCGGGAACCAAGCCTTTGCTTTTCTGAAAAATCATCGGGTTTGCACCCTGAATCATTTGCGATATCGCCGGCTTACGGAGATCGCCACCAGGGATTTTAAAGCCTTTCACATCCCATGGATTTCGCGCCTCTGGGTTGGCTTTAATCCAAGCTTTGGCTTTGACCATCATTTCGTTTACATCGCTGGCCAGCTCGTCAATGAAGCCATTGGCCAAGGCTTTTTGGGCATTAAAACGAGTGCCTTCTAGCAGCGGCATTATCGAGCGCTCAACACCAAACTTACTCACCATACGCACAACACCGCCGCCGCCAGGCAACAATCCTAGGCTCACTTCAGGCAGGCCGACCTGCACCGCTTTACTGTCGATCGCCACACGATAATGACAGGCCAGACAAATTTCATAACCGCCGCCCAATGCCGCACCATTAATTGCCGCAACCACGGGTTTGCCGAGTTTTTCAAGCCGGCGTAATTGTGCTTTTATACTCAAATTCGTCTCAAACATGGCGCGCTCATCATCGCCCGGTTCGATCGTCAACATACCTTTAATATCGCCACCAGCAAAAAAACTACTTTTCGCTGAGCTAATAATCACCCCGGCAATACTGTCGCCTTCAGCTTCAAGGCGGTCGACGGTTTCGCCCATTAATTTAAGGTACTCGTCGTTCATTGCGTTTACCGGGCCAGCCATATCCATGGTGACGGTAACGATGTTGTCGCTGTCTTTTTGGTAACTAAATGTGCCTGTCATTGTTATTTCATCCTATCTAATTCGCTAGAGGCTAAGGCGCAATACGAGCAAGTTCGGCGACGCCCGTATCGGCTCGCGGTTTAGTGCGCTAATCCGATTAAAGCCGCTCAATAATGGTGGCTATGCCCATACCGCCGCCCACACAAAGGGTGACTAAGCCAAAGCGCTTATCTCGGCGCTCCAACTCGTCCAACAGCGTCCCTACTAACATTCCGCCGGTGGCACCCAGCGGGTGGCCCATCGCGATAGCCCCGCCGTTAACATTGATCTTATCCCAGGGAATATTGGTGTCCTGCTGAAAGCGCAGTGCTACCGAAGCAAAGGCCTCGTTAATTTCAACCAAATCTATATCTTCGATTTTCATTCCGGCTTTTTTCAGTACCTTCCACGTCGCCGGTCCCGGCCCAGTCAACATAATAGTAGGCTCGGTACCAGTCACCGCCGTTGCAACCACGCGGCCACGAGCTTTAAGCCCCATTTTTTCGCCAGCCGCCGCGCTACCAATCAACACCGCCGAGGCACCGTCGACAATACCCGAGGAATTTCCGGCGTGGTGAACATGGTTCACTTTTGCAACTTGGGGGTACTTACTAATGGCAATGTCATCAAAACCAAGACCACCCATCATTTCAAATGACGGGCGCAAACTAGAAAGGCTTTCCAGCGTCGTACCCGGCTTAATAAAGTCGTCTCGTTGTAATATTGTCATGCCATTGACATCTTTGACTGGCAATACCGAGCCATCAAAATAACCCGCCTCTCGGGCAGCAGCAGCTTTGGACTGGGAGCCTACAGCGAACTCATCAAGCATCGTGCGGCTGAAGCCGCCTAGCGTCGCGATTAAATCTGCGCCGATGCCCTGTGGCACAAAAGCTGTGTCGGTGGCTATTTGGGGGTCTTCTGCCCATGCACCACCACTACTGCCCATTGCCACCCGCGACATACATTCGATACCACCGGCAACGACTAAATCTTCCCAGCCTGAAGCTATTTTCATAGCAGCCAAATTCACCGCTTCCAGACCTGAAGCGCAAAAGCGATCCAGCTGCACACCCGCCACCGACTCAGCCCAACCGGCTTTAAGAACAGCGGTTTTGGCGACACAGGCGCCCTGCTCGCCCACGGGTGTAACACATCCCATGACCACATCGTCGACAAGACCGGTATCTAAATCATGGCGGTCGCGTAAACCATTTAGCAAGCCGGCTAACAAATCTACCGGTTTTACCTGGCTTAAAGGCGAACCCATTTTCCCTTTCGCTCTTGGCGTGCGCACGGCGTCGTATATATAAGCTGTGTTACTCATTTTAGCGTCCCAAGTTATTTTGTTAGTGTATCGCATAGTGTAAGTGCGCCTTAGATTGCGCCCCTTGCAAGGGAATCACAATGATATGCAATGACACTTGATAGACATTTAATTACAAATGCAGTGGTTTAAGCCGATCAATGAACCACTGTGGCATACCAAGCAAAAGCGCGGCAGCTCCGAACACAGCAACCACGCTCTCCTAAGATAATGCCGCGCCTAGTTTTTATTGTCCGCAGCCGCCACCATTAGTGGCCACACGGTTTATTTACTGGGCTTAGCGCTATCGGCGATTTAAAGTAGAACGCAATAAAAGCAATACCGCAATACGGAGATAGGCATGCTGATACATCAATTTTTTGACTACCACACCCAGCGCAAGCCCGCGCAAGACTGTTTATTATTTCAGGGTAAAACCCTTAGCTACGCTAGACTTGCAGAGGACTCACAGCGCATTGCCAATGGTCTTCACGCACAGGGTATTGCGAGCAATGACCGAGTTGCGATTCTCTGTGAAAACTGCCCGGAAGTTTTGACAATTGTGCTGGCCTGCAGCCGCATTGGCGCCGTGGCGGTCCCATTAAATTACCGATTAGCAGCGCCTGAAGTCGCCTATATTCTCAATGACGCCGAAGCGAAAATTTTATTTGCTCCCGACATGGCATTAATCGAGCTGCTAAGCAAATTGCGACCTCTTGCTAAAGAAGCATTACCCATCATCGCCGCAAGCGCCGAGGGGGCAGAAAATTGGCAGCAATGGCTCGACCAACAGGTCGTCACCCCCGTTAATTTCGGGGATATAAGCGCCGATGCAGGTATCCTGCAGCTGTATACCAGCGGCACAACCGGTAGACCTAAAGGCGTTGTCACCAGTCAGCGCAATATCTTTGCCCTATACACTTCGGCATCAACCTCACTAGCAAACAAAGCAGGCCCCGGAACCCGAGACCTAGTTTGCGCACCGAACTTCCATATTGGCGGTATTGGCACCCTACTATTGCCGATTCTCGCCGGCGCCAGCGTGGTATTGCACAGCAGCTTTAACCCCATGGCAGTCGTTGACGATTTGGAAAACCATAAAATCGACAATATGTTTATCGTCCCAGCCATGATCATGGCCATACTCGACTACGTGCCAAATATCGAGCAACGCGACTTCAGCTCGCTACGCCAGTTACTCTATGGCGCGTCCCCTATTAGCACAGGGCTTTTAGAGCGCGCATTGAAAATATTTAAATGCGATTTTTATCAATGCTACGGCATGACCGAAACCACTGGCACCATCGTTTCCCTATCACCGGAAGACCACATCACCGCGCTTAAAGAATGCCCAGAGTTACTACAGTCCTGCGGCCGCCCGCAAGCAGGGGTTGAAGTGAAAGTCATCGATGCCGCAGGCAAGACCCTTAGCACCGGCGAAACCGGTGAGCTTTTAATCCGCTCAGAAGCCAATATGCTGTGCTATTACAACCGCGCCGACGCCACCGCCGAGACCTTGATTAACGGTTGGATCCACACTGGGGATTCAGCAATTATCGACGATCAGGGTTATATCTTTTTGCGTGACCGCATCAAAGACATGATCGTCAGCGGCGGTGAGAATATTTACCCAATCGAGATCGAAAACGTACTGAGTCAGCACCCCGCCGTGGGTGATGTTGCCGTGGTTGGTATACCCTGCGCGAAATTTGGCGAGGCCCCGCTTGCTTGCGTGGTATTAAAACCAGAGCATAATTTGACTGAACAGGAAATGATCGACTTTTGTCGAGAGCAATTGGCAGGCTACAAAATACCTCGCCAGCTCAAAATATTTGATGTGCTGCCCCGCAACCCGTCAGGAAAATTATTGAAAAAAGATTTGCGTGCGCCATTTTGGGAAGGGAATGAGCGAGGAATAAATTAGCACTCGCTACCAGAAGTACATTCCAGTCGTTCTCACCACTTTATAACAGCAAAAAAGCCATGCCGCCCCGGAGGGGATGCGGCATGGCCAAGGTCTTGCGCGTTAATATAAGTTTAGAATTCGCCGCGCAAGGTGACCCCATAGGTGCGCGGCGCCGCAACATAGGCATTGTGGTCGTCTGGCGAACCAGAGATACCGCCCTGTAATGGGGTATTAAAATGCTGGGTAACGTAGCGCTCATCACTGCAGTTTTGACACCAGATATTTACCGCAATACCACTGCGATTAGAGGCAAGACCCAAGGTCGCGCTGTATTCTATCTGGGCATCACGTTTTTCATTATTCGCTGGGTTCGTATACTGCTCCCCAGAGTAACTGCCGCCAATTCGGCCACGCAGTGACAAGGTATCGCTTATCGGCTGATCCATGGTGAGTGATAAATTGCCGACAATTTCTGGCGCCTGCGCAAACTCGCGGCCAGATAGGATTCCCAGTGATGCAATATCCAATGCTTCCGACTCGCCAAACCGCGCCTCAGGCAGCCAGGTCATGTCAAAGCCTAGGGTAAAGGTGTCATTGAGTACAAATTTGTTTTCAATCTCAAGACCATACACTTCGGCGTCGGGTGAGTTCAAAATACCGAAGGCTAGGCCGTCAA
Source organism: Zhongshania sp. (assembly GCF_041623545.1). GTDB lineage: Bacteria > Pseudomonadota > Gammaproteobacteria > Pseudomonadales > Spongiibacteraceae > Spongiibacter. Next base: position 3,531 of record NZ_JBFJWS010000121.1, on the reverse strand, counting down.
AGGTAGCGACCTGCAGGTCAGTAAGCTCATTATAAAATGCGGCAAAGTTACTGCGCGCTCGGCCGTCAAAATAATCGGTTTTTAAACCCAGCTCATAGCCGTCAACAAACTCTGAGGCATAACGGGGGTCGTTGGGCTCTTGGTCGCCAAACGCCGCGGAGGTCGGTTCGTCGGCATTATCACCCACCTTACCCGCCGCTTGATTATCTAAGTTAACTCCACCGGATTTATAGCCGCGGCTAAAGGATATATAACTCATGGTGTCATCATTAAACTGATACTGCAGCGCTATTTGGCCACTCACCGCAGAATCTGTATAACTCTCACTGTACTCAGGTCCGGGCTGTGCGCCCAATACTCGAAACGGTTCTAGCGCGCTGTCGCGGAAGAAGCGCCGATACATAAAACCAGTTTTCTCATCTTGGGAATAGCGCACACCGGCGGTCAAGCTCAGCTGATCAGTAATGTCTAAACTCAAGTGCATAAACGCTGCGTAGGATTCGCCCGTGCCACCCATATGGATGTCGCTTATTAAACCGGCCGGGGCATCAAGTACATTGAGCAATTCGTAAATCGTCCAGGTCATTTCGTTTGGTGCGCCGGCCTCAGTCGACGGTACATATACGTTCAAATACGCCTGCGCTTGCTCGCCCCAGTAGAGTTGATGATCAGCCTCGATGGTTTCATCCGCATAGTAGGCCCCGAGCACATAGCTCGCGCGCAGCAAGGGACCGACATCGCTAAACTCCCCCGACAGGGTAAATTCTTGGGAAAAGATATCTGTCGATAAGGTTTCATTAATCCCCAGAATACTGGCGCCGCTGAAATCAGCATCCATGCCACTCTGGGCAATATTCCAGCTGCGATAAGCGGTAACCGAGCCAATTGTCGCCGCGTCATTAATAAACCACTGCGTGTTTAACACCACACCTTGATCTTCAACACGTTGGGCCGGTTCTTCACTAATGACCTGTTGATAATCTTCGAATTTAGCTGACGGGGTTGCCTTGCCATTACGCCGCGTTAATTCGTCGATATAAGCCTGCATACCACCGTCGACATCATCCATTTGACCATAGCAACAGTTAGACTCCTCTTCAGACCAGTCCGCAATTAGGCGCATACGGAGGTTTTCAGTCGCTTCAAATAACAGCTGGACTTTTAAAGCGCGCGGCGCCGCGTCGTTATAGTCTCCGCCATTGGGATCCTCGATAAACCCGTCTTTTTTGCCCCACAGTCCCGCAACCCGCAACGCCGCCTTGTCAGTAAGTGGTGTATTAAAGCCGCCCCGCGCAAGCTGTTTGCCGTAGTTACCAAGGGTAAGCTCAATATCCCCTTCATTTGCGTCCAGCGAAGGCGCCTTACTATTTATAATGAGCGCGCCAGCCGAGGTGTTTTTACCAAACAACGTTCCTTGAGGACCGCGCAGTATCTGCAAGCTTTCAATGTCTAGCCAGTTTTGCATCGCCTGACCAGCACGAGTTCGGTATACACCATCAAAAAACACGCCGACCGCGCCTTCAAACGAGCGGTTATTACCCACTGTACCTATGCCGCGAATGAAGATATTGGCGCTGTTCGCCGGACTATTGGTCACGTCGAATTTAATACTCGGTGAAATTGCACTGATATTGCCTATGCTGTCCACTTGGGCATATGCCATGTCTTCTGCGGTGGCAGCGGTCACGGCTACTGGCACATCTTGCATACTCTCGCTGCGGCGCTGGGCGGTAACCACAACTTCTTCGAGTTGTCGGCTTTGCTTTTGCTCTGCAAGAACTTCGCTTGGCGCTGCGGCGCTCGTTACTGCCAATACGGCAATATACACGGGGCGGAGGTTATTTTTATGGAACATTGGCTACTCTCATCAAATCATTATCTTCTTAGCAAGGCGTGTTGCAGGCACTGCACTGTTTTGCGATATAGCAGATCATTGTTGCTATCTTCCTAAGATTCAAACCGAAGAGATTGATTAGAAACGCCAGTTATTGTTTTAAAACACCGCACAAGGGTGATACCGCTCTGCCGGCCAGCGATCACCTTGATCCTGGCTAATTTAATTAGACGCGCCAGTACTTAGTCTACACTAAGGGTATGCCCCAAGCCCTCGCACCACCATGCTTCTGGAGTACCAATTTATGAAACTTGCCATTTTGTCCTGCGGCCCAAAGAGCTACAGCACCAAACGTCTTAAAGAAGCGGCAATACAACGGGGACACGATGTAAAAGTCCTCGATACATTAAAGTTTGCCATTGACCTACAGCAAGGGGTACCCGACCTCTACTATCGTCAAAAACCATTAAGTCACTATGATGCTGTATTACCTCGCATCGGGGCGTCCATTACTTATTATGGAACCGCAGTGGTGCGCCAGTTCCAAGAGATGGATGTGTTTTGCGCCAATACCGCCCACGGCATCAGTAATTCCCGAGACAAACTGCGAAGCTTACAAATATTAAGCCGCCACCAAATTGGTATTCCCCGAACAACCTTTGTTCGAGACAAAAAAGATGTTTTACCCGCGATTGAGCGAGTCGGTGGCGCACCGGTAATCATTAAACTGATAGAAGGGACACAGGGTATCGGCGTATTGCTTGCGGAGTCCGTTAAGGCCGCTGAATCGATTATCGAACTATTACAGAGTCAAAAGCAGAACGTTTTAATCCAGAAGTTTGTTTCAGAAAGCAAAGGTAAAGACATTAGAGCATTTGTGGTAGGTGATCGGGTGGTCGCGGCTATGCGTCGCGTCGCGCAAGGCCAAGAGTTCCGCAGCAATGTTCATCGTGGCGGCGTCGCTGAAGCGGTTGAGCTTAGTGCTGAGTATATCGAAACCGCGGTAAGAGCTGCGCAAATTACTGGCCTGCGCGTTGCGGGGGTCGATATGCTAGAGAGCGAGTCTGGCCCACAGATAATGGAGGTCAACTCCTCGCCCGGATTGGAAGGAATTGAAACCTGCACTGGTCTTGATGTGGCTGGCGCCGTTATTGACTATATCGCCGCGCAGGTAGACTTCCCCGAAATTGACGTTAGGCAGCGACTGACGGTAAGCAAGGGCTATGGTGTTAGCGAGATTTATGTACCAGAAGGTTCTAAATTTGTCGGCAGTACCATTCAAGGTACTAATTTACGGGAACAAGACATCAATGTACTGACCCTGTACCGCGGGTCAAAAACAATCCCCAACCCGAGAGCAGATCGGGTCTTAGAGCCCAATGACAAACTGCTTTGCTTTGGTAAAATGAATTCCATGCGCGAGATGGTGCCGGCAAAAACACGGCGTCGACGCAGCCCAAAAGTCACCGAATTACCCAGTAACTTACCAGAAACCACTAAGCCAGAAGACGCCGAGGACTGAAGGCGACAAACAAGTATCGTTGGGATACCCAAATCTCACAATTCAATGGGGGTCTCAGCTTTGCGACCAAACAATGCCGCCAACCAAGCACAAATCTCCATCATGCCTTCTTTGTGGTGGCGGTTCGGCCCCTGTAAACCAATAAACCCGTGACTGGTGCCTGGATAGAGACTCT
>NZ_JBFJWS010000120.1:0-9054 GCF_041623545.1 Zhongshania sp. | reverse complement strand
TTGCAAACCAGTGCGGGCCACCATGCGGAACACCGGTCTCAATAAATAGCGACCACCGATCACCACCGCAGCAATACACAGCAGTATCCGCACTACCGACGTGCCGGTCTCGGCACCATTCCCGCCAATATTGCCGCTAAGCAAGGGTACTAGCGCAATCAGGGGGATCGCCGCGATATCCTGAAATAGCAAAATAGCAAAAGCCAAGCGCCCGTGGGGACTACCCAGTTGCTTACGCTCGGCTAAAATTTGCAAGCCGAAGGCGGTAGACGACAGCGCCAAGCCCAAGCCTAGGACAATGGCCGTCCGCACCGGCTGGTCAAAACTGAAGTACGCTACCCCCCCGATTAAAAGTCCACTGAGCGCGACCTGCGCCAGACCCACCCCAAACACGGCGCGGCGCATAAGCCACAGGCGCTTGGGCGACAGCTCCAAACCGATGATAAAGAGCAGCAGTACTACGCCAAACTCAGAAAAATGGGCGATGTTTTCGGGGTTGTGGATCAGTCCCAGGGCCGCGGGGCCAATGGCCACCCCAGCGATTAAATAACCCAACACCGCACCCAATTGCAGACGTTTAGCTAATGGCACAACCAACACAGCGGCCAGCAATAACACCACCATGGCCTGCAGTAAGTTGCTTTCGTGGGGCATTGAATTCTCCAGAAAAAATCACAGCGAATGCCTGTAGCAGAGCAACGAAGCCCAACCACACACAGATCAAAATGGTATTTTACACGGGCGGGGCGGCTACTGTAGGCCTTTTCTATTTTTGCGGGTCTTACTAACTAGTCTTTCCAAGGCAGCGGAGGCCCAATTAGACGCGGACCATCCCAGCCAGAAATACGGCCAAAACGCGGGCTAGATTCCTCCCAATCACGCTGGGCCTGAATAATCTCAGCGCGGTTGTGGCCCACATAATTCCACCACAGGGTAATGTTCTCGGCAAAAGGCTCGCCGCCCAGAAAAACAAACTGGCTGTCGGCGCTAAGCTTAACTTCCAGCGCGCTGGCCCCAGGGCTAAAATACGCCAAATCATTCTCAGTAAACGCCTCGCCACACACGCTGATGTCGCCCTGCAAAACCAATATGCCGTACTCAAAATTCGGCTTCAATTGCAGCTGAAGGTCGCCACCAGCGGCGCTGCATACATCTAGCGCCAATAACGGGGAGTAAACTCTTGCCGGTGATTGCTTAGCGCCATAAGCACCCGCGAGTAACGTAAGCTGACAATGATCCGTGGACCAACGCGGCAAATCTGGGTAGTGCTCAAAGGCCGGGGCACACGTCCTTTCTTGATAGGGCAACGCTATCCATAATTGCGCCGCATGTAACTGATCGCAAGCCGCAAGTGACTCTTCGGTGTGACTGATGCCCCGCCCTGCGGTCATTAAATTGACTTCACCGGGGCGCACTTCAGCGACATTACCCAAACTATCGCGGTGCAATACCTCACCGGCCACCATCCAAGTAAAGGTCTGTAAACCAATATGAGGGTGAGGACCAACTCTCATTCCTTCCCCAGCGCGGAAAACCGCCGGGCCGGCGTGATCAAGAAAACACCACGCGCCAATCATGCGGCGCTGCCGCGATGGCAACACTCGGTTCACCTTGATGCCACCACCGATGTCGGCACTGCGAGCTTTAATTTTTTGAATGGGATTTAAATGCGGCGGGCAATCTGCAGACGACGAGGCCTCAGAATCAGGCTGCTGATTACTCATAAAACCTCCCCATGCCTAGATTGAGCTTACTGCGAGCATAGACTGCGACGTGAACGCAGCCAGCCATTTACACTCTAGTTGCCGCCTTACAATTCAGCAATAATCGTCGAGAAACGCTCGATCATAGGCATCACAATCTCTGGCTTATCCCAATTTTGCATACCCACGCCGATATTACAGCGGTCTACGCCGCAATCGCGATAGTATTTAAGTAAATCTGGGGTCACCTCGGACATAACCACCAAGGTAATCTCCACCTCATTCGGCTTGCGACCAAATTCAGCGAGCAAATCGTGAAACGCCTTAATAGCGGCCTTCACATCCGGCAAGGCCACGTCGACCGGCATCCAGCCGTCGGCCCACTCCGCCGTGTGGCGCATACCCAACGGCCCCATTGCACCAAAAATCATTGGCGGACTGCGCAGTGGCTTTGGCTCAAACCACACTGGATCAAAATCGATAAACTCACCGTGAAATTCCGGCGCCTCATCGGCAAACAGAGCCCGAGTCGCCGCCACGGTTTCCTTTAATACCCCGTAGCGACGTTGCCATGGCTGCTGACTTACATTTTCAAATTCCTCTTGATTCCAGCCCACGCCGCTGCCGATCAATACCCGCCCGCAGGACAAACGGTCTAAGGTCGCGATAGTCTTCGCCTGAGAAAATAGCTCTCGCTCCATCAATAGCGCAATGCCGGTACCCAGCTTTAACCTTGTCGTCGCAGCCGCCGCCGCCATCAACGAGATATAGGGATCCATCATTTCTTTATAAGGCTCGGGCAGTTCACCCCCCGCCGGATAAGCGGTGCTTCGGCAGCGCGGAATATGACTATGTTCGCCATACCATAGCGACTCAAAACCCGCCGCCTCTAAAGTCGTCGCTAAATGTGCGGGATCCGGATCATTCGCCGTATTCATAGAACTGAAACCGAGATGCATAATCCTTCCTTTTTTATTATCAATTCGTTGTGGAGCCAGTCTAAGCCAAGCCAGCCTGCATACGTATACCCCACTTTGACGAGGCGCTACATTGAATAAACCATCGCGTTTAGCTTTCTGCTATTATCGCTAAAAAGGATTTCACAGGTTTATAACGATGACAATAAAACGCCTAGCCTATATCGCCGTCACACTTTTATTTGCTTATATGGGCAGCCAATACTTTTGGCCTAAACCGCAAACTGATGCTGTATCAAATGCGCAGCCCCACACTAATATCGAACCCTTTGCGCGTTTGTTACCGCTGGACGGTGGCTCAAATTTCCGCGACGTCGGCGCTTACCCAAGCCTAGGCAACAAGACAGTTCGCGAGGGCTTACTCTTCCGCTCCGCCAGCATGAACAGCCTAAACAGCCGAGATGAAGCTTATTTAAACAAACGCAACTTTAAGACAGTAATCGATTTACGATCTCAAGAGGAGGTCGCGCTCTATCCCAACCCTTGGGTAAAAAACAACACCACGATTAACTACATTAATTATCCATATAGTTTTATGGACATGAAGCTCGACAATGAAGGCGACCCAATGAAAGGGCTTTACATTAGCTTTCCCCAACAGTATCAAGCGCAAATGCGAGACTACTTCCAAGCCCTGCTGGCGAATCAAACGCCATTGGTCGTGAATTGCTCCGCTGGGCAAGACCGCACTGGTTTTGCCGTGGCGCTGCTACTGAGCGTCCTCGACGTCCCCCGCGAAATCATTGTGCAGGATTATTTACTCTCGACCCAATATCGCCGTCCAAAAAACGAACAGGGCAATGTTAACTTAGAGGAGGCCTCTAAAGTTAATGCCTTTGCCAAAATGATGCTGCGCTACAACCAGCATCAACCCGCCAAACCAACGCCACTCACTGCGGCCGATGGCACGCCTTATATAAACTACGCCTTCGCAAAAATTGAACAAGATTATGGCAACGTCAATAATTATCTCGAGCAAGCACTGGGCGTCGATGCCTCGGCGGTGAACAAACTTAAAAGCCTGTATCTGTACTAATTTCGTAAGGCCTTACTGCTGATGCCAAAACGGCATTCCTAAGGTCGGCGTTGAAGGTGAGGCAGTCTGCCGCTCCGGCATTGCCCCCGCCAAGGTTGCTTGGCGACCCGCGGCAACTGCATCGCGAAAGGCTCGCGCCATCAATACCGGATCCCCTGCCTGGGCAATTGCGGTATTCAGCAGAATACCATCGTAGCCCAATTCCAAAGCCTGCACCGCGTGGGAGGGCTTGCCAATACCGGCATCGACAATCAGCGGTAACTCGGGAATCCGCTCGCGAATGGTTTGTAAATTATAGGGATTCATCAAGCCCCGCCCAGTGCCAATTGGTGAACCCCAGGGCATCAAGACCTGACAACCGACATCGCGCAGCCGTTGACAGACAACCAAATCATCAGTGCAATAGGGAAACACCTTAAAGCCGAGTTTTATTAACTGCTCGGCGGCCTCCACCGTGCCAAGAGGGTCAGGCTGTAAATTATAATCATCCCCCACCACTTCCAATTTCAACCAATCTGTTTCAAACAACTCCCGTGACATCTGCGCCAAGGTCACCGCTTCTTTCACGCTGTGGCAACCCGCCGTGTTAGGCAATAAGGTTTTATTCAAACTTTTTAACTGCTGCCAAAATCCCTCACCGCCTGCTTCACTCGGCGACTGCCTACGCAGCGATACGGTAATAATCTCGGCACCAGATGCCACAATTGCGTCGCGCATAATTGTCGGCGAAGGATACAGCGCGCTGCCTATTAAAAGGCGGCTGTCGAAGCTTTGGCCGTAGAGGGTCCAGGTGTCTGGCTGTGGTGTTGTCATTTTATAGCTCTGTGTTTTTTAGTCGGACGTCGGGCGTCTGAGGTCGGGCGCGCTAGCCGGGTGTGTTTCGTCAGACATCCGACCTCAGACGCCCGACTTACCGTCACCCGCCCTGCACCGGTGCCAACACGTCCACTTGATCACCAGTATTCAAGCGCAACTCCCCGTACTGGGATCTCGGCACAAAATCCCCATTAACCGCCACAGCAATTTTTTCACATTCAAACCCCCACTCGGGCAACAGCTCGGCAAGGACTAAAGCGGCGTCACATTCGCGGCGTTCGTTATTCAAACTAATAAAAATCATTTGTGCGCTTTATCCATCGTTTCCACTTATACCGAAACACAATTTTCGGTTTGCTCGGCCAACATCACTAAAGCATTCTCCACCAACTGGGGGCTGAGTAAGTAACCGTGGCGATATAAGCCGTTCACCGTTAGCAATCCCGCCTCACAGTTCAGCACCGGTAAATTATCGGGCATCGCTGGGCGGCAGTGAGCAAAAGCGTGAAGCAAGTTCGCCTCGGCAAAGCCGCTGTGCACACTGTAAAGCGCTGACATCAATTCCAAAGTCGAGCGCACGGTAACCGGCTGCATTGATTCACTTTCAATTTCCGTCGCGCCAATCACATAGCGATTGTTTGGCCGCGGCGAAATATACAATTTATAACGGGGGTGCATCAGCCGCACCGGCCGTTGCAAATTGACTTCCGGCGCGTGCACCCATAAGACCTCGCCCCGCACGCCGCGCAAACCCGGCAATTGCGCCTTAGCACCAAGGCCTCGGCTGTCGATCACCCAATCAAATTTGTAAACTTCATCACTTAACACAATGCGGTGTGGCGCGGCACTGACAACCTCGCTATGCTCAAACCACTGGCCACCCAACTTTGTTATTGCCGCTTCCAGTGCAGCCAGCAAAGCGCTGTTATCAAGGTAACCTTCGTCGGCGAGAAACAGACCCGAACTATAACGCTCGGCTAACTCCGGTTCTAAATCTCGTAACCGCGCACGGTCAATACGCTCAACACCAGCGCAATGATCGGGGACTTTAGCCTGCAGCTGTTGCGCAAAATGCTGCAAACTCGACTTATCCAAGTCGTGAGCCACCACCAGACTGCCGTCCATACCGTAGCTAATTTCTTGCCCAGTTTGTTGTTCCAACATGGCGATCTGCGCAGGCCACCAGCGTAACGCCATCAATCCCCAATCAAACACCTGACGTTCAGCACTGGCCACCTCGCTATAGGGCGCCAACATCGACGCCGCTACCCGCGCTGCACTCAACTCTCCTTCGCGGCTACCTCGGTCAAAAAGACTCACACAGTGCCCTTGCTGCAAGAGCTTCCACGCGAGAAGGCGGCCGAGCAGGCCGGCGCCGGCGATGCCGATGTGAATCGGGTCGGATGTCGGACGTCGGATGTCGGACGCTTCGCTCATTCGTCAGACTCCAGACACCCGACGTCCGACTCGCCCTTACACCTTCTGATATATCTCACTACCCAGCTCTTTAAACTCAGCGGATTTTTTCTGCATTTCGGCGTCCAACTCGTCCTCTTCCAATTTTGCCGCGTAGTCGCGAACGTCTTGGGTGATTTTCATGGAGCAGAATTTGGGGCCACACATAGAGCAAAAATGCGCAACCTTTGCCGATTCTTTGGGCAGGGTTTCATCGTGGTAAGAACGTGCGGTATCCGGGTCTAAACCGAGGTTGAATTGATCTTCCCAGCGGAATTCAAATCGCGCTTTACTCAGGGCGTTGTCGCGCAATTGGGAGCCGGGATGGCCTTTGGCCAAGTCTGCGGCGTGGGCAGCAATTTTATAGGTGATGATGCCAGTTTTTACGTCATCTTTATTGGGCAAGCCCAAGTGTTCTTTGGGAGTGACGTAACACAGCATTGCGCAGCCATACCAGCCAATTTGGGCCGCGCCGATACCCGAGGTGATGTGATCGTAGCCCGGAGCAATATCAGTGGTCAGTGGCCCCAAAGTATAAAATGGCGCTTCGTCGCAGTGCTTGAGCTGTTCGGTCATATTCTCGTGAATCATCTGCATGGGCACATGACCAGGACCTTCAATCATCACCTGCACATCATGTTGCCACGCGCGTTTAGTTAATTCACCTAAAGTGCGTAGCTCGCCAAACTGCGCTTCGTCATTGGCGTCGGCGACCGAGCCCGGACGCAGGCCATCGCCAAGCGAAAAGGACACATCATAGGCCTTCATGATCTCGCAGATGTCATCAAAATGGGTGTAAAGAAAATTCTCTTTATGGTGAGACAAACACCACTTCGCCATAATCGAACCGCCCCGAGACACAATGCCGGTCACGCGTTTCGCGGTCAGCGGCACATAGCGCAGCAACACCCCCGCGTGAATCGTAAAATAATCCACGCCCTGCTCTGCTTGCTCAATTAAGGTGTCGCGGAAAATTTCCCAGGTCAAATCTTCGGCCACCCCGTCAACTTTTTCCAAGGCCTGGTAAATCGGCACAGTACCCACCGGCACCGGAGAATTACGGACAATCCACTCTCGGGTTTCATGAATGTTTTTACCGGTAGACAAGTCCATCATGGTATCTGCGCCCCAGCGAATACCCCACGTGAGCTTGGCCACTTCTTCTTCAATGGAGGAGCCTAGCGCTGAGTTCCCAATATTGCCGTTCACTTTTACCAAGAAGTTACGACCAATAATCATCGGCTCTAATTCAGGGTGATTGATATTGGCAGGAATAATTGCGCGGCCACGGGCCACTTCGTCGCGGACAAATTCCGGCGTAATTTCCTTTGGAATACTGGCGCCAAAGGCATTGCCGGGATGTTGAAAGCCCAATTCCCCTGGCAGCTCGCCCGCTTCTTTAGCGGCGGCTAAGGCCATGTTTTCGCGGATAGCAATATATTCCATTTCCGGCGTAATAATGCCGCGCCGCGCATAGTGCATCTGGCTAACATTTTTTCCGGCAAGTGCCCTGCGAGGATTGCGTTTTAAATCAAATCGCAATTGCTGCAAGCTCAAATCTGCTGCGCGTTTCCGGCTGTACTCGGAGCTATCGCCAGCGAGCAATTCGGTGTCATTGCGGCCGAGAATCCACTGATCACGAATCGGCTCCAAGCCTTTGCGAATATCAATATTAGCTTTGGGATCAGTGTAAGCGCCCGAGGTGTCATAAACTCGCACCGGGGGGTTAGGCTCTAAACGCGTGCTGCCATCTCTGGCTTGCACCGGGGTCGCCGTTAACTTGATCTCACGCATCGGCACTTGAATATCGGTGCGACTACCCTGGACATAAATCTTTGACGAACCCGGCAAAGGTTCAACGGAAGCGGCATCAACTTGGGCGGTATCGCGCAGTAATGGATAATCAGAACTCATTGTTTCCCCTTTTGCGCATAGCAAGCGCAAGTCTTTCGACTGGTTTAAAAATAAAACCAAGGAAGGAAAATTAGATCGGTTCTCAGACATCAATAAGCAGAGGAACCCCTGCTGAGAAGACCTTGTTTCCTACGCTGGCATTATCCAGATCAGGTAATACGGGATTCGAAAACGATCTCAGCCATTGCGTATTTTATACGCGGGCACCCCGACAAGAGTTGCTAGTGTAGGACGTAAATTGGGAGGATAGCAAGAGTAAAAATTTTAATAAAAATAAAAAAACACGGATCAACGGAAACTTGAGGATACAATTTTTAGCCCTAAACCCGCTATCTCATATGTTAAACACAGAATAAAAGCGCCGGAAAAACAACCAGCTTAACTTACAAGCTGACCGTCAACGCCTCAACAACAGCTAGCGCCTTCGCTCTCGCTTCCTCGATATCCTCGCCACGAGCGAGGGCAACGCCCATGCGACGTTTACCGTTAACTTCCGGCTTACCGAATAAACGCAGCTGGGTGTCGGGAGCATCTAAAGCGTGATCAAGATTACCAAAGCGCACGCGACTTGAGTTGCCGTCTACCAATACCACTGCTGAGGCAGAGGGGCCGTGCTGCTGAATATTGGGGATGGGGAGACCAAGTATGGCTCTAACATGCAGGGCAAACTCTGAGAGGTCTTGAGAGATTAATGTTACTAAGCCGGTGTCGTGGGGCCGCGGCGAAACTTCACTGAAAATCACCTCATCCCCTTTTACAAATAGCTCAACGCCGAACAAGCCCCAGCCACCTAGCGCCGTTGTTACTTGTTCAGCCATCTGCTGAGCACGCTGTAATGCGATGTCGGACATTGGCTGTGGCTGCCAAGACTCTTGATAATCACCGTCTTTTTGCAAGTGGCCAATCGGCGCGCAATAACTGGTTGCGGTGTCTTCGCCATCGCTGCCGCGATGGCGAATGGTGAGCAAGGTAATTTCGTAATCGAAATCAACAAAGCCTTCAATGATGACTCGGCCTGCTCCGGCGCGGCCACCCTCTTGGGCGTAAGTCCACGCGTCGTCAATTTCGGCTGGGCGACGCACTAGACTCTGACCTTTTCCTGAGGAACTCATGATTGGTTTGATCACGCAGGGCAGACCAATTTCAGCCACCG
>NZ_JBFJWS010000119.1:0-9083 GCF_041623545.1 Zhongshania sp. | reverse complement strand
TGGCCAGCGAGAATTCGCGCAGCGGTGATAGTGGCGATACTCATGCCATCGCCCAGAAATAAAATGATATTGCGGGCCTTACCACGTTCTGCCAAGCCCAGTGGCTTATTGGCGATTGCGGTTTCTGCATTGCGATACCAGCTATTGTTCTGCGCATTGCTGATCATCGGTGCGTCTTGATACTTGTTAAGTGGCGCCTCCTGATGGCGCGTACTTGAGGTAGCTGGCGCTGGTGAATTGCTTTGTTGGCAAGCGACTAGGGTAAGCGCGCATAATCCAGTCGATAGAGCCAAGATGAAACCGTGTTTTTTAAGCGCCATGATTATCCCAAAGTTCATTATTGCAATAGCATACTATCCTGCTATTTTGTGCTTAACGGAAGCATCACCGGCTTTATTTCCGCTTTGCTATTAGGTTATCGAAGGCGAATGTCCCGCGTCTGTTTTTTTGCCAGGGGGTACGGGGCGGGGGTTATTTTCTTGCGCAAATCTGTCGTCACTCCGAGCTTCTCGTGACCGTTACTGATTGTCGCCTGCTGTCGTCGATCGCCCGCCTCTGAATAGGCAGCTCACCGAGCGCGGTGGCTACCTACTTGAAAAACACACATTGACGCCAAATTACAAACTCTATGTGCTGGCTGGTGGCCCGCCATTTAGGCCCGGCATGGTGATTGTCCCAGCTAGTTCGGCAGCTTTGTCGCGGGTATAGGTAAAGTCACGCTGCAAGATGATAGCGTGTTTTTTGGCTTTATCTGTGAGGCCTCGGGTTTGGTAGGAGCAGGCGATATCAGCCATTTTGGCGGCTGGCGGGCTTATCTTGCAGATAAATAAGTCATTTTTGACTAATGAGCTAGTTGTCCCGCTAGCTTATTTTTCGGTACTTTGTTCAAGTGGCCACAGTCCATTTTCCTCGAGCACTGTGCGCAGTGTAATGAGCGCATTGTTCATGGCGGGAATGCCTGCGTATACACCGATCTGAAAAATGGCTTCAGCGATTTCCTTTGCTTCGCAACCGACATTCAATGCGGCGTGAATATGAAGTTTAAGCTCGTCTTGCTTGCCCGTAGCGCTCAGTGCCGCAATAGCGACTAATTGACGTGTAGTGCGGGGTAATACGCTGCGAGCGTACATGTCGCCGACGACAAATCGAGACATGTTCTTGGCTAATTCTTTGTCGAAGCCCAGCCATAATTCGTAGGGTTTTTCAGCAGTGTAGCCGTCGAAGAGGGCTGCCGCGGTATCTTTGATTTTCTGAGTTTTGTTGTCCGTCATTGCTTTTTCCGCAAATAATTTTGTATGCCGGTGATGGTAACGTGCTAACTTTAAAAAATCGCCTCAAAATAGTAATCTCAGAGTGCCTTTTGGTGGCAATATTAGTTCTGTTGAGAGTATAGGCGGCCATGTCATGGCGCATACTGCGATGGTGTAGCAATTAAGGCTGTACGTCAAAATAGGTGCGATATGAATGCATTAGAGTCTGTAAGCCAGCGCTGCCCCTATTGCGGCGAGCGCATCGAGTTGGTGGTCGATACCTCAGAGGGTGAGCAGACCTATGTTGAGGATTGTCAGGTCTGCTGCCAACCAATGGTTATTAGCGCTTGGCTTACCGAGGAGGACGAATTAAACGTGACGGTGTTTACTGAGAACGACGCGTATTAGTCTTTTAATCCTTGCCGTTGAGCTGTTTCTGCATTGCCCCCACAATTTCATAGGAACGCAGCCGTGCGCTGTGATCGTATATCTGCGAGGTAATCATCAATTCATCCGCGCCGGTTTTGGCGATGAATTGCTGGGTTTTTTCAAGCACGGCGTCGGGGCCGCCAATGGCAGAGCAAGACATAATATTCTGAAGTAAGCTCTGTTCGCTCAATGATAAGCTTTGAAAAAAATTGTCGGCTGGTGCTTGGAGTTTGCCCGGCGTACCTCTGCGTAAATTAACGAAGGCCCGCTGCATTGAGCTGGCTAGGTAATTGGCTTGGGCGTCGGTGTCGGCGGCAAAGATATTAAAGCCGAGCATCACATAGGGCTTGCTGAGTTGCGCGGAGGGCCGAAAACGCGTGCGATAAATTTCGATCGCCGCGAGCATTTGGTCCGGCGCAAAGTGCGAGGCAAAGGCATAGGGCAGGCCAAGTGATGCCGCTAATTGGGCGCCAAACAAGCTGGAACCCAATATCCAAATTGGGACGTCAAGGCCTCGGCCGGGATAGGCATGAATTTGCTGTCCGGGTTCTGCTTCACCGAAATAGCTCATCAGCTCGACAACGTCATTGGGGAACTGGTCGACATCGGCGTGCAGGTTGCGGCGCAGAGCGTAGGCGGTAGCTTGGTCGCTGCCGGGGGCACGGCCAAGACCGAGATCGATTCGCCCAGGGAACAAGGCTTCTAAAGTGCCAAATTGCTCGGCAATAACTAAGGGCGAGTGATTGGGCAGCATAACCCCGCCAGCGCCTACTCGAATGGTTTTGGTGCCAGCGGCAACGTGGCCGATTACCACCGCCGTTGCCGCACTGGCGATGCCCGCCATATTGTGATGTTCCGCCAGCCAGTAGCGCTTATAGCCCCAGTGCTCAGCGTGTTGCGCCAAGTCTAAAGTGTTGCGCAGGGAGTCTCCGGCGCAACCGTCTGCGGTGATGGGCGAGAGGTCGAGAACAGATAGCGCGGTCATAGGGCTTCCAATAGCGATGCGTTCAAATGAGTTTGGGGCAAAACTGCCGATTTCAATAGCTCTTGCCGCAAATCAGCCGTCGGGGTGGCGAGCTATATTGGCCAATTTTCTGATGCTGAGCTATATAAAGTGATCATGCTAGAAATTGCGCATTAGCCCGCGGCCGTTACCGTGGCTAGGTGTAATCCGTGTCATTGAACCTTAGTTAGCAGCATGGGAGTGCGGCGATGGACTTGCCGAGCCGCCTAGCGCTAATGCTATGCATTAGCGCGGCAACATTGACGTCATTCGCGGCTGAGCCAATATTCGTTTCGTCGCTTATTGATGAAGAATGGCAATCTGCGCTTGGTATTGGCGACACCTTAGTGGCGGGGGCATCCAGTTTGTTTGCGGGTAATCCGGGGTCACTGCAATCGCAGGCGGTAGAGAATGCCTTTACCACTGCCCTCGGCGATACCCTTAGTCCCGTTGATCCCCTATTCGACGAGCTGGCCGGGGTCTCCAATTTATTTGGCCTTAGTTTTACTGTCGGCGAGTTTGAGGCAAACGGCGTCAAAACCAGTTACGTCACTTTGCCGCTGTCGTACACCTTTCGTTCCGAGAAAATTTTTGGACGGCAATGGATTGCGAGCTTGCCCCTCTCGCAGGGTGAGGTGAATGGCGCCAAAACATATTCGATCCAGCCGGGTTTGGCCCTGCGTTTACCAGTGACCACTCATTGGGCGCTTACGCCGGCCTTGAACGTCGGTTATGTTAAATCAAATGACTTAGACCAGGAGGCCGAACAGGCGGGGGCATCGATTTCGAGTGCCTACCGAATTCCGCTGGGCTTATCGCCAAATTCGATATATATCGGGAATCTTGTGGGTTATTACAAAACCTTGAAAGTGAATATAGCGGGCAGGCAATTTGACCCGAATATCGCCAATACGGTTCTTAGGAATGGGCTTTTGTATTCCATGCCAATGGCCTTCGCCGATGAGCTACTTAGCATTGAGCTAAGCTTTGTAAATACGCTCTTTAAGGGCACAGACACCTATACCCGTAGCCAAAATGAGTTAGCAGTAAGTGTGGGCAGTACGCGTCGTCATATGGCGCAGCTGAGTTTTTTACGCTTGGGCTTGGCGGTGGTTCAGGCTGAAGATATTAGGGGTTTACGTCTAAATTTTGGTTATTACTTTTAATTTTTTTACAGGCCTCAGCCCCTAGGTCAGTAAAATAACATTCGCCACAATTCTGCAGATTTCGCGCGACTGTCGCCGCGCTGGGTGATATAGCGCACGTGCTGCTCGCTATTGCTCGGTGACAGCTCAATACTCCAAAGTGCCTCAATTTCATTAGGCAGCAAGGAGTAGCGCAAATCGATGACCCGGTGCGAGTTGTCAGCCGCCAATGCAATATAATCCTGAGAAAACCAACGGAAGCGTTCGAGGTCTATGGCCTGTTGTGAACCAGCTTGCAACCACGGCAGGTCGCGGGGGATATCTAACGGCGCAACGGCAGCGCCTTCAATCACTTTGGGCTTAATACCCATACGCACAGCATCGACGTAAAAGGCGTCGGGGGTGCGATAGATCACCTTCCACAGGAGTAAGTTAGCAAAAGACGGTTTGGCACTTAGGCTAAGGACTTGATGTTGACGGCTCGCTGCTAATTCACGACCGATACTCTCGGCGCGGTCACGCTGCCACCATCCGATCGTGGGGTAGGCGAATACCCAAAATAAGGCAATACGTGCCAGCCAAGCTCGTTGTAATGACAGGCTAATACCGAGCAACAGCGCGATCGGTAGCGTATAGAGCGGGTCGACTATGGACATAATATTCCACGACACCCGCTCATTGCTAAAGGGCCAGTACAGCTGAGTGCCGTAGGTGGTGCAGGCGTCGAGCAGGGCATGGGTGGCATAGCCTAGGGTGCAAAACAGAATACTTTGCCAGCGGCTAAACCCTTTGCGCTTCGCAAACAGTGCGTGCAATACCAATCCGCAGAGTATGCCGCCGAGGGGAATAAAGACTAAAGAGTGGGTGAACTGGCGATGAAACTCCAAAAACAATAAAGGGTCGCTAGACGAGCGAATGAGTACGTCTAAGTCCGCCGCCATACCGCCCAAAAAACCTAGGCCCAGTGCCGCTCCGCGCGGGGCTTTAGCGATGCGTGAATTGGCAACGGCGGTGGCGCCGAGGAGGCCTTGGGTTAGTGGATCCATATACCGGTTTCCGAGTTGAGCTGGGGAGTTTTGTCTCGCTATTGATGCGGCGCCCCTTTAATTGTGGAAAGGAGGAAACACGCTAGCGCAGTTTCACACTTGATGAAAGTTAAGGCCTTGCTAGCGGCAAGGCCTTAACAGTCGAATTAACGGTTTGTGCGCTCGAGAATGACGTCAGCGCCGATATTAATCAGAGCTTCTTCTGCGCTACCGGGTGCGGCACCAGCACGCCTGGCCGCCTCGTCTTTCGCCATATCAGTCAATATTTCTTCGCTTGTAGCGGGTCGTTGATTCCGGTCGTAGTGGATATTTCGCTCAGTGCCACCATCGCGATACTCTTCGCGGTGGTGATCGTAGTCGTGATTGTCATTATGGTCTTCGTGGTCGTGGTCTTTGTGTTTTACTTTGTCTCCACCCGATTTTTTGGCTTGCCCAGGCGGCATGCCATTAACCCAGCCATGCTTGTTACCTTTGCTGCCAGCTTGTTCATAATCATCGTGATAATCGTCTGATTTGCTTTTCTTCTTATCTTTTTTCTTGTCCTTTTTGTTGTCTTTGTCGGAATAGTCTTTAGACGTCTTCGACTTTGAGGGCTCGCGTTCGTCGTCCGCGAGCACGCTGGTAACAGGCAATGTCAGTGCCGCAATACATAGGTAGGCAAAAATTGTTCTCATCATTGTTTATCCAAATCATCGTGAATAGCTCAATTTACTGTGGCACTGCTCTCATAACAAGGGCTATTAGTTGCGCATATTTGTACCGATTTGCACGGTGATTAAGGAGAGTAGGCCACAGCCGAATGGCAGTCCGGAGAGCGGAGTTGGAAAACTATTGATTATGGCTGCTATTACATGTTAAAAATATGTAATGTTGTCATTGATAACTTGAATGATTGTCACAGGACGTGCGGACAACTAATTAGCGCAAAGATGGCTTAAGAAAAATAATACGAAGCCTGAGGTTTGTTTTCGCTGTTTGTGCTTTGCCGCGCGTTGCTTGCGGCCAAAGCCCTGTTTCACGGCATTTATTTTCAGGCTCTAATTTATTTAAAAAATAATATTGGAGATTAGTTCTATGAAGTTTAGCCAATTACTGAGTGTTGGATTACTCATTGTTGTGAGTACCCTTACGTCGCCTGCGTTTGCGCGCGATGCGAATAAAACCCAATACCCGATTGTATTCGCCCACGGCATGGCCGGTTTCGATGATATTTTGGGCTATGACTACTGGGGCGACGATTATGGCGTTTATGTCTTAGATACCTGTCAGTGGGGCGAGTATTACTGTAATCACGACATTCATTCTGGGCAGGAATCGTTTGTGGCTTCGGTGACGCCCTTTGCTGGTTCTGAGCAGCGCGGTTATGAGTTATATCAAGACATTGAAGGCTATCTGGCCAGCTCGGGGCACAGCTACGTTAATATTATTGGCCACTCCCAAGGGGGCTTAGACCTGCGTAAAGCGGCTAAGTTACTCCAGGATAATCGCGGTTATCGGGTGGTTAAGTACGGCATTAGTATTTCTTCCCCCCATCGCGGCTCGCCGATTGCGCAATATGTTTTAAATTTACAGCCTGGGGTGCAGTCAGTTTTGGCGACCTTGGCTGATTACTTTGGCAACACCATTTACAGTGGCGGCAACGATGCGATTGCTGCGCTAAAGCAACTTGTGAATCATGACTTTGATCCCAACGACGGTGTGACCACTGGCACCTACGCCTTTAATCAGAACTACCCTGCTGGATCGGCGAATATCGAGCGCTCGCGGAGCTTTTTGACCGGTCAAGATAACGGCAATATGAATCCGGCTCTGTATTTGCTCAAAGAGCTCTGGACTGAGATTGATGGTGACGGCTACGCCAGCTACGACGCTAATGGCGATGGCGCTTTGGGCACCGGCGATGGTGATGCGAGCGACAACGACGACGATGGTCTGGTCGGCATCAATTCCCAGCAAATGGGCTATCGTTTGGAGTATTGGGAGTGTTATGGCTGCTTAGATTACGTGTGGGCGCAGAGCAATACTGGTTATGTGGGGGATTTGAATGCACCGAACCAGACGCAAATGACCTCGCACGCGTGGAAAATTAACCAAGATCATTTGGACGTAATCGGTGTGCCACCCGATACCTTCGACGAAATGGAATTTTACGCCGCGATTACCGATTTTATCGCCGACAATGGCTTTTAAATAAAGCGGGTAAATGAAAACGATGAGCGAGAAAACGATAACTAAACCAATTGCCTTGGTTATGCTGTTGACCTTATTGGTGCCGGTGTCGATTGTTGTGAGTTCTTGGTTAGGTCTGCACGGGCAAGCGCCCGAGCAGACCACTAGCGGTCAAGGACTTACACCGAGTATGGATGGCCAGGCCAGTAGCAATATTGAGTCGAGCAGCCGCGAGCAGCTTAAGCCTGCGGTAAATGAAATTGACGAAAAGCAGTTTATTGCAGATTTAGGACAAAAGTTCGCGGGTGTGATTGAGGTAAAGCACGCGCAAATTCGTTTGCTTGAGCAATTGATTTCCTATCTTAAGTCGCGCTATCCCGATGACTGGGAAAGTCGCGTGGAAGGATTGCTTGCGCAAATGTACCCTGAACTAGCGGCGGAGTTAATCGCCAAATTTCAGGCCTGGTCTAACTACAATGGGTGGCTATTAACGGAGCGTGACGTCCTGCGGGCAATGTCGCCACTGGAGCGCCGTGAAGCATTATGGGCGAAGCGCTTTGATGCATTTGGTAGTGACGCCGAGCTGATTTGGGCGGCGGAGTTGCGTAACCGTCACATTGAAGAGGCTTTGACCGCAGCTGAAGACATGGCTGCGAGTCCCCCAGAGGAAAAGCTAAAGCATTTTGTCGAGTCAGTGCGCGGCGCTTTGGGTGATAAGGCTGAGCCTTTGTTGGCTACACGTCGGACTGAGTTGATGGATCGCTTTTTAAGCTTGGACTCCGTGCAGCAGGAATTGAAAAACCTGCCTGCCTCATCGCGGTTGGTCTCATTGCGAGAAATTCGCAGTGGCTTAGGTATGGATGCTGAGGCGCTTGACCGGTGGACTGCATTGGATAAGCGTCGCGACCAGTTGTGGGCTACCGGTAGTCAATATATGGAGCAGCGCCAAACGATTTTGGCAACATATCGAGGTAGCGAACAAAACCGCCGCCTGCAGGCTTTGCAAACGCAATTATTTGCGGAGCAAAGCGAACTTATTCAGCGCGAGGAGGAATCGGGCTTTTTCCGTTTTGCGGGTGATCGCCGAATCGGCCGCGAATAAGTAGCTGTAATGTATCCAAATATAAATACGGGGGCTTAGGCCCCCGTATTTATATCGTTACGCTGTTTCTTGGTCTTTGCAGTTCAATACGGTCATTAAGCTATCGAGGTGGCGAATCACTTCCAAACCACTGCTGGTGAGGTAACCGCCGTCAGCTTGGGTAATGAGGTCTTTGGCAAATAGACGTTTGGTCGCGGCAATCGTTGCCGGCTCGGCGGTGTGGTGAACCTTGATACCTTCAAGGGCGGAGGCCGGGTTGAATTGGGTTAATACGCGAATTTCGTCAAGAATGTCTTTCGTGAGCGGCATATCTGCAACCTTATCTTGTTATGAATTGAGGACGTTGCCAGCCAACAGCGTGTCAGCGTTTGTAAGATACTGTAGCGCGTATTGGACTGCGCTGCCAAAGGCAATTTTGCGAAAGGGCAAATCCCTTGGTTTAGGTAACAGAGCTGTTACTATTCTCAAATAAGTGAATGGTGGAGCGTGGCAATGTTTAAAGAATACGGCGAATACGATGCCCTAGGTCTGGCTGACTTGATTGGCACTGGGGCGGTAAGCGCAAGGGAAGTACTTGATGCAGCACTGGCCGCGGCTAATGCACGCAATCCTCAAATTAATGCCTTAATTCATCGCTTTGACGAGCGGGCCTATCGCCAAATAGCGCAGGGGCTGCCAGACGGCCCCTTTAAAGGTGTGCCCTTTGTTTTAAAAGACTTATTGGCGTGTTTTGCGGGGGAACCGATGCGCATGGGTAGTCGGGGAATCTCCGTGATTCCGGACTACGACAGTGAATTGGTCCGGCGCTACAAAGCCAGCGGCTTGAATATTTTTGCTAAGACGAATACGCCGGAGTTTGGCCTGATCATTACTACAGAGCCGAAATCGTTTGGTCCTAGCCACAACCCCCATAAACACGGTTACAGTACCGGCGGTTCC
>NZ_JBFJWS010000118.1:0-9088 GCF_041623545.1 Zhongshania sp. | reverse complement strand
TACGTCACTGGGTTTTGCGCTTAAGGTTTTCATGTGTCTCGCCTATAGGGCCCGTACCGAACAAAGAGCGCGAATACTACATAAGCGCCAAAGGTTTTTCAAGCGGAATGTTTGCTTTTCTGAATGAATAACAACAAACACCGTCAAGGACGGTGCTCCTGTCCAAGGTAGTCCTCAGACTGCATTTCCAGAAGGCGACTCTGAGTCCGCTCAAACTCAAAATCCAACCGGCCGCCAGTATACAGATTCTCTAGCGATACTGCAGCCGACAATACCAATTTAACGTTACGATCGTAAAATTCATCAATTAAGTTGATGAAGCGCCGCGCCTGATCGTCACGCCCAGCGCCCATTTGCGGCACATTACTAATGACTACAGCATGAAACACGCGAGCGAGCTCAATGTAGTCATACTGGCTGCGCGGGCCATCACAGAGCTCACTAAAGTCAAACCACGCCACGTCATCCGCCACATAGCGGGCGGTTATTTCGCGCCCCTCGATATCTAAGGCCTGGTCAGCTGACGCCGCTTCCGGCGCCAAACGCTGGAAGCTAGTCATCAAACTCTGCTCCGCGGCCTCGCCCAGAGGTTGATAATACAATTCAGCTTGTTCCAGTGCGCGCAGGCGGTAATCAATCCCACCATCCACGTTCACCACCTCGGCGCGCTGCTTTATAAGCGCAATGGCTGGCAAAAAGCGCGCTCGCTGCAAACCGTCCTTATACAGACCATCTGGAGTAATGTTCGACGTCGCCACTAAGACCACACCGCGCTCAAACAGTCGCTCAAACAAACCCGCTAAAATCATAGCGTCAGTGATATCTGACACAAAAAACTCGTCGAAACAAATAACCCGAGCCTCGTCCGCAATGCGGTCAGCCACAATAATTAGCGGATTTTTCTCGCCAGACAGGGATTTTAATTCTTTATGGACTCGCTGCATAAAGCGGTGAAAATGCGCGCGCAGCTTATTTTCAAAAGGCAGCGTATCGAAAAAAGTGTCCATCAAATAGGTTTTACCGCGCCCGACACCACCCCAAAAGTACAAACCCTTAATGGGTGCTAGCGGCGCTTTCCGCCCACTAAGCCGCATCTTAATCGCCGACAATAGCCCAGACGCACCCGGTGTTGGCTGGGCAACAAGTTCATCGTATAAACGCTGCAGGCACGTAACCGCGAATTCCTGCGCCGGATCGTAAGAAAAATCGGCTTGCTCCAGATCTCGGCGATAACGCTGTAATGGCGTAGCCATGGTGAGGTCCTCATTAAAGTCGGCGCAACTTTACCGGCCCAACCTAGAATTGGCAATTTTTTATCGGCGGGTACTGAACCGGACCGGCTGAGCAGTTATACTGCGCTGTACTTAGAGTGACAAACACGTCGACTCACTGGAGGAGCTTCTGTGCAAGACCTAAACACCCTGATCGCCGTCGCCATTATTTGCCTATTAAGCGGTGCCGCCATCGGCTACTTCGTTTTAGGCAGATTAAAGCCGGAGCAGCAAAACCGCGCAGCACTAGAAAAGCAGTTCGGTGAAATGCAGCAGCAACAACAGGAATATCAACATCAAGTTAGCACCCACTTTGACCGCACCGGCGAACTCCTCAATGAACTCGCCGAAAGCTACCGCAGCGTGCATAACCACATAGTGGAGGGCGCACAAAATTTGCACGCCTCTGGAATCAGTCCACTGCAAGCACTCCCAGAGGGCCGCCCAGTGCTAGAAAGCAAGCCCAGCAAAGCTGTGCCGTCGGCACCGCCGCTGGATTACGCTCCCCGCCAACCCGGAAAAAAAGGTGCCTTACACGAAGAGTTCGGTCTCGATGCTGAGAAGAAGCCCAAAGAACCTATCAATCCGCCGGTAGCTCCACACCTTTAAAGGCAAGCTAGGCAGGGTTGTCGATATCAATAAACTGGTGATGCAAATCAAATTGTGTCGCCAGTGCCGCCGCCAGGGCCTGCACTCCGTAGCGCTCGGTAGCATGATGCCCAGCACCGATATACGTAATACCGAGTTCCCGCGCCGCCAAAATAGTCGGCTCCGAAACCTCACCACTCAGATAGGCGTCCAAACCTAAAGCGGCGGCCTTATCAATATACGATTGCGCCCCACCCGTGCACCAACCTATACGCGCAATCGGGCGATTGTGACCGAGCTCCAATAACGGGCGCCGCCCCAAAACCTTGGCGACATGGTCCGCAAAATGCTGCGCCGCCTGCGGGGCTGACAAAATCCCGACATTGCCAACAGAGCGGGGGTTATTCGGCTCGAGACCGCCCTGCACTGTTATCCCCAACTTTTTAGCCAACTGAATATTATTCCCGAGCTCAGGGTGGGCATCTAAAGGCAGATGATAGGCAATCAAACTAATATCGTGCTTAAGCAACAAGGCCAGGCGGCGACGCTTCATACCCACTACACAGGGATCTTCACCCCGCCAAAAATAACCGTGATGCACAATGATTGCGTCCGCCTCAGCCTCGATAGCGGCTTCAATCAAGGCTTGCGACGCCGTCACTCCCGACACAATCCGCCGTACCTCGCTGCCCCCCGCCACTTGCAGACCATTAGGACAATAATCATTAAAACTCTGGGGCGACAAAAGACTATCTGCGGCCATCACAAGGGCCGTCAATGAAACGCTCATACAAGCTCCTAGAAATTCGAAATCAAGCTAAATCATGCTAGGCTAGCACGCCAGCGCGCTTACCCAGCCAAATATGGCTCACAAGCAATTTACGAGGATCAGCTTTTGAAACTGCCCAACCCCAAAAATCTGATCTGGCCAACACTCTGTGGGGTACTACTGGGGCTTTGTATACTCGCCTACCTCCCAGGTCAACGCGACCACGACTACGTTTACGCGGTTGAGCGCGCCGCACCAGCGGTCGCCAATATCTACACCACAAAGGTTGTGCAGCAGCGCCACCCACTTGCCAACGACCCATTATTCAAACATTTTTTTAGTCGCAACGGCAAAGCCAAGCAGCAGTTAGAACGCAGCCTAGGCTCAGGGGTTATCGTCAGCGACGCCGGTTACTTGCTCACCAATTACCACGTTATAAATGGCGCCGACGAAATCTTAGTCTTACTCCACGATGGTCGCCAAGCCCTCGCGAGCGTGATTGGCAGCGACGCCGACACCGATCTCGCCGTGCTTAAGATCGATCTCGACAACCTCACCAGCATTACCATTGGCGACCCCAGTAAAACTCGGGTCGGCAATATCGTGCTCGCCATCGGCAACCCCTATGGCTTTGGCCAAACTGTCACCCAAGGTATCGTCAGCGCAACCGGACGCTACGGCCTAGGACTGAGTCAATTTGAGAACTATATTCAAACCGACGCCGCGATTAACCCAGGCAACTCCGGCGGAGCGCTCATTGACACCAAAGGACGCTTGCTCGGCATCAATACCGCAATTTACACCCAAAGCGGCGGCTCTACCGGAATTGGCCTAGCCATCCCCACCGATCTCGCGCTGCGCACCATGAGCGATTTAATAAGCTATGGCCGCCCCCTGCGGGGCTGGCTCGGCATTGAAGTAAAACCAGTCGGCGTGGGCACTAACGGCGTGATTATTACTGGCCTAGCAACTAGCGGCCCAGCAGAAAAAGCCGGCTTAAAAATCGGGGATATTCTCACTGAAATTAACGGTGAACAAGTGGGCGACGGCCACGCCGGCATGAAGCTCATTACCTATACCCGCCCCGGCCAGCGGGTGCGGATTGGTTTTTTACGAGGCGATGAGCTCTTTACCATCGAGACCCAAGTGGCTGAACGACCAAACACCTAGCCTAGCAATATTAGCTGCTTAGCACTCTTTGCAAGGATGCAAACAGCACCGCACTTTCTTCCGGACGACCGACAGTAATCCGCAGGTATTGCTCAATACGCGGCTGCTTGAAATGGCGAACAATAACACCATCTTCACGCAAGCCTGCTGCAATCTCAGCAGCATCGCGACTACGGTGCCGACAGAATACAAAATTCGCCAGCGATGGCAGCACTTCAAAATCCAGCTCAGCGAGACGCCGCACAAGGCTTTCGCGTTCATCAATAACCGCTTGCTGGCACTGCTCAAAATAGTCTTGATCAGCAAAGGACGCCGCCGCACCGCATTGAGCCAGACGATCAAGAGGATAAGAGTTAAAACTGTTTTTAATCCGCTCTAAAGCCTCGATCAACTCCGGGTGCCCCACCGCAAAGCCGACACGCAAACCAGCCAAGGAGCGCGACTTAGACAAAGTCTGGGTGACCAACAGGTTGGGAAATCGGTCAACAAGGCTAATGGCGGATTCACCACCAAAATCCACATAGGCCTCATCAATCACCACCACAGTTTCGGTATTCACCACTAAAAGGCGCTCAATTTCGGCCAAGGGCAAAAAACATCCTGTCGGCGCATTGGGGTTAGGGAAAATAATCCCGCCCTTCATTCCGGTGTAATCATTCACCCGAATCTGAAATGACCCGTCTAGCGGAATGGCCTCATAAGGAATATCGTATAAACCGCAGTACACGGGGTAAAAACTGTAAGTAATATCGGGAAACAGCAAGGGCTTACCATGCTGAAACAGGCCGTGAAAAATATGCGCCAACACCTCATCCGAGCCATTACCCACAAATACTTGCGCGGTTTCGATACCGTGGTAGTCGGCAATTGCGGCTTTTAACTGGTCACTATTGGGATCGGGATAGCGGCGCAGATCGTCATTCAGTGCCGATTGCATTGCCGCCAAAGCCACTGGCGAAGGGCCGTAAGGGTTTTCGTTAGTATTGAGTTTGGTGAGCTTTTGCAGCTTGGGCTGCTCACCCGGCACATAGGGCACAAGGTCCTTAACAAAGGGGCTCCAAAACCGGCTCATTTTGACTCCTCGCTGGCGATTTGCGCCGGCAGAAAACGGTACTCTGCACTACGCGCGTGGGCGGTTAACGACTCGCCTCTGGCCAGCACCGACGCCACTTTAGCTAATGCAGAAGCGCCCTGCGCAGAACAACCAATAATAGATGAACGCTTTTGAAAATCGTATACGCCAAGCGGCGAAGAGAAGCGCGCCGTGCCAGAAGTGGGCAGAACGTGATTGGGGCCCGCGCAGTAATCACCTAAGGCTTCGGGCGTATAGCGCCCCATAAAAATAGCGCCCGCATGGCGAATTTTCGGCAAGTAATCTTGGGCATTATCAAAGGATAACTCCAAGTGTTCAGGCGCAATACGATTACTCAGCGCAATGGCCTCATCTAGATCTTTCACCAAGATTAAAGCCCCGCGTGCAGAAAGAGACTGGCGAATAATTTCGGCCCGCTCCGACTCCGGCAATAATTTCGCAATACTGGCGGCAACCGCATCCAAAAACGCCGCATCGGGACTGAGCAAGATAGATTGTGCGTCTTCGTCATGCTCCGCCTGGGAAAAGAGATCCATGGCAATCCAATCTGGATCGGTTTTGCCATCACAGATCACCAGTATTTCCGAGGGACCAGCAATCATGTCCAGCCCCACGCTACCGAACACCTGACGCTTGGCAGTAGCGACATAGATATTGCCGGGGCCAACAATCTTGTCGACCTTAGGAATGGTCTCGGTGCCGTAGGCCAAAGCGCCCACTGCTTGCGCGCCACCAATGGTAAAGACGCGATCAACGCCGGCAATCGCCGCTGCAGCCAAAACCATGTCATTGACAAAACCCTTGGGTGTGGGCGACACCATAATCAACTCATCCACCCCCGCGACCTTGGCAGGAATAGCATTCATTAACACTGACGAAGGGTACGTCGCCTTCCCGCCCGGCACATAGAGACCAACTCGCTCGAGCGGGGTAATTTGCTGGCCCAGCACGGTGCCATCAGCCTCAGTATAAGACCAAGACGCTTGATGCTGGTGCTGGTGGTAGCTGCGAATTCGCTCGGCAGCCTGCTCTAGCGCCTCGCGAACATCGCGAGGAATAGACTGCAAAGCAGCCTGCATACGCGCTTGGGGAATCTCTAGGTCGCCCCCGACTAGCGCATCCACACCGTCAAACTGTTTGGTATAGGCGATAAGCGCGGCGTCGCCGTCGCTGCGAATGGCGGCCAACACCTCCGCCACTGTATTGGAAACAGTAGGGTTTGTGGTTGCCTCCCAATTTAGCAAAGTCGTCAGTGCGTCATCAAAGCCCGCCTCTGCCGCGTTCATGCGCCGAATGATTTCCGCCATTACACAGACTCCAATGCAGCTTGGCGAGCCTCCACAGCGGCCGTCAATTTTCCAATAATATCTTGAATGCTCTGGTGCTTGCGCTTCATCGCCGCCTTATTAACCACCAAACGCGAACTGACATCGGCAATCATATCCCGAGGCTCCATGCCGTTGGCGCGCAGGGTATTACCAGTATCGACAATATCGACAATCAAATCGGCCAAATTCATCAGCGGCGCCAATTCCATCGCGCCATAGAGCTTAATCAGCTCTACCTGAATACCCCGCTCGGCAAAGTGGCGGCGGGCAACATTAACAAATTTGGTGGCAACGCGAACGCGGCCTTGCGGCAGTGCCTCACCAACCCGGCCTGCGGTCATTAGCCGACAGCGGGCAATATTCAAATCTAGCGGCTCGTACATATCCGCTGCGCCCAGCTCGAGCAGCATGTCTTTACCGGCCACACCAATATCAGCCGAACCCAGCTTTACGTAGGTCGGAACGTCTGTGCCGCGAATCACTATTAGTTGTATATGGGCGTGATTGGTTTCAAAAATCAGCTTGCGACTGCTGCTAATATCCTCAAGCGGCACAATGCCGGCTTCGGCTAGCAGGGGCAGGGTTTCTTTAAGAATTCGCCCTTTAGTAAGAGCGATAGTAACCGGCTGATCCACAGGTAAACTCCAGGAACGGGTAAGTTCTAGTTGGCTACTCGGCGAATATCGGCGCCGAGGGCGAGGAATTTTTCCTCAATACATTCATAGCCACGATCAATATGATAAATGCGGTCAACCAAGGTTTCACCGTCGGCAACCAAGCCAGCAATAACTAAACTCGCCGAAGCGCGCAGGTCACTGGCCATCACTGGCGCGCCTTTGAGACGGTTAATACCTTTAATCATCGCGGTATTACCTTCAATGGTGATTTTGGCGCCCATGCGATTCATTTCGTGGGTTTGAATTAAACGATTTTCAAATATCGTCTCGGTAACATGGGAAACCCCGTCAGCCACCGTATTCATCGCAGTGAACTGGGCCTGCATATCGGTTGGGAATCCCGGATACGGCATGGTCTTAATATTGACCGCCTTGGGCTGACGGCCTTCCATATCAAGACTAATCCAATCAGCACCGCTTTCAATTTTAGCGCCGGCCTCTTCCAGCTTAACTAACACTGCCTCGAGGGTCTCTGGACCAATATCCCGCAGCTTAATCGATCCGCGACTGGCAGCCGCTGCAACTAAATAGGTTCCCGCTTCAATTCGATCTGGCATCACTGAATAGGTGCAGCCATTCAGGCGCTCAACGCCGTCGATGGTAATTGTCGCCGTGCCGTGGCCACTAATTTTGGCACCCATGGCGATAAGGCAATTCGCCAAATCGACAATCTCAGGTTCCCGCGCAGCGTTTTCCAGCACGGTACGACCTTTAGCCAGCGCCGCCGCCATCATGACATTTTCGGTGCCGCCGACAGTCACCATATCAAACAAGACATGAGCACCCTTCAAGCCACCCTCAGGCGCCCGCGCGGTGATATAGCCTTCATCGATATCGATGATAGCGCCCATGGCTTCAAAGCCCCGCAAATGCTGGTCTACTGGGCGGCTCCCAATAGCGCAACCACCGGGAAACGACACCTTGGCATGACCGAAATGCGCTAGCAAAGGCCCCAGCACCAGTATCGATGCCCGCATGGTTTTCACTAGTTCATAAGGCGCTGTTGTTTCGGTGGTAGTAGCGCCATTAATTTCAACGCCGAGCCGCTCGTCGACAACCAGCTCGGTACCCATGCTACGCAACAGCGCTATCATCGTCGTCACGTCATGCAGATGCGGAAGATTGCGGATTAAAACCGGCTCGCTGGACAGCAAGGTAGCGGCAAGAATCGGCAGCGCCGCATTTTTAGAACCGGACACGCGAATCTCTCCGGCCAAAGGGCCACAGCCGCGTATAAGCAACTTATCCATGAAATCTCCTGGAAAGTCCCGTCAGCCTCAGGCTTGGGCTTCCTCGGGGGTAATAGCTTTAATATTAATGGCGTGCAGCGAGCCGTCGCGAATCCAGTCGTTGACCGCAGCATATACCATCTGCTGGCGCTTAACCGCACGCAAACCTGCAAATGCAGCACTCACAACTCGGACATCGTAATGACTGCCATCACCGCTGACAGTCACTTCACTCGCGGGGAAATGCTCCGAAAGGCGCTGTTCAATAAGATCTGTTTGCATGACAATCCTGCCTGTATTCATCACTAGCGATATCAAGCGCGGAATTGTACGCAATTGCAGTCAACATGGCGAGGCGAATACCTGCAAAGCGCATTCATCCCCGCCATTAAGCAGTGAACCTTATCTGGCCGCCTGCTCTTCCATCACAGCCTGAGGGGCAACAGTCCAGTTGGCGATGACTTTATCGATATCGCCGTTATACTGCTTAACCGCCGCATTAAACTGATTTTGGTAAATACGGCCCAAGTTTAAACCTTCGATTACCACGTTGCGCAGCTTCCAAGTTCCATCGGAGTCTTGGCGGAGGGTATACATTACCTGGTAGGGCTTGGCGCGCTCTCCGTAGATATTTTGACGAACACCAACGCTGCCGGATAAATCAACACCATCCGCTAACGGTAGCACCTCTATGCGATTGCCGTTAAAACCGAGCAATCCCTTGGCGTAAGTATTAATCAAACCGTCTTTGAAACTTTCGGTAAAGCGTATTACCCGTTCGCGAAATTTCGCGCGTTCAGCATCGGTCTTCAGACTCTGATAATAGCCGCGACTGCCGTATTTCCCCATAATGCCCCGGGCAAAGCTCTGAAAGTCGACCACTTCATCCATAATCCGGCGCACTTCACCAGTAAAACGCTCTGGGTCTTTGTCGACATAGCTGCGCGCACCCTCAATCACTTT
>NZ_JBFJWS010000117.1:0-9088 GCF_041623545.1 Zhongshania sp. | reverse complement strand
GGGCGGTGTTTATTTTATTGTTTGTCGCTTACCCCGTTTACCACACTCCGTTAGTGAGACGAACAACGTAAAAGCCACTGTAACCGTCGGTGTACCAAATTTCCTTGCGCTCTGGGACAAATGCGGGCCGAGACATGGCCCAGTTGCTAGCCGGTGCCGGCACGGTGAGGACCCGTGGTTGTACTGGGGCATTGAAATAGGCAATTTCCTTAGGCTTTTCGGGGTTGCGAATATCAAATATTCTCAGGCCAGACAGAATCATGCTGCACGCTGCGATGTCTGGGTTTACGCGAGTTGGTACTGAGCAGTAATGACCGGCATAGCCGCCCGTTGGGTTAAATGCGCCCGGATCGTCGGCAATGGCTTCGCGGTTGGCAGGGTCGTGCACCGCTAAGCGTAAATCGGATACGACGCGGGGCTTGGTTTCGTCGCTAATATCAATAATACGGCCAGCGCCGACAAATTCCCCGTGGGAAGTGACTGAGGCGTTATCGCCTGGCTCGTTGCTTGAGTATTCGTCAATTTCCAGCAGATAGGCTTTGCCATTGCGAGTGAAGGGCATCGCGTTTTGCGGGATGGTTTGATTGTCCCACGAGACAGTGGCAATTTCGCTAACTTGGGGATTGGCCGTGCGGGCTTGGATGTCCGATACATCTAAAATTAAGACGCCGAAGCCATTACCAGAAGCGAGATAGGCGCGATTACCATCGTCGCTGAGGGATAAACCATGTGAAGTGTAATTGCCAGTCCATAAATGTTTGGGCAGTGCGGGGTCTGAAATATCCACTGCCGTCAAGGTTGGTGTGCCAGGTGACGAGGAGTAAAAGGTTTTGCCGTCGGGGGTAATGCCGCTTTCGTGGCCAATGACGCCGATTGGCGCGGAGGATTTTAATACTGGGTTGCGGCAATCCTCTGACAAGTCGTAAACATCAACAATGCCTGGGTAGAATGCAGGGTTGCCCATCACCGCCGCGAGTACACCGGCCTGTTGAGAAACCACGACAGATTCGTGAGGCGATAGCATCGCGGGCGTCACCAAACGTGCTGTCATTAGCGGCGAAGTTGGGTCGCTCATGTCCAGCACGTTTACGCCAGCATCCATGTCCAGTACATTCGAGGGATAGAGTAGGGTGCTGTCGTAATACGCGCATTCACGCCCCGTTTTATCCACATAGCGCTCAACTTTAAAGCCGCCGACGGTGCCAATCGCATTAGGGGTGAAATAGGAACCCACTAATTCGGTATTACAAGTGAACCCGAGCGTCGCAAGCCCAGCATCGTGGTCGGCTTGGCTTACGCGGCCCTGCATGCCGGTTTCTGGGCGATCACTTGGACCGCAAACCGCGCGGGGGTTGCTTGGACCGTCTGCGACCGAGCTTGCTGGCGCTGAGTTATTGCTTGATTTACAGGCGATAAGACTGCTGGTAGCCACGAGTATTAGGCCTAGATAAAAATGGTATTTCATAGTTCAGTTCTCGATATCAAGCTTGGCAAAGTAAAATTTTATTGGTCACCAACTTAGTGGTGTTCGAGCCTTGGCATTACAGCCAGAATGGATTGTATTTGGTGAATTTCTTTGGATTGATCTAGTACTATTTGCGCGGCGACCTTGCGCACGACGGCTAATTTGGCTTGAGCTGCAGCGAATTGTGCCATGGGGACACCGCCTTGGTGGTGGGCAAGCATCAAGCGTAAAAAAAGTTCGTCTCGCTCTCGCCCTTCAGTATGTCGAAGTTGCGCCAGCTCTTCATTGCTAGCAATGCCCGGCATACCTGCTTCGGCCTTTCCGCAGGCGATTAAATATTGGCTTAGCGCTTCGTCTAGTGGCTTGTTGCCGAGTAACATCCATGACATCTCTGGGTTTGGTGGCAGTAAGGTCTGCCCCCACAGTTTGAGCCAGCCCTGCATTTCACCTAATTCAAGCATTTGTGTTGCCGCAATTGACCGCGCTAAGGGGGCTAAGCCCGTTGGCCTGCCGTCTAAAAGCAATTGGGCAATCGCAATGGCTTGGCGGTGGTGAAAACTCATTGACTGACTGAAACCGATGTCTATTAGGCTAGGTTGCAGGCGCTGTAACTGCGTTTGGGCTATTTGCAATTCGCGGTATTGGGCGCCCGCAGCAAGACTCAGGGCCAATGCCATGACGATGCCAAAACTGTAGCTCAGGGTGCGCAGTGTCAAAGTGATTCCGAAATTTTAAAATGGCCAGCTAGGGATTTATTCTTACAATTTGAAGGTAGGCTCGCGCGAATAATAGCAAATGTAAGTCGTGAAAACATGGGGTGAGTTGGCAGGTTTTAACTTGCCGGGGGCTAGCCTCGCGTCGCCCTTGTGCTCAGGCATTTGCTGCTTGTGCTTCGAAAGCAGCGGTTTGGCTAATCCGCTATTTCCCCTAGGCGCTAGCGAGATTGCTCAATATGGCCCCGATTGCACGGCCGAATCCCCCCACAAGGCGGCCCAGACGGCATCACCTGACAAAAAGTAGACCGCGTCACCGTCTAATACCGATCTGTTTTGACCGGCATACCACATATCGTTTGGTGCTGGGCTGGCAATGATGCTGCCAACCAGGTCAACACTCGCTGTGGCGGGCATCGTCTTGGCGCTAATTTCCAGCAAGTAGAGGCGATTCTCATTACTGTAGCTGCTGTCCGGTTTTTGATAACTCGACTGCACAGGGACTGCGAGCCGGTCTGGGCCAGTATCATTCGCTAGATAGGTGAACGCGTGGCGATTGTATTGCGCTTCAGAATAATTCCAGCCACCGTCGACGCCCAGTAAAACGTTATTGAGCTCCTGGGGCTTACTAATATCGGAAATATTAAATAAGCTCAGTTTAATATGCTGCTGTGATGGCCCTCCACGACCGAGTCCCAGCAATAGCTCATTGCTTACGGGGTGCAGAAAATCGGATACGCCGGGAATTTCTAATTCGCCGGCAATATACGGGTCTGCGGGATTACTTAGGTCTATAACGTACAGCGGGTCGATTTGTTCGAAAGTAACGAAGTAGGCGCGATCGCCTAAAAACCGCACACCATAAAGCGCTTCGTTATCCTTGCCAATCTCCTTGGGCCGCTGAGCATTTGGCAGGCTACCGACCAACTCGAGTGTTTTACTAGTACTTGCTTCCTGCAAGATGCTGAGCTGGTGGTCACGGGAATCTTGGCTGTCATTAGTGAAGACAGTGGTAACGACACGAAGCAGGCCGCCGCGCTCCGACATTCTAAAATCGGCTTGCCCTGGCCCCCATAGTTGACCTGCTATATCGGCGGAGCCGCGGTAATCGGGTTTGCCGGCATTGAGCTTGAATTTGTGAATTCGCGTGCCTTCACTTTTACCACTGTAGCGGTATTGGCTGAGGTATAAGGCCTCTTGGGATACGTAAATGCCGGTGCTTTCTTCGTTGAAGCAGACCGACTCTGCCGTGTTTGGTGAGCTGAGTGATATTGCGGTAATACTGGTATAGACAGGGTAGGCGTAGTCTTGGGCTTGATCATCGCGACTCAGCAGGCAGCCTTGGGGTGTAAACAGTGGTTTAGATTCGCCATTGATCGTTAGCCGTGGAATGAGG
Organism: Zhongshania sp.; assembly: GCF_041623545.1. GTDB lineage: Bacteria > Pseudomonadota > Gammaproteobacteria > Pseudomonadales > Spongiibacteraceae > Spongiibacter. Next base: position 5,514 of record NZ_JBFJWS010000117.1, on the reverse strand, counting down.
TCTTGGGGCTGAATCGCTGCCAGGCGCTGGGCGTTGGCATCGGCTTCATTTTGATTGCTTGGGTAGTAGTAAATATTGTCAAAATAAGGGCTGTGTCGACTAATAATATAGAGCGTGTCGCCAATTCTGCGACTGTCCACCATACCGCCTTCAATACCAATATCCCACTTTAGCTCTGGCTTGGTGATTGTGGTGGTGTCGTAAATTTTGATGCTTAAATTTTGCTGGAGCCAATTCGCTATGCCTAACCACTTGCTGCCATAGGGCCCGTAGTATTGGCTGCTACCAATGCTGATTAATTGCTTGCCGCTGATATACAACCCTTGCACGTATTCGCCTGGCGCTAAGGGAATGGTGCTTACCTCGGCGGCTGAGGCGTTTGCTGTGTTGGTGCTTAATATTCGAATTCCCCCAGATTGATCGGGGCTGGGGGGCGCAAAGCTGGCGTCGTTAGCGCTTAAAGTGCCTTGGCTGATAAAGCAGCAGCGCGCTTGTAGAGTCGGCGCGATATAAAGATGGTCACCGTCGTATTTTAATACGTCAAATTCGTCGACATCGGCTTCTAGAGTGTAGGTGGTACTGTAGCCGGATTTGCTGTCAGTAGCGCCGCCAGCTTCTGCGGCGACGGGCTGCATGTTACCGTTTTTGCTAGTATCCGCCGATACAGGGCGAGTGTAGGCGGCGCGGAATTGGCTGACAAACTCCGCGTCGCTAGCAACCTTACGTAATAATCCGTCGCTGCTCGAGCTTGGGGCTTGGGCGCCACTAGAGCCGCTGCCACCACCACAGCCAGTAAATAAGGTGGCGGCGATGATTAGAGCAAGCCTTATCGGATATCTGTTGTCATGGGCCTGCGGTAGGTTTGATCTAGAGATAGCCATGTTCATCTCGCTATATAACGGTAGATGACGGGATTGATATATGTATTATAGGGCTTTCAAAGTGTGTTCCTGCATCTGCTCGGCTGTCAAGCGGGCTTTTCGTGCAGCCACGCTATGGGTTAAGCTGTTTGAAATCTATCAGTAGTTTTGCAATGCGATATTACAGTCTGGAAAAACTAATCAATCTTTACGACGGCTATCGTAAGGTTTTCAAAATAGACAGCCATCATCTTATGCTGCTGCAAATTGAGGGGCAGCGCCATCTTATTGAGAGTCAGTGCCCCCACCGAGAATACCCATTACGCAGCTCCGATGTAGAGGGCGGGGAGTTGGTGTGTCCCCAGCACGGTTACCGTTTTGATATTCGCAGCGGTCAATTATTGGCCGCGAGTGAAGAGCCCTGTCGTAATTTACGTTGCTATGCTTTAGTCGATCGCGACAACGAAGTTGGTGTGCTACTAGAGGAGTGAGTATTTAAGGCTGATATCAGTAAAAAGGTTTCAGTGAGCTCGGATCTTTGGTGTGGCGCCATAGTTGGTCAAATTTCATTCGATATTTTCTGGCGGTGGCTTCATCGTCAGAGCGCAACATTTGATCTATTTCACTTTGGTGGGGGTAGGTGATCAAGTGGTCCTCGTCGCTGACAATAAAAAAATCATCGGCATTCACTGTGTAGTCAATGCTAAGGGTGCGCAGCTGCAAAATGTGGCGGTATTGTCGACTTAGTTCGACAAGTGGGTGATGAGTTTCTCGCAGCGGACGCTCTTCGCATATCATCAGGAACACTTTGCTCTCTTGATGGCGATGGGCAAACTCATAAATACAGCGAATAAAATTTTCACTACTGAAAAGTAGCGGTTCGAGGCTATGGCTGAATATGCGCAGCTCCCAGCGACCGTTTTTACATAGCTCTAACACCCCCTGTGCTGGATTGGCGCGTAGCGCCGAATCAATGCTGAATCCGGGTGGTGGGTCAGATGTCAATTGTAAATGCATGTGCTGATGGGCAATGCCAGCGTCTATAAAGCGCGGGCCTTTGATGCGAAATCCAACGGTCTCATAAAAAGCGATGGCGTGGGTTTGGGCGCCGAGCTCTACAGCAGGGTAACTGCGTGCTTTTGCCTCCTTGATGATGGCATTGATTAACGCGGTGCCAACGCCCTTGCCGCGGTATGGTTTTAGTACTGCCATACGACCGATAACGCCGTTATCCAGCATCCTTGCTGTGGCGATCACCTTATCTTCAATCCTGGCGATCCAGTGGCTGGCGTCGGAATCGAATTCGTCAAGCTCAAGCGCTTCTGGCACGTTTTGTTCTTCGACAAATACGCGATGACGGATTTCGGAGAGAAGTCCGGCGTGATTTGCCCAATCTGCTTTAGCTATCGTAAGTGTCGTCATCAAAGTAGAGCGTAGCATTGCAATACAGGGCGTACAGCATTTCTTCGCTAAATTTGTGGAAATTACCTATCGATTTGCCACATTCGACCTGGCAAAGCGCCCTCACATCGTCGCGATCCTTTGGTGGGTAGGCAAATGCCACGCCGTCGGCGAATAGGTGCTGTTCATCGAAGGCAAGGCGCGCGCCTAAGCGCAAATGAAGGTCTAGGCCTTCAGTGAGCAGCTTGCTAAAGTCTTCGCGGCTGAGGCTGTCGTCACGGTATTCACTCTGGCCCGGCACTCGGGTCATCATTTCGCCAAACCACCGGGTCAGTAGCGTGTCATTATCGAGCTGTTTGAGTAGTATTTCTTTTAGTTGAGCGTGAACCAATGGGGATATTTCCCCGGGGTTGGCATTGGCGCTTAGTTGCGGATCACGGTAGCGAAGGGACTCATCGCTATGGCTGGCGATTTCATCGCAAAAATCACCCAATAGCGCGGATTCCGATGGCGCGCGAAATCCCACCGACAAAGTCATGCAGTCGTCGCCTTCCGCTACGCCCCAATGGGCGACGCCGGGAGGTACATACAATATGTCGCCAGCTTCGAGCAGAAACTCTTGTTCCGTCTCAAAGTGCTGTAACAATTTAAGTTGGGGGTGGCTATATAGCGGGGTATCAGGCCCACAATGCCCGCCGATTTTCCAACGTCGCTTGCCACTGGCCTGTACTAGAAAAACATCGTATTGGTCGTAATGGGGGCCGACATTGCCACCGTCGGTGGCGTAGCTAACCATAATGTCTTCTGTGCGCCAGCGGGGTATAAAGCGAAATTCGGCCATTAAATCGGCTAATTCTGGCAGGTATTGGTCGACACCCTGGACCAGCAAGGTCCAGTGTGACTTGGGTAGGGTGGCGAAATCGGCTTCCTGAAAAGGCCCGCTGCGCAATTCCCAGCCATCTTTAGCTTCTATAATAATGCGGCTGTCGACATCTTCTTCGCAGGCAAGCCCAGCGAGGTCATTGCCGTCCAAGGGACATTCAAAACCCGGCAGGGCGGCCTTGATTAAGACTGCTTTGCGCTGCCAGGCGGTATCCAGAAAATGCTGGGCATCAAATCCTTGCAGCGCCATGGCGATCAGATCCGCTGCGCTTGCGCGACGGCATTGCCGATGTACTTGGCGGGGGTTAATTCTCGCAATTCGGCTTTAGCGGACTCTGGAATCTCTAGGGTTTCAACAAACTCTTTGAGAATTTCAGCGGTAATGCGCTGACCGCGAGTAAGCGCTTTAAGCTTCTCGTAAGGTTCGGCCACGGCGTAGCGACGCATTACAGTTTGAATCGGCTCAGCGAGGACTTCCCAGCTGTCGTCCAGATCCGCAGCGATACGCGCCTCGTTGATTTGCAGCTTGCTCAAACCTTTCATGGTCGCGGCATACGCCATGGTGCTATAGGCAATGCCCACGCCCATATTACGCAACACCGTGGAGTCTGTAAGGTCGCGCTGCCAGCGCGAAATAGGCAATTTCGCGGCAAGGTGGTTGAGTACGGCATTGGCCAGGCCTAAATTGCCTTCTGAGTTCTCGAAGTCAATGGGGTTTACTTTGTGCGGCATGGTCGAGGAGCCTACTTCGCCGGCGATAGTGCGCTGCTTGAAGTAACCCAGAGAGATATAGCCCCAAATATCGCGATCAAGGTCGATCAAAATGGTGTTGAAGCGCGCGATAGCGTCGAATAACTCGGCGATGTAGTCGTGGGGTTCAATTTGGGTGGTGTAACGATTCCAGTTGATGCCAAGCTTGCTGATGAAGGCGTCGGCGTGGGCTTCCCAATCGATATCGGGGTAGGCAGATAGGTGAGCATTGTAGTTACCTACTGCACCATTGATTTTGCCTAGTAGTGCTACATCGGCGATGGCATCGCGCTGGCGACGCAGGCGAGCAACCACATTGGCGAACTCCTTGCCCATAGTGGTCGGGCTGGCGGTTTGGCCGTGGGTGCGGGCAAGCATGGGCACAGCGGCAAATTCACGGGCCTGCTCGGCGAGCTTATTGATTATGGCGTCGGCATCGGCGAGTAAAATCTCGCGGCCTTCGCGAAGCATCAGGGCGTGGGACAGATTGTTAATGTCTTCCGAGGTGCAGGCAAAGTGCACAAATTCAGAAATTGCCGCTAGTTCGGCATTGCCGCTGATCGCGTCTTTAATAAAGTATTCAATGGCTTTGACGTCGTGGTTGGTGGTGGCTTCGATGTCTTTGACTTTCTGTGCGCCGCTTTCATTAAAGCCGCTAATTAATGCTTCTAAGGCGGCATTAGCTGCTTCGCTCAGCGCGGGTACTTCCACCACGCCAGGGTTGGCAGCAAGGGCTTGCAGCCAGCGGACCTCAACAATTAAGCGGTATTTGATTAGGCCAAACTCGCTGAATACGGGGCGCAGTGGCGCGGTTTTACTGCCGTAACGGCCATCAACGGGGGAGACGGCGGAAAGCGCGGATAAGTCCATGTTCAATACCTTTTAGTGCGGGGCGGCTATTGCGGAAAGCGCGCAATAATACACGAGTTAACGAGGGATTTCAGTGCCAAGTAGCTGTTTAGTCTGGGCAAAAAGTCGGTTGCGCTGAAAGATCAGTTTCCAGCGACTGCCGCCCGCTTGGCGCCACAAATAACTGGCGCGGATTGATGCGAGCAATAAGCTGCGAATACGTGAGGCATTATTGGCGTTTTGCAGCTCTTGGGCGCTGCCGGTAATTTGAATTCTGAAATTGTATTTTGAAATTGTATCTTGATAAATTGCCGAAAGAGATGCGCTTAAGCTACTGATATCAATGTCATTCATTTCTTTATTTTTAGCGGCGTGTTGTAGCCGATTGCGTAATAGCGAGGCAGTGGTGTCGTCGCTCCGCAGTTTTTTATGAAGGTGCAAAACGCCTAAACAATAACGCATAACTGCGCGGCGTTCGCCGTAATCATTGCCGCTTAACAAGTCGCGCAGACCCCGTATTCCGACTTCGAGGTTTTCAATGCCACCGTAGGCTTCTTCAACAGTGGTGGCAGAAAAGGCGAAGAGACTATTGATTGACGCTTCCAATGCCTGCGGCTCCGCTTGGCCGGTACGGGCTATTTGATCTACCAATACCGTACCTTGCACAATAGCCGCGAGGGCCAGAACTTGTTGTCTAGCGAGTTGCTCGGGTTTGCTTACTACGCTACTCATAAATAATTAAACCCTGCTTCGATAACGCCACCGCCGAGGC
>NZ_JBFJWS010000116.1:0-9255 GCF_041623545.1 Zhongshania sp. | reverse complement strand
CGCGTCGCGGTAATCACCGGTGCGGGTCGCGGCTTGGGGCGCAGTTATGCCTTATTGCTTGCGTCGCGGGGCGCAAAAATAATTGTTAACGATCCCGGCGTGGGTATGAAGGGTGACGGTACTGACGCCGGCCCAGCGCAAGAGGTTGTGCAGGAAATTATTGCGGCAGGGGGCGAGGCGGTCGCCTGTACCGAGTCGGTGGCAACCGCCGAGGGTGGCAAAGCAATCATTGACTGCGCTATAGAAAATTACGGCCGTGTTGATATCGTAATCCATAACGCTGGTATTGTGCGGCGTGCGATGCTGGATGAAATTAGTTACGACGATTTTGAGAGCGTCTTAGATGTGCATTTGCGGGGCGGCTTCCATGTCGTGCGCCCAGCGTTTCCCCATATGAAAAAAGCCGGCTATGGCCGAATCGTGATGACGGGCTCAATTAACGGCCTGTACGGCAACGTCGGCGCAGTTAATTACAGCATGGCAAAGGCCGGCTTAATCGGTCTGTCTAATGTTGCGGCATTAGAAGGCGCAGAATTTGGCATCAAGAGTAATGTTATTCTTCCTGCGGCAGTTACCCGAATGTCTGAAGGTGTTGATACCAGCGCGTTCCCGCCAATGGACCCAGAACTTGTTGCACCAGCAGTGGCGTGGTTGGCCCACGAGTCCTGCTCGGTGAGCGGCGAGATGCTGGCCTCAGCGGCGGGTCGGGTGGCGCGGGCCTACGCGGCAGAAACCCCCGGTGTATATCAGCCAAGTTGGACGGTAGAGCAAATCGGCGAGCAAATTGACGCGATTCGCAATACTAATGAGCCACTTATTTTCCCGCCGGTACCCACAGGGCATTTAGACCATCTGCGCTTCAGCTTTAAGATGGCGTCAGAATCTAAATCGTGATGGTTAAGTAAATGAGTTCAGATAATAGTAAGAGTCCACCATTAACCGCAGAGTCTGCCGGTACTGCGCCGCCGGAATGGACGCGCCGCGAAATGAAAGGTATTCCCGCGTCCATGGGTGCCTTGTGGACTCGCCGCGGCGACGATGGTGCCTGGTGTTATGGTGTGCAGCTCGACGAAAGTCATCACAATGCGCAGGGCTTTGTGCACGGCGGCGTGCTAATGAGTTTTATGGATCACGGATTGTCGCTGCGAGTGTGGGAGGCCTCGGGGCGAGCGCACTGCGTTACCATTCATCTCGATAACCATTTTTTAGCGCCAGTTCGCGGTCCGGCTTTTGTTGAACTCGAGGCAACAATATTGCGGCAGGGGCGTAAGATGATGTTCGCGCGGGGTGTCTTAAAAGTCGACGGCAAAGATGTGATGGATGCAACGGGGGTGTGGAGCGTGACTGCTCCAAAATAAGTGCAGGAAGCGCGATATTTAAACACGCTTCCTGACATCGCTCGCTATTGGCTAAACATTTTACGGCGAGTCTCGTCGTCTAAAGTTGGCGAGCCAGGCTCCAGCGGAATATTAAAACTTTTAATTGCCATGGCGACAGATTCGTAACAGCCGATAAGAAATATCATGTCCATTATTTGCTGGGCGCTGTAATGCTTGCTGAGTTCGGCCATGTTTGAATCACCGATCCGGGCATCGGCATTTAATTCATCGGCAACCCGCATCAGTGTTGCATCCTGCCCGGTCCAGTCATCGGCATCTGGGCCAATTTGGGTGCGGGCAATCTCGTCGTCAAGTAGGCCCGCTCTTTTGCCCAAAATAACGTGTTGAATATATTCGTATTCACATTTACGCAGCCAGCCAATACGCAGAATTAATAGCTCGCGTTCACGGGCGCTAAGAGTACTATTAGTGGCAACGTGATTATTAAATGTTAAAAAAGCTTTGGCGAGATCGGTGTGGTGGGCCAAAGTGCCGAGAACGTAAGCGCCGCGTGCGATCTCGCCGGTTTCTTGCCAGTGCGATGATACGTATTTTAGACCGCCGGGAAATGAGCTTAGCGCGTTAACGATATTGTCGCTCCAATCGGCGGGAGGAATCGGCGCTAAACTGTACTTTTGTGTGTTACTCATTTTTTTTATCCTTGTTTTAAAATTAATAAAAGAATACTTGAGCTTGTCCTTGGCTACAAAGGAATCCATACTTTATCTTTTGCTGTAATGAAAATTTTTTTCGTAACGCGGTATGAAGTAAGAAAAATAAAATCGCAATAGGAGCATACGGAATGAACGACTTTATCATAGCCGAATCGGGTATTCGTCAGCTGCATGCGCGTTTCAGTGACGCGGTTTTTCGGCGCGATGCAGATGCATTTGTTCAGTGCTTTGCTGAGACTGGCGAATGGAAACTGGCAGCAATGCATATGCGCGGCCGAGAGGAAATTCGCAAGACCTTTGCACTGCTGTTGGGCGCTACCGAAAAAGTGCATTTGATTCTTGGTCTGCCACTGCTGGAGGTGAACGGCAATACGGCTATCGGTCGTATCTCCTGCACAGAATTTACCAAAATGCCCGACGGTAGTTCGTCGCTGGCGCTGGGTATTTACTACGACCGCTATGTCGAAGTCGATGGTCAGTGGCTGTTTCAATGGCGTCATTTTGGTTTGCAATATCGCGGTCCTATGGATATGTCGCTGGCAATGGTTGATAGCCCAGACTACGGTCCATTTCCAGGTATGCCTGAAGCCGACGAGCCGACCCTGACCCGCAGACCGGAAGCGAGTTGATATTGCGCGCGCTGTACAAATTAAATCCCTGTTTTTACAGCGTGGATTTCTAGGGCGGTGCTCGCGGTTAAGCGCCGCAAATTGGCGATAAGCAAAAGCGCGACGCAGAGCATTGATACATAGCCATAGAGGGCGACGTTGTAGCTGCCACTGGTGTCGAAGACCCAGCCGAATAGCGGGGGTGAGCTTAAAGTAAAAGGCATAATAAAAAGACTCATTAAGCCCATAATCTTACCGAGCTGATTAACACCGTATATGTGCGATAGGATCACGCTCCACACGGGCGTCGTGGCACCAGAAAACAAGCCAATGACGGCGCAGCACGCAGCAACCAAATAGAAAGTGTTAGTTTGGCTGAGGCCGATCACGCCCAAGCCAATACCGATCATGGTCATAGCCAAAACTAAATGATGATTAATGCGATCCGCTGCGGCGGCTAAGATCAGTTTGCCCGCCAAGTTTGCGCCGGAAAAAATAGAGATGAGAAGTGCGCCTTGACCGGGAGTGATACCTTTTTCACCTACCAGCTGAATAAGATTACTGATAATGGCAATGGGGCCGCTAAATAGCGCGCCCATGATCAATGCCATTGACCAAAATTTTGGGTCGCTAATCATCGCTTTATTTGAGAGTGGGGGTGCTGGGCTTGGTGTTGGCGAGGCTGTCTCGTTTGTGTCTGTGCTTAGGCTTAGCGGTGCTGGCGGATAATCTTTAACGAGCAGAGCAATCACCGGAACGGCGACGAGTAAGATAAGTCCACTGAATACCTGTAAGGCGAGGCGCCACTCCAAGCCGTCGATTAAGCCTTGTAATAAGGGTGGAAACAGCAAGCCGCCAAGTGCGCTGCCGCTGGCGGCAATACCCATCGCTAGGCCACGGTTTTGGGTAAACCAGCGAGCAAGTAGGGCTGAGGTGGCAATGGGCCCAAGTAAAATGCTGCCAGTCGCCATGAACACAGCGTAGATCACAATCACCTGATTCATTGAGCTTGTCACCGACAAGCACAGAAAGCCGCCAACGACCAAAGCAATGCCAAATAACATTAGCCTGCGAATCGAGATGCGATCTATCGCGCCGCCAAAATAAGGGCTTAGCAGACCTGATGCCAAGGAAGTGACCGTCATACCCAGCATTAGCACCATATTGCTTGGCGCAAATTCCATTTTTAACGGTGCAACCACCACGCTGTACGCTGAGAAGATACTACCCCCGCATATGGCTTGGGCGAGCATCGCTGCTACTAGCTGCCACCACGGGCTTGTTATTTTTATGCTCACAAAAATACTCCGGTACCGTTTTAACGCGAGATTTATGCCGCCACCAAAATAATGCTGCTTGTCGCTCTGAGTCGAGGTTGGCGCTAGGGAATCTCATGCTCTTTGGAGATTATTGGCCGTGATGATAGCGTAGTTTTAATATTCTTAGTAGACAGCACTGTTGATTTATAATAGCATCTTAAGCTCATAATAACATTGCTACTTAATGCCCTTTGCGCACTAGCGTTGCTTTATCAAGAGGTTGGATATGAAGTGTGAACCCACAAATGTGCCTCAGCTTGAGGAAATTGATATTCCTGCGCTGAAGGTGAAATACCGGCAAGAGCGGGATCGGCGAGTACGTCAAGAAGGGCAAAAACAATACGCAAGGCCGGCGGAAGATGTCACTCACAGCTACGCGGCCGACCCACATATGCCTGTAGTGCCACGCGACCCTGTTAATAAAGAGATTGACGTGGTGGTGCTTGGCGGCGGCTGGTCTGGAATATTGGCGGGTGTTCACCTCAAAAAGGCCGGTGTAAGTAGCTTTTGCAATATTGATCATGCGGGTGATTTTGGTGGGGTGTGGTACTGGAATCGCTACCCCGGCGTGCAGTGCGATAACGACGCCTACTGTTATCTGCCGCTGTTAGAAGAAATGGGTTATATGCCGTCTAAAAAGTTTGAAGATGGCTTTAATATTCGCGCTTATGCGCAGAGTATCGCCAAGCGCTTTGGCCTTTACGATAACGCCTTGTTTCATACCACGATTACCGCCATGCGTTGGGACGACGCAATAAAGCGTTGGTGTATTAGCACTGATCGCGGCGACACCATTCGCGCTCGCTTTGTGGTCATGGCCAATGGCTTGTTGAATATACCGAAATTACCTGCGATTCCTGGCATTAACGAATTTAAAGGCAAAATGTTCCATACCGCGCGCTGGGACTACGAGTACACTGGCGGCACCCAAGAAAATCCAGACCTAAGCAAACTGGCCAATAAGCGCGTGGCGATTATCGGTACCGGTGCTACTGCTATTCAGGCCATCCCATACCTTGGCAAACACGCTAAACAGCTTTATGTATTGCAGCGTACTCCATCCAGCGTCGATCAACGCTCAAATCCACCCACCGATCCTGAGTGGGCTAAGTCACTCGAGCCGGGCTGGCAAAAAGCGCGGCAAGACAACTTCCACCGCGCGGCGATGGAAGGCATGTTAAAGCCTGGTGAAGCAGATTTAATATGTGATTTCTGGACTGAAATTACCCGCAACCTAATGGCGGAATTAGATGCCCAAGGTTGGCCAGAATTTACCATGGAAGAGTTCATGGCTCGACGCGAAGAAATGGACTTCCGGGTTATGGAGCGTATGCGCCGCCGAGTTGACGCTGTGGTTGAAGATAAGGCCACCGCTGAAGCCCTAAAACCGTGGTATCGCTTTCCTTGTAAGCGGCCATTGTCTAACGATGACTATTTCCCAACCTTTAATCGCCCCAATGTTGAGCTGGTAGATGTATCTGCCACGCAAGGCGTTGAATGCATGACGGAAAAGGGATTCATTGCGAATGGCGTCGAATACGAAATTGACTGCATGATCTTCGCGAGCGGCTATGAGGTCACCAGTGACCTTGATCGTCGCTGGGGCTTCGACGTGGTCGAGGGCCGCAATGGCCTATCGATCTACGATTACTGGGGTGACGGCTATAAAACCCTGCACGGCACCATGAGCCACGGTTTCCCGAATCAATTTTTTGTCGGTATGTATCAGGGCGGCCTCAATGCTTCGATTCCCGAGCTGTTTAACCGCCAAGGCCACCATATAGCCTATATTATCAGTGAGGTTTTGAAGCGCGGTTTTGCTGCAGTAGAACCGAGCAAAGAAGCGCAGGATGAATGGGTTAAGCATATCCGCGAAACCGCCTTTGATGTTTCAGAGCTGCAGCGGGAATGCACGCCGAGTTACTTAAATAACGAAGGCGAGAAGCAAGTAGACAAAGACGGCAATGAAAAATACCGTTGGTATTTAGGCGAGTCGTATGGCCCTGGTTGGACGGCCTTTGAGCAATTAGTACAAGACTGGCGTGACAAAGGCGATCTTGCCGGCATGCAGCTCGAAAAAGCGCCGGAATAATATGGGCGCTAGCTGGCAAGTAAGAGCCGCAATGTTACACACTAAACCGGATGCGCTGCAGGCGCGCCGGTTTTACTTTTCATGGTGGGAGGCTTAGATGAATAAAGACAATAAAATTGCTGCGCTTAATTTAACTGACGACGATTTGTCAAAACCTTTAACCTACAACACCGAAGCTTTTTTATCCCGTGAATACGCGGCAGATGAACGGGAGATGCTGTGGGCCAAAGTGTGGCAAATGGCGGGTAGGCTAGAAGAAATACCCGAGGTCGGAAACTACCTGACCTACAACGTTGGCGACGAATCGATAGTCGTGGTGCGCATTGCCGAAGACAAACTGAAAGCCTATTACAATGTTTGTCCGCATCGCGGCCGTCAATTAGTAAACACACCGGATGATACTAACGGCGTATGCGGTAAAAAGAAAAATTTCGTCTGTGGCTTCCACGGCTGGACTTACAACTTAGAAGGCGAAAACACCAATATTCTTGATAAAGACGATTGGCAAGGCGCCCTCGAAGATAAGTCGCGAACCTGCCTGTCTGAACTCAAAGTCGATACCTGGGGTGGCTGGATCTATATCAATATGGATCCCGATAGCGAGTCTTTGCTTGAATTCCTCGGTGAAGTAGATCGCATTCTCGGCCCCTACGAGTTCGAAAAAATGCGCTTTAAATGGCGCCAGTGGGCGATTTACCCCTGCAACTGGAAAACTGCTATCGAAGCGTTTATGGAGCCTTATCACGTTTCCGGAACCCATTCCCAGTTGCTGAAATACGGCCAGTTTTACGCCTACAGCAAGCCCTATGGTTTACATGGGGTGAGCGGTTTTGACGAGCGCGATGCCAGTCAAAAGACCAGTCAAAGCACGGGTGTTACCCGCGCCGGTTTGGGCGATCCGCGTATTTCAACCTATGAGCTGGCTAAGGAAAATTACGAGACGGTCAATAAAGCGGCCTCAACCGAAACCCTGATCAATGCCGCAAGCCGCCTCCAGCACGAGCTGCCCGAGGGCACACCGGTGCAAGAGGTAATGGCGCACTGGATGAAATCAGCCAAGGCTGACGACGCCGCGCGAGGGGTAATCTGGCCGGAGTTAAAACCCGAGCAACAGGCGGAAGCGGGCTTGGCGTGGAGCTTGTTCCCGAACCAAACAATATTGCAGGGCGTGACATTTGCGCTGTGTTACCGCACCCGTCCCTATGGCGACGACCCCAATAAATGCATTTTTGAGTCTTATGCGTTGGAGCGTTTCCCCGAGGGCGAAGAGCCAAAAACCGAATGGGTTTACGCCGACCCAACCGAAGAAAATTGGGGCAAAGTATTAGCGCAGGATTTTGCCAATATGGAATGGGTGCAAAAGGGCATGAAGTCGCGAGGTTTCCGTGGTGCCTTACCCAATCCCCATCAGGAACAAAAAATCACTAATTTCCACCGTCATTTGGCGCGCTTTATGGGGCGGGACTCAATACGCTTACTCGATGAAAAATAAATACGCAAAGGAGTGAGGTTCGAGTCGTCGTAGCGCGGATCCCACGCAAAAAAAATTTGGAGACAACAGCATATGTCAGTACCGGTTTATGAACGTATCGTACATTTATTGGAAGCCGAGGGTGTTAATACCCTGTTTGGTATTCCCGATCCCGGCTTTATCCACATGGCGATGGTGGCCGAACAGCGCGGCTGGAATGTGGTTGCCCCCCATCACGAACAAGCAGGCGGCTTTATGGCCGATGCATGGTCGCGGATGACCGGTAAGCCCGGCGTTTGCTTTGGTACCCAAGGTCCCGGTATTTCGAATTTAGCGGCCGCCATGATTGTTGCCGCCAAAGAAAATTCGCCCACCATCTTCTTTGGCGGGCAGCGTTCACGCACGGCATACCAACGCGCCCGTCGTGGTCGTATTCAATTTATTGATCAAGTGGCAAATTTTAAATCGTCAATGAAGTACACGGCGATTGTTGAAGAGCCAGATCAAGTTGATGAGATTGTTCGCGAGGCTATTCGCCAGGTGACTTCCGGTAAACCGGGCCCTGTGTACATTGAACTGCCACTAAGCGTGATCCACGAGACCTACAACTGGCCGCCGATTACGCCACCAGAAAAGTACCGTCTGGTGCATCAAGCGGCTAGCGCCCCGATGGTGGACAAGGCGGTTGAACTCATTCGCGCCGCGAAAAACCCGGTACTGTTAGTTGGTCAGGGTATGTTTACGTCGCGTTCTCATAAAATTGTTGGCGAACTAGCACAGTTGATGGATTGCCCCATTCTGCAAACCTCCGGTTGCGGCATGACCATTGAAGGCATGGAAGACCGCACCTTTGCCTATGGCTTCTCACCGGCGGGTCGCGCGGCGGCGTCTGAGTCTGATCTGTGTATTGCTATCGGTACTGAATTGGGCGAGCCAACGCACATGGGCATCGGTCGCCACTGGGAGCAAAACGACGCGAATCGCAATTGGATTTACATTGAGCGCGACAGCATGGCAATGGGTGTAAACCGCCCCATTGATGTGCCCTTGGTCGGTGATTTGCGAGACATCGTGCCCCAGTTAAACGATGCGATTCGCGCCACGCCCCGCAGTGCCTCGCCAGAGTTCGAAAGCTGGAAGGTTATGCAGAAAGAATTCAAAGCGAAGCTGCTGAGCGAAGTGCCCACTGGCGGTTCGCCGGTGCATCCAGCGCGCTTTATTGTTGAGGCCACCAAGAACATACCTGAAAACGCCATATACGCGGCGGACGGTGGTTCGGTGACAATCTTCGGCTGGACTTACTCGCAATTTCAGCCCCGTGATCTGGTGTGGAACCAAAATACCGGCCACCTCGGCACGGGTTTACCCTATGCCATTGGCGCGGCGATTGCGACCGAAGGCAAACGCCCCGTCGTGTTAGTGACTGGTGACTCCTCGTTTATGTTCCATATCGCCGAGCTGGAAACCGCAGCGCGCAAAAACTTGCCGATTGTCACCATTGTCGGCTGCGACTACGCTTGGGGCTTGGAAGTGGGTTGCTGGAAGAAACAGGTTGGTCCAGACTCACCGGAGACCGAAGCGCACTGGGGTAAAGGCGTACGCTTTGACCAAATCGCCAAAGGCTTTGGCGCCGAAGGGGTATATGTTGAGCGCGAAGAGGATATCGGGCCAGCGGTTGAGCGGGCAATTGCCAGTGGCAAACCGACGGTGAT
>NZ_JBFJWS010000115.1:0-9263 GCF_041623545.1 Zhongshania sp. | reverse complement strand
TGCACATCGACTAATTCACCCAGCCCTAAACCCGAGCGCGATTTAAATGCGCCATCAACAAATAGTCCAGTTGCTGGCTCGAAGGTTGGAATATTGCCCTCATTGCCAATGCCACGGATGCGATAACTGGTATTAAAGGGGCTGGTATTAGTGGACACCACTAGAGAAGGAATCTGCATAGACAAATCGGTAATATCATTAATACCGGCATCAGCCAATTCTTGCTCACCGACCGCCGTAACAGCTAAAGGTACGCTCTGCATACTCTCCTCGCGCTTTTGCGCCGAAACGATAACCTCTTCTATTACGCGTTCTGCACGCGTAAGCGGCACAACAGCCCAAAAACACAGATTTACAACGAGAAAAAGCCGTAGTGCACTTACTTGGTAGGTCATTATTATTCTCACTTATTGCCGGTCATCACCGAAAACACACATGGCACGGTTAGTCCACGCAGCGGTCTATTGACTACGGTAAAATATCGGCGCAGCACATCCTTGCTTTTTGCCGCCACTAAATTGTTTAAGGATGCCAAAAATTGCGCCGCAAGCTAAACAGCGGACAAGCAGTAGTATTTTTAGGGGTTAAAGAGGAGGTGATAGGAAGCTAAGCAAACTAGCCGGAGCTTGCTTGTCGATATTGCCGCGGCGTCACTGACGTACGTTTACTAAAAAATCGTGAGAAGGCACTAGTTTCCGAAAATTGCAGGAGCTCCGCGATTTCCGCAATAGAGAGTTCGGATTCTCGCAAATATTTGCGTGCTAGCGCTTCGCGCACAGAATCGAGAATAGTTTGGTACTGGGTGCCATTTTCAGCAAGTTTGCTTTGCAGTGTTCGCACGCTGACGCCCAGCGCTTCAGCCACCGCAGCAGCATCGCAAATCTCTGAGCTAATAAGATTTCGTACGATTATTTCCACTCGTGATGGGAAGCTTTCTTTAGCTGAGCGCTGACGCAAACGCAGTACGCGCTGCAATGCACCGTGTAATTTATCCGCTTTTTTCAGCGGTAATGCTAAAGTTTTCTTATCAACTAAAAGCGCATTCCGATCCTGATTGTACTGTAAGGCCCTGCCAAACTCCTTGCGATGCCGAGTCAGCGAGGATGGCGGCGCATGCCGAAATTGAACATAAGTCGGATACCAAGACGGCCCTGCATGCGCTCTAACCTCCTGACAAAGCAATATGTAAGCTAATTCAACTGACTGCACCTCGCCTGCCGGATCACCGGCAATCGTGTCGTAACAATACGCGGTCCCGAGCGGCTCCGGCAGACCACGTAAAAAGACGCTATCACTGTATAACTGCATCGCCTCGGCTATATTGTCGATTGCTTCGCCTAGAGTCGACGCATGCCGGGCAACCAGCCAAACACTACCCAGAATTTCCAAACCCTGTTGTTTGGCAAGCTCAATGCCAAAATAACGTTCGCCACAACTCGTGGCCGCGATCTCAAAAAACCTTAACACCGCCTTGGCGTCCACCAACAAACTTGGATCAGAAAGCGCCGCCTCGTCGACATTGGCCAACCGCGCCACCATCGCAGGGTCGATATTATATTGCCGGATAAGACTATCCGCGCCTGCTAGAGCGGCACTACTTACGGTTTTCAAAGCTGCGATGTCCAAAACATGATTATTCTACTCACGGTTAATATAACAGCGCCGGATAGCATTCAAAGCCAGGCATATAGCGTAGACGGATAATCCCGTGTTTCCGTCACAACCAGCCCGGCCGCAGCCTTAACACTAGCAAACATACTCAGAGATAATAGAGGCTATCCACTACCAAGCCATAGCTTCGATCCAAACACCAAAATACAGCCACGCCGCCCATTGTATAAATGGCGGCACTGCGCATCAGCGGTGCGGCACCATCAGCCAATTTTCGCAAAAACATAAATACCAAGCCCAAAGCGCTGATAAAAACCAATTGCCCAACTTCAATACCCACGTTAAACGATAGCAATCCTGCAATCACTTCACCTTGCGGCAAACCGAGCTCATTGAGCACACTGGCAAAACCCAAGCCATGAATTAGACCGAACGCAGTGATTAGGGGCCATCGCAAGCGACCACTGCCAATCGACTTAGCACTAAGTTCAATGGCCAAATAAAGAATGGTTACTGCTATTGCCAGCTCTACCCAAGCACCAAGCTGAGGAACAATCCCCACGCTAACCAAAACCAATGTTACGCTGTGCCCAATGGTAAAGGCAGTGACTGTTAGCAACAGCTGCCGCCAAGACGCGGCAAGTAACAGCAGGCCAGTAACAAAAAGCAGGTGGTCAAAGCCGATCAATATATGTTCGACACCAAGTACAAAGTATTGTTTAACCACCTGAAAAGTGTCGGGGACGAGCGGTACCGTAAATACTTGACTGTCCCGCCGCATCAACTGACTATATTGGCGGCCATCAGCAAGCGAAATTTTAATTAAGGCTGCCGTCCGGCTAGCGATCAAACCGGTGATTTGGATATCTTGACCCTCGATTCCTTGCGGGCATTGTATTTGCCAATGCCACTCAATTGAGGTGCCAACTGCATACTGCCGTGGCTCTGTTATAGCTAAACAGCTTGCTGGCAACGCTGGTTCAGGACGGGCCTGCCCACTTAAGGCCGGCGTTTTCCACATCAGAGTAAATTGCTGGCGATCCTGCCCGACAATTTCAAGCAAGGAGGGAGCGAGTTTGTGAGCAAAACATGGGCTGCTCAGCAGGATTGTCAAAAGACAAACTAATCGGATCACTTGGTTTCCTCTCCATTGAGCACCAGATAACGTTCACGTAAATTGGCAATGAACGCCGCGAGCGCCTCGCGCTCACTCTGCTCTTGCCAATCTAACGCCAGCTTCGTCCGCACCTCCTCAAATTTCCGCCGTTGACCAGATATGGCCCTGGTTACGCGCACTAAATGCTGACCATAAACCGATGAAATCGGGCCCTGCCATTCATTTAACAGCGTGGATTTCGCGGCGACGGCTTCGCCAAATGATTCACCGAATACCTTGGCAATATCCCGCGTAGACACTTCTACAAATAGACTGCCGTGAAGTGATGGATCACCAAGGCCCTCCGCACTTGCTTTAAGTTGGATAGCCCGAAGTGCAGCTTTCGCTCGTTGCGCAGGGTCCTCATCGCGATCGGCACTAAAAAAAATCTGTGTAAAATTGAAACGGTCTGGCGTTTGCCAGCGCGCCAAGTCTGCTCGGTAAAGCGCCATGAGCTCAGCGTCCGTTGGACTACGGTTTGCGTGACTCCGACCTACGCTTTCCATGCGCTGAATCATACGACTACGGATAACTTCATCTGACTCGTGAATTCCGAGCACAAGTGCAGCCCGAATTTTGTCTTGGTCACTGCCTGTAAATCCGAGAAAGTTCGCGTCGCGCAGTAGGCGCTGAATCACCACACTGTCATCACGATGAAAATTTCGGCGCAGTGCTTCAGTAAACAGTATTCGGCTATCTAACTCCTGCTCGGCAAGTAGCCCCAGCTCAGCCTGGCTCGGCGCACGCCCGCTTTGTTTAATAAAATCATCCGATAATTGCTGGCGAGCATCCTTATCTAAAGAAACAATTTCATAGGTCTTTACAGTTTGTTGATACTGTTTATAAATAAACAAGAGCACACCAATCAGTACAAAATGAAATAAGGGCTCTCGGAATAAACGCATCATTTCTTCCTTTAGGGATCTAGGAACTTTCTGACCTAAACATTCGAGTAATTAGCTCAAGGCTACATTGGGGAAAATATGTTTAACTTGAACGGACATTTAAATTAATTAAATAGTTGTATTAACACCCAAACAGTAATAATGCTAGCCTTGAAACTGAACCGGCTCTACGGACTTTGCACTAATCACCACGGTGCCAGCCAGCTTGTCGTGCCAGCCCTGCTTGCGCCGATCCAACCCCACCCATATAAAGCCCAACATAAATACAAAGGCGGAAACATAGTAGCCGATGTAGCGAATCAGCCATTGCCACGCAGCTGGCTTTGCGCCGGTTTTGGCGTCAACAATTTTAATTTTTAGCAGGAGTTTACCCGGCGTTGCGGATTTATAAACCCAAAAAACAATGATTACCAAGGCGGGCAAAATATAGTTAAGCAGCACGCTTACAGCGCCTGTCATACTCATACTCTGAAATGACATCGTCGAGGCGTGCATCCCATCGCGCTCGATACTTGACCACTGGGCGTCACCCATTGTTAATGCAAAAATGGGGACAAGTAATAAACCAAAAAGCACGGTGTCTATGATCGAGGCCCAAACCCGCACCCAGAATCCCGCGTACTCCAGCGAAGCCTCTTTCTTCTCTGACGATGAATTTTCCATGTGCCCTCCTGATAAAATTCAAACCACACCTCCCTCGCCAATCAAGGGCTGGGCAATGCACTTCTACTTATTTTAGGAATATCGACATTGCTGCCACACTAAAACCTTTAGCAGCTAAGTCCTCTGCTCCTAGGGCATTTCCCGCATATTAATGAGGTATACCAAGCCTGCCGCCGCCACAGTGGGAATCGCAAAATAAAGAAACAGTGCAGGTAAAGAAACGCCCATCCCCATCAGTACGCCCGCCAAGAAGGGACTGATTACCGCCCCTGCCCGACCTAGCCCAGCCGCCCAGCCCAAACCGGTGCTACGCACCTGTACCGGATATACCGCTAGGGCAATGTTATAAAGATTGGAGAACGCGCCCATCACAAAAATACCAATAAGGAAAAGCATGATCCAAATCAGTGAAAAACTCATGCTAGCAATATCGCGGACAAGGAAGCTAAGTACCAGCATAACCGCCGTTCCAGCAATAAATGCCGCGGCTATTATGCGGTTTATTGCAGCCCACTTTGCCAACCAGCCAATCAATAAAGTACCAATTAGTGAGCCAAAGGGAATCGCCGCCGTTGCCTGAATGGCTTTTTCTTGACTTAAACCCGCGTTGGTCAAAATTTGCGGCATCCAGCTGGTGATAAAATACACCACCAAAAAGCCAGCGAAAAATGCCGCCCAAGTCAGTATCGTGGTTACTCTACGCGCAGGTATCAACAGCGCAAACACGGTGGAAGATTCTCGACTCACAGACTCGGGCACTATCGGCAATGCCGCCAGGGGTGCCTGCCCCAAACTGAGCAGGGTTTGATTTACTTTCTCTAAACCCAATTCAGGATGACGCTTAATCGTAAACGCCAGTGACTCTGGCACCAGTAGCTGAATCAAAATACCGAGAACCACGGTGATGATACCGGCATACAGAAAAACGCTCTGCCAGCCGTGCTCGGCAACAATCACCGACGTGAGTAAGCCGCCGATTACCGCACCCAAGGACGCCGCAGCGATCAGCACCGATATGATTAACGTGCGGTGTCGACGGGGACTAAATTCCCCCACCAATGGCGACAATGACGCAACCAATAGACCTAGGGCTAAACCGGCAACAACCCGCAGAACGACTAATTCAGCGACAGTACCCGCAAAGATAACGGCGCTTGTCGCGATACCGGCGATTAGCATCGACACACTCACCATTATGCGGCGACCATAGCGATCAGCTAAGAACGACAGAAACATTGCGCCAAGCGTCATGCCGAGCACACCAGCGCTTAACACCACCCCCATGTCGGTCGCGGAAACACCCCAGTCCTGACTGATCGCCGGTGCGGTGTAGGCAATGGCGACAATATCAAAGCCCTCAATCATGCTTGCCATAGTACAAAGCACAACAAGGAGCCATTGTTTGGCACTTAGATGAGATTCATGGAGGACTTCAATGGGTTGTGGGGTGTTTTCCACATCAACGGCAGGATCAACAGACTTTGTCATTTATTATTCTCGGTAGGACTCAAAGCTCAAAACGCGAGCACTCAGTCATTTACTATACGGCTCATACGATAGTCATGCTTAACAAAATTCACGCCTAGCGAGCATTCGGTACGACGTACGCCGGGTAAACCGGTGATTTTACTGTGTAAGAAGCGCGCCAATTCGGCATTATCTCGCACTAGGGTAATCGCTAAAATATCGGAACGGCCGAGCATTTTACCGACAAAGCCAATTTCCGGCACTGCCGCAAGTTGCTCGGCGACATCGTCGCACTGGGCGCTGCGCTCAACCTCCACCCAAATATAGGCAAGGGTCGGATTGCGCAAGCGCGCAATATTGGTCATGGCGGTGATCCGCACCTGACCTTCGCTCTCCATACGCTTAATGCGACTGCGTACAGTGCCCTCGGTGATGCCTAAATCAGCGGCAATTTTACGATTGCTGATGCGGGCATCTTGAGCCAAACCGTCAAGTATTTTGCGATCAAGTTCGTCTAATTGTTTTTTAGCCACAGTCACCGCCTTATACACCATGCCCAAAGGGCACCCAGTTCGATTGATTTTTTAACACATCTAAGGCAACTGACGGCTGTAATTTGCGCACCCCGGGCACCGCGCCCAAACGCACGAGCAAGTCGGTGAGGCTTTCCTGATCCTTGGCCACCGCCAAGGTTTCAATATCCAAGGTGCCCACCACCTGACACACCGAAAACACCTCAGGAAAAGCCGCTAAATCATTGGCCACGGCATCGGCAGGCCGGCCTTCTACCTGTATGCCGACCGCAAGCATCATGGAATAACCCACCGCTTCGTAATCAGTCACTGCCACCACACGCAAGCTATCGCCCTCTTCTAGGCGACGCACCCGCGAACGGACAGTTGCCTCGGTCAAGCTCAGCTCGCTTGCCAGTGCTTTGAACGCCATGCGACCGTCACGACGCAAATGAGCGACAATGCGGTGATCTACCTCGTCCATATGCTGGGATGGTGCAGGGCGTAAATGATCATCGCCTTCGAGTTCTGTCATAGCCGTTTCCCTTAGCTGCTTTATTTTTTCTTACTCAGCAGCGTGCTTGCCAAGATTTTTAATTCGGTTTTTAGCACTTTGCCCGAGGCATTTAAAGGTAAGGCCTCGACAAACTCCACGTAAAACGGACATTTATAGCGCGCTAAATACTCGCCACAATATTCACTCACACGCTGAGCGCTCAGGTCACTACCCGCTTTTTTAACCACAAAGGCCATCCCCACTTCGCCCTGTGGCGCCTTAGGTACGCCGATCACCGCGGCCTGTGCTACGCCGGACAAGCCGTATAAAACTTTCTCGACCTCAGCGGGGTAAACATTTTCGCCATTCATGATGTACATGTCTTTGAGGCGATCAGTGATGCGTAAATAACCCCGTTCGTCCATGACGCCAATGTCACCGGTTTTCAACCAACCATCGGCGGTGATCGTTTCTGCAGTGGCTTCAGGCATATCAAAATAACCCTGCATCACGTTATAGCCGCGCAACCAAACCTCACCCTCACTGCCCCTTGGCACTTCCTTACCTGTATTGGGATTGGCGCATATCAATTCAACGCCTTCAATCGCCCGACCTGAGGTCGTCGCAATCGTTTCCGCCTCATCTTCGGGACGGCAAACAGTCACAACGCCGGTCGACTCAGTCAATCCATATGCGGTTACCACTGTTTCAAAGCCAAGAATATTCCGCATATCGCGCACTAACTGCACCGGCACAGAAGCCGCACCAGTAACGCCCAGCCGCAAACTCGACAAATCGTAGTCACCGCGCTCAGGGGCGTTTAATAGCATTTCATAAAGCGACGGCGCTCCCGGTAACATGGTCACTTTGTCGCGCTGAATAGTTTCTAGAACACTGCGCTTGTCAAATTTCGCCATGGGCAGAATGGTTGCGCCACTGATAATCGCCGCCAACCAACCCGCTTTATAACCAAAGGAGTGAAAGAAAGGATTCACAATTAAATAATTGTCGTCACTGCGCAGACCTACCGTCGCACTCCAGCTCTGGAATGCCCGAATATTCTGCTCATGACTGCACAGCACCCCCTTAGCTTTGCCCGTGGTTCCCGAGGTAAAAAGCATATCGGCACTATCAAAGGGGTTCACTGCCCGCTCGGCGGCAATAAACTTTGCGTCATCGGCCTGAGCGGCACTTGCCATGAAATCAATCCAGCTCATGCTTGCCGCGATTGACCCTGTATTTGTGCCTGAATAAGGGGGTAATAGAATACGCTGCTGTAATTCCGGAAGTGCCTGCTCAGCCAACATCGCCAGCGGCTCACCCTTTTCGAGTTCAGCCACGGTAAGCAAAACTTTAACCCCAGCGCGGCCCAATATATCAGCGGCCTCACTGCCCTGTAAGCGGATATTCAGCGGCACTAAAATTGCCCCCACTGATTGCGCACCCGCCGCCGCCACAATCCACTCAGCGCTATTCGGCGCCCATATCGCCACACGGTCACCGTGACCGACCCCCATTGCCATGAATGCCCGTCCAGCAGCGCGGCGTAAATCGTTTAGGTCGGAATAAGAGATATCCTTCCCACCTTCGCGAACAGCGGCTTTCGCACTGAATTGCTGCGCAGCCCAGCCGAAGAGCCTTGGCAGGGTAAGGGGCATATTGATATTTTGCGGTGAGCTTTCCAGCAGCATGAGCGAAGACAGTCCTGTTTAGTTGTCAAACAGAGCCAAGTCTAGGGCGATGCGCGGCGCACGACAAGAGAAATGCGTAATTTTTAGCAATCTAAATTACGCATTATAGAAAACGTTCAATAAAAACCACATATGCATGGCGGGCATTTAACGCAATGAGCAGGCAGCGCTATGTTGTAGAGCGGGCTTTTAAGGCGCATTACATTAAGGCCTACTCGCCCTCACAAAGAAACAAGCCCTCGCGCTCGTTACTCTGTATCTTTAACAATAACCTGACCATTAGAAAGCGCGACACAGGTATAAAAATCAAGGTAATCGTCCTTGCTGAGCTGCCCTTCAGATAAATCGATAGGGACTGATAAGCCTTGACTGGTCAAATGGCGCAGTTCAATTGCTTGCAACCTGCCATTGGCATAACCGCGAAAATCATCAGGCAAGGACTCATTGGCAACAAGTTCACTATAATAACTGCGCAAGGACTTAACTGCCGCCTCGCCCCATAATACAAAGTACCGACCAACCGGGACAGCTTTCTCGGGATACTCCACCTGCAAACGCTGCCGATGCTGATTTATCGTATTATCTGAATCAGAACTGCAGTTATACAGCGCGTGAAAATATCGATGAAAAGCCTCGTCGCTGCCATCTAATGCCTGCTCTAGGGCGACTGTTGACGAAAAAACCAATTCAGACATAGAAATCCTTATAAATTTAAGTACACACAAAAAGGCGGCAATGGCCATTGTCAGCGAAAACTCGCGA
>NZ_JBFJWS010000114.1:0-9289 GCF_041623545.1 Zhongshania sp. | reverse complement strand
GTGTTCCTGCCTGGCTTTTTGTTAGTCGCTGGGCTTAGTGGCGTGTGGCGGCAATTGGCTCAGCAGGGCCGCGTTGTTGCGGCGATTGCGGGAGTGAATGCGGTAGCGGTTGGCATGTTAGTGGCTGCTTGGGTGAATCCGGTATTGAGTAATGCGCCAAAAGACCTGTCTTCGCTATTTTGGGCACTAGCGGGTTTGTTTGTCTTACGTAGTCGCAAGCTACCGATTATTTGGCTTATTGCGATATTTTCAATGTATGGCGCGATACGTTTTGTGGACTATTTCCCCTCTGGGTTATTGGCGGCATAACAAGTAGACATAAAAAAAGGAGGGCCAAAGCCCTCCTTGTCAGTCTTAAGCCTAAAGGCGTCAGTGTTTAGACGTGAACCCCTTTCAGTACCGCCGCCAACGCCATTTGCTCAGTGGACACTTCGGGCGCGCTTGCATCGCCGTCACCCTTGGCCGCAGATGAATCTGGGAAGGTGCGGAATACTGTGTTCATGGTGATTTCTACCGCTTTCGGCATGATGGCGTTGAGCACCTGCGCGGTAATACCGAGGCCAGTTGCGATACGCTTTGGACGGCGAATAATCGCATCGCAAATCATGTCGGCAGCTTCTTCTGGCGATAGGGTGGGTACCGAGTTGTAGATTGAGGTTGGCCCAATCATTGGCGTTCTCACCAGTGGCATATTGATGGTCGTGAAGGCGATATTACGGTCTGAGAACTCCGCTGCTGCACTGCGCGAGAAGGCATCCAAGGCTGATTTAGACGCGGCATATGCGGAGAAGCGCGGCGAGGTGCCCACGATGACCGCAATCGATGAGATATTGATCACGTGACCAGCTCTACGCTCCAGCATTGATGGTGCCAGACCCATAATGAGACGAATAGCGCCAAAGTAATTGAGCTGCATGGTGCGCTCAAAATCGTGGAAGCGGTCAAAGGTCAGTTCTAGTGAGCGGCGAATTGAGCGGCCGGCGTTGTTCACCAGTACATCGACTTGGCCGTGATTTTCGATCAGGGTAGCTACCAGCTTGTCACAAGAGCTTAAATCCGATACGTCACAGCTATAAGCAAAGCTAGTGCCGCCTTTTTCGGAAATCTCTTTTTGGGTTTCATCCAGTTTTTCTACCGAACGGGCTACCAGTATGACCTTGGCGCCAGCAGCCGCTAATTTCAGCGATGCCGCCTTGCCAATACCGGAAGACGCACCGGTAATAACAACGACCTTATCCTTGACGTTGCCGCGTAGTGAGCGGTCCTTAAATAAACTCGGGTCGAGATTGCGTTCCCAGTAATCCCAAATTTTGGCCGCGTAGTCCTCTAGCGCCGGGGGGGCAATGCCGCTGCCCTTGAGTGCTTTCATGGTGTCGCGGGTGTCAAAGCGGGTGGGCATATTCATGAAGCTAACGGCATCGGGGGGGATGCCATAATCAGCCAATACGGCACTAATAATACGGCGCACCGGGGGGAGGCCTTTTACTAAGTTCAATATTGACGGGGGAATAAAGGCAAACATGCGCATATCGATGCGCATGGCAAAGCGGGGGGCGTGGGCGGCCTTGGATAAAATATTAAGTACTTCGCCAACTTGCTGAGTCTCGGTGTTAACCAAGTGAAAACAGCGCCCATCCAATCCTGCTTTGTGGGACAGGAAGTCCATTGCATCAGCGACATAATCTACTGGCACAATGTTCATTTGTCCGCCTTCAATGCCAATCAGAGGCATCCACTGGGGGAGACGGTTTCGCAGTCGCTGCAATAGTTTAAAGAAGTAGTAAGGACCGTCGATTTTGTCGATTTCCCCCGTTTTAGAGTCGCCAACGACCATCGCTGGGCGGTAAATACGGTAGGGGATCTTGCACTCACTGCGCACAAGGCCTTCAGATACGTGCTTGGTGCGGAAGTAGGCGTGGTCCAAGCCCCGCGCTTCTTCAAACATATCCTCGCGGAATACGCCGCGATACATGCCCGCTGCGGCGATAGAGCTGGCGAGGTGGAAGCATTTGGCTTCCATGGCTTCGGCAGCGGCAATCGCGTTCTTGGTACCTTCAATATTGGCAATTTCTTGGCTTGCAGCATCCGCCTTAAGGTCGTAGATCGCGGCAAGGTGGTAAAACTGCTTAACTGAGCCTTTGAGTGTCGCGAGATCTTTGGCGCTAATACCAAGCTTGGGTTTGGATAAGTCACCGTTAATTGCGACTAAACGATCACTGCTCAGACCTGTCTTTTGTAATAGGTCTTTGTATTTTTGCTTGGAGCTTCGGCGCACCAAAACGTAGATGGTACCTTTGCGCTTGGCGAGACGTTCAATCAGAAAGCGACCAATAAAGCCGGTTCCGCCGGTAACAAAATAACTCATAGGTGAATCTCCAGGTCTTTTAAAATCAGTACTGCGATAAAACTATTATTTTTAATCTAGTTTGCCTTGGCGAGGGGATACCGCCTCTTCCAAGTCGTCAAATGCATCGTGAATGTAATCACTGAGAATATCAAGGTTTGGCATCGCCTGGCTGGCGACTAGGCCAAATTGCAGGCGGCCATCATAACTGTATAGCGTAATATTCAAGTGATTGCTGGGCGTGAGTGCGCTAAGCGGGTACATTTCTTCGAGCTTGGCGCCTTTTAGGTAGAGTGGTTTAGCTGGTCCGGGTACATTAGAAACCAGCGTGTTACCAAGCGGCGGTAATACGTCGCCTAATTTAAGGGCCTCACTGACGAGCGAAAGCCCACCTAGTAAGACGGTATAGGCCATTACCGAGGCCGGCGGTACGCCGTCAATCTGGTAGCGGACGTTGCGGAGCGTAAAGCCGATTTCCCGCAGGCGCTCATAGGGGTCGGTGGTTTTGCTGGCGAGCTCTACCAACACAATACCGATTTTATTGCCAAGGCTGTCATCACCGCTTCGACGTAAATTTACCGGCATTTGAATGGTGATTGGCTCGTCGATGTCGGCGTTACAATCTTGCAAATAGCGGTGCAGCGCGCCATCAATACAGGTCAAGGCAATATGGTTAAGCGTCGATCGGGTCTGTTGGCGCAGGCGGGTGACGCGCTTCATATCTACCGCCGCCGTCGCTATTTGGCGACCAGCGCTTACTTGGCCGGTAAGCGGGGTGTGGGGGTTGGCTTTATAGGGTACTGCCACGGCATTTTTGGTAAGGTTTAGGGTTTCTAAAGCCAGTTGCGCGCTGAGTTTGGATAGCCCAGCTATGGCTTTGATATAGTCACCTGAGCGGCCACCAAGTTGGCTTAGGACTTTCATTATAGAGATGCTGTCCGCTGTATTTTGCAGACGCTTCTGGGGTAGCACCGACCAAATTGGGGTCACTGCCTTGGTGCGGGCAGTTTTACTGAGGCTATTGACCAACCATGAGGACATGGTGACGCCGTCAGCATAGGCGTGGTGGAGTTTGGTGTAGATGGCGAAGCGCTGGTTGTCTATGCCTTGAAATACATGCATTTCCCACATAGGCCGGCTTTTGTCGAGACGAATACTGTGTAGCTCGCTCACCTCGGCATACAGGCTGTCGCGGAAATCACTGCCACTCAGGGTGTGAAAAAAAACGTGGTTTTCTATATTGAACTGACTATCGACTTGCCACTGTGGCGCGCTGAATCGGCTGAATTTGATGATTTGATTAAAGGGAGCACGAATTTCGTTAATATTGCCCGCGTATTCGGCAACGACTTGTTCTACGTAGTTTGCCGCCGCCTTGGCGGGCTTGCGAAACATCAGCAGGCCACCGACATGCTTGGGGCTCGCATCCGTTTCGGTTAAGAAAAAAGCGAGGTCCATGACTGAAAGTTTTGCCATAACGGTATTCACACCCTGTGTTTACACAAAATTGATAGTTTAAAGCTTTAAATTATAGCTGTAACTTATTGCGTCGCCAGCTAATTAATTTGAATACGCCACAAGTCTATGTCCTAATGTTTTTCTTAGCTATTGCCGGTTTTTACCTGGTAAAAAATTTTAGGTCAATGCGTCGCGCGTTTGATTTTCTAAAGCTAACCCACAATAGCTATATTTAACAGCGTGGCTTGAGGTGTTTGAGTGAATAGTCGGGATAATAAAAAATGATAAAGGCCCTGCTCGGCCAAATTAAGCGTTGGTATGCAATTCCATACTTCTTAATGTGCCTAATTGTGACGGCGCAAAGTGTGGTGTACCACCTTAATGGCAATACCTTTAGTTGGTCTTGGCTGGGGGTGAGCGTCGCTATAGCACCCTTAGTGGTATTTATGGCCATTGTTTATTCTCTGCCGTGGAGCGGAATTGCAAACTATATCGCGATTCCCGTTGTCGCGGCTTTTGTCGGCGCGTTGTTGGCCGTTATTGAGATGCGGCCATTGCCGACGTTTTACACTTTGTTTTTCGGCTTGGGCGGCGTACTCCTGTATATATTTTGGTATTCGGACCTAGACCGACCGGACAATCCTTTACTGAAAATTGGTGCTAAATTGCCGGACTTTACGGTTCTGTCCGCAGATGGGGTTGAGCTGCATTCTTCGGCTTTTCTCGGCCGTAAGACACTGTACATATTTTATCGCGGGAACTGGTGTCCAGTGTGCCAAGCGCAAATTCAGGCGCTGGCCGAGCAATATCAAGAAATACAGCGCCGGGGTGTTGCAGTTGTTTTAATTAGCCCGCAAACACCCCAGCGCAGTGCCGAGCTGGCCCAGCGCTTAAACGTATCAATGCAAATATGCACTGATACCGACAGTAGGGCGGCGAAACGCTTAGGCATTTATCACCACCATGGTGTTCCGTTGGGAATCCTAGGCTATGGTAGCGATACGGTATTACCAACGACCCTAATTGCTGATGAAAATGGCAATATTGTGTACGCCGATTTGCCTGATAATTTTAGAGTTAGGCCAAGAGTTCAAACCTTAATAAGTGCACTAGATGGTGTGTGGTAATTAATTATGAGTGCAGAGATAAGCGCAGCCGCGACCGTGGTGATTGTTCGCGACGGGGCGGAGGGTATTGAAACCTTATTACTGCGCAGGCATAGCCAGCTAAAGGTTAGTGGTGGTCACTGGGTGTTCCCAGGGGGGCGAATTGACCCTGAAGATTACGCCGAAGACCGCGACGAAGCGCAGGCGTCCCGAGTCGCGGGGGTTCGTGAAACACAAGAAGAATCGGGCCTCGTGCTAAATCCGGAGTCGTTGTTGTTGTTGTCTCACTGGACGACGCCTCCGAGTATGGGGCGGCGTTTCGCAACGTGGTTTTATCTTGCGACGGTCGGCCAAGATGTACCTGAAGTGATTGTTGACGGCGAGGAGATGGATGCCTTCTGCTGGGCGAGTCCGAATACCTTTCTTGAACAACATCGCCACGGCGAATTGGCTTTATTACCGCCGACGGTGGTGACACTCGAGGAATTACACCGCTGTGCAAGTGTCGCCGCTGCGCAGTGTTTCTATCGTGACCGCCCCGCGCCCTTTATTACGCCACAAATCACCAAGCATGATGATAGGGTGTGCATGCTCTACGCTGGTGATGCTGGCTATGAAGCGCGTGATCCCCTGTCCCCTGGCGCCAAAAATCGTTGCTACCTTGAAGCCGGGGTTTGGCGTTATGAGTGCAGCGCTGACTAGCGCTGGGCGAGTAATAAGCCAGACTCCAGTTCGAGCGTGGAATCAAAACGCCGCCATTTTTTGATCACTTTATTGGCGTAGGTCAATTTGCCCACAGAGCCATTATAGCGGGCCAGTGCGCGGCTAATATTGCCATTTTCGCGGTCTAGGTAGCGTTTGAGAATTTTGCAGCCATAGCGAATATTGGTCTCAGTCTGATAAAGATTGTCGCTGGAATGGCCTAATACATCTCGCCAAAAGGGCATTACCTGCATCAAGCCTCGGGCGCCAACGCGAGAGGTCGCGCGGCCGTTAAAACTGCTTTCAGTTTCAATTACAGCCAATACCAGCCCCGGCGGCAGCTG
This sequence comes from Zhongshania sp., assembly GCF_041623545.1. Lineage (GTDB taxonomy): Bacteria > Pseudomonadota > Gammaproteobacteria > Pseudomonadales > Spongiibacteraceae > Spongiibacter. The sequence continues at coordinate 3,335 of NZ_JBFJWS010000114.1, read as the reverse complement.
GTTACCAAGAGCGTGTTTGTGCGCCAGCGCCAATATGCGGAGTCGCGTAGCGGGGTCGCGGACGTAGCGGCGGGTCATTTTAGACATCTCGGCGATCCACACATGACCGTCATTATGGTCGCTGAATGATGGGGTTCTAATCACTGCTTGGTAAGCTAAGCTTGCTTCAATTGGGTCGCGATGTGAGTAGTTACTATCTGCTAATGCTAGGCTTGTAAGGGCAAAATTGCTGATTAATGTCGCAATAACGAGGGCGATACGCGTAGGCATAGAAATCTCTCTGGCACGGAACGTCCTGTTCACATTTTTATTATGACCTTAGCTAATTAAGTTGCTGGGGCATGTAAATTTACTGAGTTACCTATTTGGCAGGTAGAAGATTCAGAGGCCCGCAAAGGTCTTTTGCAATCAAATATAGTTAGATTTAGGCTAACTTTAACGCATTCGAGTGGTGATGAGAACTAACGGTTTGTGTTTTTTGCCATACAAGAGGTCGCTGCGAGGGGTTTTATGAGCTGGGGTGTTTAATCAATACGGCCGTAGCAATCTACCGAACCTTTATCGGAGTAACAAATATGAATACCAAATTAATTTTCCCAGCAGTTCTGCTTAGCGCCATGACATTGGCTGCACACGCCGGTGAGGGCCATAAACGTCACCATAATCCAGACCTCAATGATGATGGCGTGGTAAGCACCGCAGAAATGCTGGAACACCGACAGGCCATGTTTAAAAAAATGGATTTAAATGGTGACGGTTTTGTGACTGAGGCAGAAACTGCGGAAATGAGGGCGAAAATGGCGGCGCAGCGCCAAAAAATGCACGAGGAGAAAGCCAAGGTGCGTTTTAGTAAAGCTGATCTCAATGGTGACGGCATGATCTCGGCAGAGGAGTTTGCCAGCGAAGCCGAGCAGAAAATTAAACGGTTGGACGCCAATGGTGATGGTGAAATAAGTAGACAAGAAATGCGTGCAGCTAAGCGCGAAATGCGAGGAGCTTAACGTGCAAAGCGGCGAATACCTGATGAATAACGCTGTCTGAATGATTGACGACAGTGAATTGATGCGCCGGCTTGCCAATGGTGACCGGCAGGCATTTGCCAGCTTGCTCAATCGTCATAGCAGGCTGGTACTCAATGTTTTGTACCGCATTGTATTGTCTCGCGATGATGCTGAGGATTTATGCCAAGAAGTTTTTGAGCGCCTGTGGGTGCACGCCCCCCAGTGGCGAGACGATGCCAAACTAACTACTTGGTTGTATCGCGTGGCCAACAACTTGGCGATAAATTTTCGGCAGCGGGTACAACTGCGTTATGTGCTAAATGACGGGTTGGCGGCGGCGGAGCTTGATGCCGAGGCCGGGGACGAGAGTCATGGTGCAGAATCAAGCGCATGCTCAAGTGAGGTCGCGGATTCGGCCCTGTTATTAGCATTAGCCAGCTTGCCGTCAAATTATCGGGCGGTGTTGGCTTTTCGCTTCTACCGAGACCTGCCAGTAAAAGATATTGCAGAAATTATGGGCTTGTCGGCTAAAGCCGTGGAGTCGCAGCTGGGCCGTGCCAAAGCGCAGTTGAAAGAACGTTTGGGAGGCAGCGCGTGAACAGAGTACAAAAGGCCTTAGAGGCAACTGTGCAGTTTTACGGCAGTGACATTAGCGCTTGGCCGCGGTGGCGACGATTTTTGCTCCGAGTCTTCATAATGCTTAGTCGCAATTGTCATCAGGATTGGCAATCCATAAAGACCCGGGCAAATAAAGACGAAGCTGCCTTGGTACAAGACTATTGTGACAATTTAACTGAACTCGCGATAAGCGATGCCATGGCGCGTCGTCTGCAGGCAATTACCGAGCAGCCCCAGCGGGCCGTCGCGCTAGCGCGTGTAGGGCGAGTGACAGAGGGTGGCGCGCGCTTTTGGCAAATTAGTTTCGCGTCAGCGGCCGCCTCGGTGTTACTGGGGGTGGCTCTCGGTGCAGGTGGGTATGTGGAGGTATTTAGTGATAGCGAGGTAGCTTATTTAAACGTCACTATTACGTATGAGGTGAGCGATTGGCTCGCGGAGGATGTGCAATGACATCGAAGAAAGGCATTTTAATGGCCTTACTAGTTTCACTGGTAGTAAATGGGATCTTGGTCGGCTTATTTATCGGACATCGTATGGCGGGGGAAGAGCGTCGGGCTATGCACGGCATGACCCGACAGCTACTGCGGGATGCGCCCAGTGCCTTCGCTGAGCCTATGCGCCTAGCGATGGAGGCGCACCGCAGCGAAATGCGCGGCGCTTTTCGCGAAATGCGGAGCGCCCGACGTGATATGTTCAAAATTTTAAAAGTGCCTCAGGTAAGCGCGGAAGAGATCAGTCAGGGCTTTGAGCGGATGCGAACCGCAGAGACTGAAATGAAAAAAATTAGTCATCATGTGCTGGCGGAGGTATTGCCTAAAATGCCAGTGGAGCAGCGTTTATTGTTTGCGAAGCAGGGAATGAAAGGCCGTCACGGAGGCCGAGATCACAGTGGCGATCAGCCTCTTTATAAAAATGATAGTTTGTAGCGCCAATTTTTAAGGTGATTCTCATGGCAGCGGCCGATATTCATTGATTGCGTTTTTAAAATTTGTGTTTCCTAGCAGAATGCTGATAGTGCGTTATATTGAATAAGCCTGTATCTGTATCTTGGTAGGGTGGCGAGATTAGAAACTAGGTCGATTGCAATGCACTTAGAGGGTTGGGGCGGTGATTTTCTATCTAATTTATGTCAGCTCATCAGTGGAATTAATGCCTGAAGAAGATTTGCTAGTGCTTTTGCGTCAGGCTCAGGCGAAGAATTGTGATCTGGATATTAGCGGAATGCTGCTCTATAAGGGCGGTAATTTTATGCAGATGCTTGAAGGTGAGGAGGAAACGGTTCGGGAGCTCTATGCTACTATCAAGCAGGATGAGCGACACAAGGATGTGTTGACCGTCATTACTGGGCGCGTGAAAGAACGAAATTTTGCTGGGTGGTCGATGGGCTTTAAGAACATGGATAAAATTGCCGACCTTCAAAATTATGAAAGCTATATTAAAGATAATCTCACCTTGTATTCATTTCAAGATGATGCCGTGCACGCTTATGAATTTATTACCTACTTTAACGAAAGTAATCGTTAGCAGCCTGGAAAGATTCACGGGAGTCGGTAGGCAGCGTTTTATAATGTGGCTCGCGGCGCAAACATAATAATGGCCATGCCAATTAGGGCGACGCCAGACCCAATAATATCCCATGGCGTTGGCCGAATACCCTCAACTGCCCATAACCATATTATGGCGACACCGATATATACGCCGCCATAGGCTGCATAG
>NZ_JBFJWS010000113.1:0-9370 GCF_041623545.1 Zhongshania sp. | reverse complement strand
GCCCGTGAGCGTTTACAAATGCGGTCTTTAACGGGCCCCAAAAATCCCGATGGCCCGGCTGACCCTATTATGGTTCATCCCGATGTGCGCCGTATGTTGCTAACACAAAAGGCCTTTGTTGAAGGTCAGCGGGCTCTTATCTACTGGCTCGCTCAGCAAGTGGATTTAAGTCAATTTGGCAGTGAAGCGCAGCAAGCGGAAGCCACTCAATTATTGGAATTATTGACGCCGATCGCCAAAGCATTTTGTACCGAGACAGCCCAGGAGGTGACCTACCTCGGTGTGCAGGTGTTTGGTGGACACGGTTATATTAGTGACAACGGTATGGAGCGGATTGCACGGGATAATCGAATCTCGACGGTTTACGAGGGGACCACCGGAATTCAGGCCCTCGACCTTATCGGTCGCAAGGTATTGGGCAGCGGCGGCGCCGTTCTAAGTAACTTCACTAAGATTATTCATAAGTACTGCCAAGCAAACAAAGACAATGCTGGGCTTGCCGAGTTTATTGCGCCATTGGCGGTGTTGAATAAAGAGTGGGGCGAAGTGACTATGGCCGTCGGTGAAAAGGCGATGGCAAATGCCGACGAAGTGGGCGCAGCCTCGGTGGATTACCTAATGTACTCGGGCTATGTAACGTTTGCGTACCTGTGGGCACAAATGGCCGAGGTCGCGCAGCAAAAGCTGGACGCCGGTTCAAATGATCCGCTGTATAGCAGTAAGCTTAAAACCGCGCGTTTCTACTTCCAGCGTCTGCTACCGAGAACGGCTAGCCACAAGGCAGCCATGCTCGCTGGCGCGAATGGCGTAATGGATATGAGCGAGGATGAGTTTATTTGCTAAGTACTCAGTTAAGGCGCGGGCTCTGGCCGCGCCTTAACTAATTTTTTAACGGTTCAAGCGGTTGTCGATTAATTGATCGACAACGGAAGGGTCCGCAAGGGTAGATGTGTCGCCCAGATTGTCCAGCTCATTGGCAGCAATCTTACGCAGTATCCGGCGCATAATTTTACCCGAGCGGGTTTTGGGTAATCCCGGTGCCCACTGTACTAGATCTGGTTTGGCGATGGGACCGATCTCCTTGACACAAAGCGCCGTTAATTCTTTCAGTAGCTCTTCAGTTCCCTCGATATCGTGCATCAGGGTGACGTAGGCGTAAATGCCTTGTCCCTTGATATCGTGTGGGTAGCCGGCCACGGCGGCTTCTGCCACGGCCTCATGGAGTACCAGCGCGCTTTCAATTTCGGCGGTGCCCATACGATGACCAGAAATATTCAGTACATCGTCGACTCGGCCGGTGATCCAGTAATCGCCGTCGGCGTCTCTACGGGCGCCATCTCCGGTGAAGTAATAGCCGGGGTGGGTGCTGAAATAAGTTTCGATTAGGCGCTGATGGTCTCCGTAAACTGTGCGAATCTGCCCAGGCCACGAGCGTTTAATTACCAGTAGGCCCTCTCCAGCACCGTTGATTTCCTTGCCGTCATTGTCGAGTAGCGCGGGCTCGACACCGAAGAAGGGCTTGGTGGCTGAGCCAGGCTTCATATCAATGGCACCGGGTAGTGGCGTTAACATCATGGCACCGGTTTCGGTTTGCCACCAAGTATCAACAATTGGGCAGCGCTCCTCACCCACTACGCGGTGATACCACTCCCATGCTTCTGGGTTAATGGGTTCACCTACCGAACCGAGTAAGCGTAAGCTGCTGCGATCACTGCTCGTGACGTACTCGTCGCCAGCGCCCATTAATGCGCGCAGAGCCGTTGGTGCGGTATAGAAAATGTTGACCTGGTGCTTGTCGATGACCTGCCAGCAACGGGAAGCGTCGGGGTAGGTCGGTACGCCTTCAAAAAGGAGCGTGGTGGCGCCGTTGGCCAGTGGCCCGTAGACAATATAGCTGTGGCCGGTGATCCAGCCGACATCGGCGGTGCACCAAAATACTTCGCCATCTTTATAGTCAAAAACGTATTTATGGCTCATTGCTGACTGCAGCAAATAGCCCGCGCTAGTGTGCAATACGCCCTTGGGTTTGCCAGTAGAGCCAGAGGTATACAAAATAAAGAGGGGGGTTTCACTGGGCATGGCGACCGCTGGACAGTCTGAGCTCGCGCTGGCCATCTCCTGGTGGTACCAGCGGTCGCGGTCATCTTGCCAGTTAATCTGGCCACCGGTACGTTTTATGACGAGGCATTTCTCAATGCTAGGGCAATTTTCCAGGGCTTTATCGGCGTTGGCTTTGAGTGGGATTTTTTTACCACTGCGCAGGCCTTCATCGGCGGTGATTAGCATTTTGCAGTCGGCGTTCTGAATGCGATCCTTTAAGGCCTCCGGTGAAAAACCGCCGAATACGACTGAGTGAATAGCGCCAATTCGGGCGCAGGCTAACATGGCGTAGGCGGCTTCGGGGATCATGGGCATGTAAATGCACACTCGGTCACCCTTGCTAATGCCCTGTGCTGTCAAGACATTGGCGAGTTTGCAGACTTCGCTGTGTAATTCGCGATAACTAATGTGCTTGGATTCACTTGGGTCGTCACCCTCCCAAATAATGGCCGTTTGCTCGGCGCGGGTCTCGAGGTGGCGGTCTATGCAGTTGTAGGCCACATTGAGTTCGCCGCCATCAAACCACTTGGCTTCACCTTTGCGAAAGTCGTAGCTGTTAACGGTATGCCAATCTTTGTTCCAACTTAAAAAGGTTTTTGCTTGGTTTGTCCAAAACGTGTCTGGATCCGTCAAGGATTGTTCGTACATCGCTTCGTACTGCTCGCGGTTGATGTGAGCGTTCGAGGCGAATTGGCTAGGCACTGGGTGTACATTGACTTTACTCATAGTAAAACTCTCAAATGCGCGATTGTTATGGTTGGACGGCGTAGCGCGTCATATAGCGGCTTTCAATCTAGCAGAATAACGGCTTGGCGACAGCGATTGAAGCCCCTTACGACTAAAGTCGAGTCTGGACTTATATGCTTTGTTGGTGAGCTGATAGGCGTAAGAAATTCTGCCAGCAATACTGTGGCGATGGGGAGGCTGTGGAGTTTGCACGCAATTTTGGCTTGTGGCCAAAATTGCGTGGCGTGTTAGGCGACTTGAACGGGGATGGCGTTGCTGGCGTGGCTAACGGTATTGTCCTGATTCATATAGATCAAGCGGGGTTTGAAGTTGATTAGCTCAACTTCGGAGTAGCTGGCATAGGCGCAGATGATAATAATGTCATCAACATTGGCTTTGTGAGCCGCCGCGCCATTGATCGAAATAATGCCACTGTTATCTTCACCACGAATTGCATAAGTGGTGAAGCGCTCGCCATTGGTGACGTTGTAAATTTGAATTTGCTCAAACTCACGGATACCCGACATGTCGAGTAATTTGCCATCAATCGCACAGGAGCCTTCATAATTTAGCACTGCGTGGGTTACACAGGCTTTATGGAGTTTCGCTTTCAGCATAACGGACTGCATAACGCTGTTCCTTTCTCTTCGGTCTTCGCTGGCTTAATTAGCCGCCAACATTCCCCAGTCGCTGCTGGAGTTAACGTTCAGGGTGACGTTGTCAATTAGGCGGGTAGAGCCAAGTTTGGCCGCCGCCAGAATAACAACTTCTTCGGTGTCCGCTGTTACCGGACGCAGGGTACGACCATCGCAAATATTGAAGTAATCCGCCACTAAACCTGCCCGGTTAAGGCTGGTTCTGGCGTGTTGCTCCAGTTTGCTATAACTGTCGTAACCACAGGCAATTGCCTCGCGGCACTCCTGTAATACACGGTGCAAAACGGGTGCGATTTGCCGTTGCTCGGCACTGAGATAGCCGTTGCGAGAGCTCAGTGCTAAGCCATCTTCGGCCCGCACAGTGGCAACACCGACAATCTCGATTGGCATACACAAATCGCGAACCATTTTACGGATAACGCTAAGCTGCTGGAAATCTTTTTCACCAAACACCGCGGTGTCTGGTTGAACAATATTGAAAAGCTTGGCCACTATCGTAGCAACACCGGTGAAATGGCCCGGTCGATTGGCGCCGCAATGTCCCTCAGAGATCTCGGGTACCGAAATCTTGCTGTGGCTGTCCATTCCCTCAGGGTAGATTTCCTCTACTTGGGGAAGGAATAAATATTGTGCGCCCTCTGCAAACAGTTTTTCTTTGTCTGCTGCTAAGGTTCGTGGGTAGTTGCTCAAATCTTCGTTCGCACCGAACTGCAGCGGGTTGACGAAGATGCTGACAACCACAATATCGGCATATTGGCGTGCCTTGCGAACTAAGCGCAGGTGACCTTCATGCAAATTGCCCATAGTAGGAACAAAGGCGACGGTTTTACCGGCGCGGCGTCCTGTATTTAAAGCGGCTCTTAAGGCTGCGGCTGTGCTATACGTTTTCATACCCCTAACTTCCCAATCTCATACTTCGCCTATTGCGAAGGTAGTTTGCTGTGAAGTCAGTCCGCGCACACCGCGGGCTGGCGACCAAAACACTGGCTGTAAGGCCTTTTAAAAACTGATGGATTGCTCAGAATCTGATCAGTTGGGCCAGTGGCGGGCAAGTATGCCCCAATCGGAATGGCCGTTCAATGCTTTGGTAACAAAAAATTCACGACTTTGTTACCTTGTAAAATGTTTCCCGAGGTAACAGTTTACACCTTTTTGCTATTAGTCAAAACTGTGCTCATCGGCAGGGAAGCTGCCGCTTGTGACTGCGTCGTTGTAGCGGCTCAAGGCGTCGCCAATGCTACTGCTGCCCTGGGCGAAGTTACGGACAAAACGCGCGGTTTTTTCGGTGACGCCAAGCAGGTCGTGAAGCACTAGAACCTGGGCGTCGGTCTCATTGCCTGCGCCAATACCAATAACGGGTATTTTAAGAACGCTGCTGATTTCTGCGGCGAGTTTCCGCGGCACACACTCTAGCACCAGCATTGCGGCGCCGGCAGCTTCTAGGGCTAGGGCATCATCAAGGATGGCCTGAGCTTGGTTGTCGTCTCGGCCTTGTACGCGATAGCCGCCCAAAACGTTGACGGATTGGGGGGTTAGGCCTAGGTGGCCGCAGACCGGTATGCCCGCGTGATTGAGCTGGCGAATGCTGTCGCAAAGCCAGTCGCCGCCTTCGAGCTTGACCATTTGCGCACCTGCGCGCATCAAGGTGGTGGCGTTATCAAGGCATTGCGCGGCAGTGTTATAGCTGCCAAAGGGCATGTCGCTGATGATCAGTGGCCGATTACAGCCGCGATTAACGCAGGCGGTGTGGTAGGCCATGTCCGCGACTGTAACGGGCAGGGTTGAGTCGTGTCCCTGTAAGACCATACCTAGGGAGTCGCCGACTAAAATCGCGTCAATGCCGGCGTTTTCAACTAATTTTGCGAAGCTCGCATCATAGCAAGTGACCACGGCAAACTTTTGCTGGCTTTGTTTTTTTGCCAGCAAGCTGAGGATATTGACCTTACTCATAGCGCGCCTCGTTGGAGCTTAAAAAAAAGTGGGGTTAAAGTAATGGCGACCGCTGCGAATTTCCAGCAGATATTGCAATAATTGTTCATATTGCTGGTCATTATTGGCAAAGTCGATCTCGCTCGCATTGATGATCAGTAGCGGTGAGTCGTGGTAAGAGTGGAAGTATTCGCTGTATGCGCCGTTTATTTTTTCTAAATATTCGGCATCGATACTGCGCTCAAAAGCAACGCCACGCTGTTGTATGCGGTCTTTCAATACTTTGACTGGCGCCTGGAGGTAGATCACGAGATCTGGCGTTGGGATATCGACTTGGACTTGCTCGTAAACCTTGTTGTAAAGCTCTAATTCATTGTTTTCTAAGGTTATTTTTGCGAACAAGGGGTCTTTTTGGAATACAAAATCAGCGACATGGGTTTGCTCGAACAGGTCGCTTTGGCGTAAATCGCTGAGCTGCTGGGCGCGCTGAAATAAAAAGAATAGCTGGGCCGAGAGTGCTGCATGGCGCTGATTTGCGTAAAACCGCTCTAGGAAGGGGTTGTCTTCTGCCTTTTCTAATAGCTGGTGGAAGCCGAGCGACTCAGCTAGGCGGCGCGTTAGGGTAGTTTTGCCCACGCCAATCGGGCCTTCCACGGCAATGAAGCGCGGTGGCCGCTGTAAATTGATGATCGGCTCGTTAAGCAGGTTGTGATTGGTCATTTTCGTTTAAAACCCACAGGTCGTTGGTGTCCTTGAAGGTGGCGCTATTTATGCCGCCGAATTTGGCCTGTAACAGTTTTTGAGGGGCTATATCCGCCAGTGGCCGCAAAACAAAGTCGCGCTGGTGCATGCGTGGATGGGGCACGCATAGGGTGTCGCTGGCGATATGGTGATCGCCGTAAAGCAATAAGTCTAGGTCGAGTGTGCGCGGCCCCCAGTGCTCGTCTCTTCGACGCTGGTGCTGGGCTTCGATACCCTGCATGGCAATAAGCAGTTGTTCGGCCGCTAGGTCTGTGTCCAGGGCGGCAACGGCATTCACGTAGTTATCTTGCTGTCCCGGCCCGACGGCGGTAGACCCGTATAATCGGGAACAATTGACCAGTGTCGATTTCGGGAGCTCCGCCAGTGCGCGCAGCGCTGAGCGGACCTGCGCCTGCGGCTCGCCAAGATTGCTGCCAAGCGCAATATAACAACGGATCATCGTGGCTTGCGGGGGCCGCGTCGACGGCGTGGTGCGCGAGGTTTGTCGCTCGCTGGCACCTGGCTTAGCATGGCGCCGCGTGTGTCGACATGGGCCTCTTGGAATGCCAGCCACCACTGCCCGAGGCCTGGTTCAATTTCACCAGCTTGCTCGCGCAATAATAAAAAGTCGAAGCCGGCCCGGAAATAGCGGTGCTCTAGCAACTGCTCGGCGCGCTTGCCTGAACGCCGGGTTAGGCGGCATTGCAGCTCCCAAATGTCCCGCATGGGTAGGGAGAAGCGCTTAGGTATGGCGACCGTTTGCTGTTGCTTGTGCAAAACCCGTTCGGCGGCTTGGTGCAGGGCGGCAATTTCCGGCGCACCAGTGTCCATGATTTCCTTCTGGAGGTGTTTCACTACCGGCCACAATATCACCGCGTAAATAAATGCCGGCGTTACGGGCTTGCCTTCGGCGATGCGAATATCGGTATTAATTAGGCCCTGCTTAATAATTTCTTCTGCAGCGGGCTCGCGCTGATTGAGCATTTTCTGCGTGGCGGGGAATAGCGGGGTGAACAGCTCATAGCGCTGCATTAGCGCGTAGGTGTGCAGGCCCTGGCCAGACATGAATAGCTTGATAACTTCGTCAAACATCCTTGCGGCGGCAATATCATTGAGTAGCGGAGCGAGGCGTTTGATTGGCTCTTCGCTATGCTTTTCAATGTCAAAGTCGAGCTTGGCGGCGAAGCGTACTACGCGCAGCATTCGCACCGGGTCTTCACGGTAGCGGGTTTCCGGGTCGCCAATAATGCGGATAAGTTTGTTGTTGAGGTCTTTGAGTCCGCCAACAAAGTCATATACACAGAAGTCGCGGCTGGAGTAATACAGGGCGTTTATGGTGAGGTCGCGGCGTGCCGCATCATCGTCGATGGAGCCGTAAACATTATCCCGAGTCAACATGCCCGATTCAGTTTGCGCAGAGTGCTTGTTGCGCTGTGGGTTGCTTGCCGGGGCGCTATGGTTGCCGCGGAAGGTCGTAACCTCGATGATTTCGCGGCCAAAACGGACGTGTACGATGCGAAAGCGTCGGCCAATAATACGGCTATTGCGAAAGGCGTTGCGCACTTGTTCGGGGGTGGCGTCGGTGGCAATGTCAAAATCTTTGGGCTGGCCGCCGAGTAGAAGGTCGCGAACGCCGCCGCCGACGAGGAAAGCCTCGAAGCCCTCGTCATTTAGCCTGCGGATAACTTTTAGGGCGGCGTCGCTAATGTATTTGCGCGAAACAATGTGTTGATCTCGCGGGATAATGGCCACTTGTTTGGTAGTGCCTTGGCTGGATTTGGAAAATTTGCCGGTAAGCTTTTTCCACAGCCCGGTAGCGGAGCTTGATGTCATTGAGTTTGGGGGTCGGCCGTTAGTTGGAAAGGCAGTATTCTAGCACAGGCCTTTGATATGTGCGGGAAATGCAGAGGAGGAATTTTTTGGGGATTCTAAAATGAAGAAGGGGAAAACATTGTCTTCCCCACCCAGGTCTCTTTGCTGTTGTATTATTATTATTGTTTATCGTTTCTTATTATTATTTTGTTTTCTTATTGTTGTTTGTGCCTAAAGAGAGCATATGCCGTGCCATGTTTTGAAAATCTAGCTGTTTCAAGTACTTAGGTATTTCCCCTGTTGTGGAAACCCCTTACATATTTATTACTTGTTACCTTAGTAAACGCTCTTTGTTACATTCAGTTGGCTTGGGTAACGGTGGCCGAGGTGCATTAGGCATTGGTTCTGGCGGCCACTTTTTTGCGTGGAATGCCTAAACGCTGGCGGCGTTCCCAGAGGCATTTACGGCTAACGCCAAGTTTTTGCGCTAACTCGGTTTCGCTCATTGAGTCTTGGTGCTCCAGGACAAAGCGCTGGAAATAATCTTCGAGAGACAAATCTTCACTGGGGTCGTTGGCGCGACTAGGCTTATTGCGGGTATCTTTGCGTTCGGCACTGCCGTTGTTATTAATGCTGGTGGGACGATTGTCGAAATCGTTGCTGCGGCCGCGTATTTGGCTAATATCAACAAGCTCAAGGTCGATATCGAGTAATTCATTGTCAATTTCTTTACGGTCACAAAGGATGACTGCGCGCTCAATGGCGTTTTCCAGTTCCCGGATATTCCCAGGCCAAATATAGGTTGTGATTGCTTGAATTGCCTTGGGGCTGAAGTGCATTAAGGGCTTTTTCATTTTTTCGCAGCGCTGCTTGAGCAGGGCTTCGGCAAGTTCAAGAATATCTTTGCCGCGCTCGCGTAGCGGCGGCAACTCTAGCTTCATGACATTAATGCGGTAGTACAGATCTTCGCGGAAATGGCCGGCATGGGCCATTTCTTTGAGGTCGCGGTGGGTTGCACAAATGAGTCGGACATTGACCTTACTGGATTCGACTGAGCCAATGCGGCGAATTTCGTCCTCTTGGATAAAGCGCAATAACCGAGCTTGTGCCTCTAGAGGTAGTTCGCCAATTTCGTCGAGGAATAACGTGCCGCCGTCGGCGGCTTCGATTAGCCCGATGCGACTGGTGTTGGCGCCGGTAAAGGCGCCTTTTTCATAACCAAATAGTTCAGACTCAATGAGCGTCTCGGGGATTGCCGCGCAATTTACGCAAATAATGGCCTTGGTGGCTCGGGTGCTCTGATTGTGTATCGCTCTGGCTACGAGTTCTTTACCTGTACCGGTTTCGCCGTGGACCAATATTGTGGCGTCGGTGGGAGCGGCTCGGCGAATGTGGTCGTAGAGTTG